>JBIKKE010000079.1:0-10141 GCA_044360575.1 Limnohabitans sp. | reverse complement strand
GCTGCTGGGTGTGCCGGGTGTCTTCGCAAGCCACCACATCGACTTTGGCCAACACATGCAGCGCGCGCAGGCTGATGTCAGCCAGGTTGCCAATCGGGGTGGCCACGACATACAGTGTGCTGGCCGGGTGGTTTTGCGATCCGGCAGCATCTTGGGCAGCCTCCAGGGCTTTGGCGAACGATGCAGACAAGGGAGACGGAGTCAATGCAATTCCTCAAAAAAGACGGGGTGGGACCGACCACCAAAGCCCGAGGCGATGCGGGCGAAGACGAGGCGCTGGCCTATTTGCAGGCGCTTGGCTTGCGCTTGCTGCAGCGCAATTATCGGACGCCTGGCCGAGGTGGCGGCGAAATCGACCTGATCATGCAAGCGAGCGATGGCACGGTGGTGTTCATCGAGGTTCGCCAGCGAAGCCGCACGGACCACGGCGGCGCGGCGGCCAGCATCGGGTATGCCAAGCAGCGGCGCATCATTTTTGCGGCCCAACATTACCTGCTGCGCTGGCGCAGTCTGCCCCCCGCCCGCTTTGATGTGGTGACCATCGAGGCAACGGGGCCGCAGTGGTTACAGGCGGCTTTTGACGCCAGCTAAAACCATTTAAGGCAGCCAACACACCTTGTTGGGATGGGATTTGACCTCTAGCGGGTGAAACAGCATGGAGGTCGGGGTTATCATCGCCAGCGCATGCTAGACCTTCGAATCCAACAACACTTCATTGACAGCGCAGATTTGCACTACCAGGTGGCCGAAACTTTGGCCAAGCCGGTGGATGCGGCTGTGCAGGCGGTTTTGGCCTCGGTCACGGGCGGCGGCAAAGTGTTGGTGGGCGGTTTGGGCCCATCCACCGCCTTGGCCCAGTACTTGGTGAATCTCTTGGTGGGTGGTTTTGAACGGGACCGTCCGGGTCTGGCTGCCGTGTGCTTGTCCTCTGACGCACTGATGGCCACCCGCTGGAGCGATGGTCAGGCGCTGGCCAAGCAGGTGTTGGCACTCGGTCAGACGGGCGATGTGTTGGTGCTCATCAGCGTTGATGGCAACGAACCTGCGCTGGTTCAGGCCGCGCAAGCGGCACATGAGCGGGAAATGAGCGTACTGGGCTTGACCGGTCACCAAGGCGGCGCGTTGGCTCGCCAACTGCGTGAAACCGATGTGCATGTGTGTGTGCCCCATGAGCGGGCGGCACGAATTTGTGAAGTGCAGCACTTGGTGCTGCACTGTCTGTGTGATGGCATCGATACCCAATTATTGGGCGAACAGGAGTCTCTTTAAATGAAACGCAATCTTCAATCTCTGGTGTTTTCGGGTGCCGTATTGGCCGTGGCCGTGACGGGTCTGTCGGGCTGTGCACCTTTGCTTTTGGGCGGCGCGGTCGCCACCGGCATCATGGTCACCGACCGCCGCACCTCGGGTGCACAAGTGGAAGACCAGGCGATTGAAATCAAAATTGCCTCAGCCGTGCGCCAAGAGTTGGGCGATCGCGTCCATTTGAACGTGACCAGCTTCAACCGCAAAGTGCTGCTGACTGGCGAAGTCACCACAGCGGCCGAAAAAGAGCGCATCGAAAAGATTGCCCAGAGCCAGGAAAACGTGGTGTCGGTGGTGAACGATTTGGCACAGATGCCCGCCAGCTCACTGACCCAACGCTCCAAAGACACGGTGATGACCAGCCGCGTCAAGGCCGCCTTCATTGATGCCAAAGACCTGCAGGCCAATGCCGTGAAAGTGGTCACCGAGCGCGGCATCGTGTACCTGATGGGCCGGGTCACCAGCCGCGAAGCCAAACGGGCCACCGACATCGTGCGAGGCATGGGCGGGGTGGTGAAAGTGGTTCGGGTTTTTGACGAAATTTCTGAAGAAGAACTTCAGCGCCTGAGCCAACCGACCAATACGCGCTGAAGCGCTGAGTCCCCATCAAAAAAACGACCCTTGGGTCGTTTTTTTGTTTCAAGTCCCCCTTATGCGGGGTGTCCTTGGCGATCAGCGCAAACGGCGGATCAGGCTCGACGTGTCCCAACGCCCACCGCCCATTTTTTGCACGTCGGCATAAAACTGGTCCACCAAGGCGGTCACGGGCAGGCGAGCACCATTGCGCTTGGCTTCGTCCAGCACCAGACCCAGGTCTTTGCGCATCCAATCGACTGCAAAACCGAACTCAAACTTGTCGTCGGCCATGGTCTTGCCGCGGTTGTCCAGTTGCCAGCTTTGCGCAGCACCTTTACCAATCACGTCCAGCACCTGGTGCATGTCCAGGCCAGCTTGTTGACCGAAAGCGATCGCCTCGGACAAACCCTGCACCAAACCCGCAATGCAAATCTGATTGACCATTTTGGCCAACTGACCTGCACCAGAGGCACCCAACAGGGTAAAAGCACGGGAGAACGCCATGGCCGCTGGCTTGACGTTATCAAACGCTGCAGCATCGCCACCACACATCACGGTGAGCATGCCGTTTTGCGCGCCGGCTTGACCGCCCGAAACTGGGGCATCCACAAAATGCAAATCGCGTTTTTGGGCTTCGGCGTACAGCTCGCGGGCCACTTCGGCAGAGGCCGTGGTGTGGTCCACAAAAATCGCGCCGGGCTTCATGCCAGCAAAAGCACCGTCTGGGCCCAGCACCACGCTGCGCAGATCGGCGTCATTGCCCACGCAGGCAAACACGATGTCCACACCGGCAACGGCCTCACGCGGAGTGGGCGCTGTGGCGTTTCCGGGGCACTCGGCGGCCCAGGCAGCGGCTTTGGCAGCGCTGCGGTTGTACACGGTGACGTGGTGGCCGGCGCGAGCCAAGTGACCGGCCATGGGGTAACCCATCACGCCCAAGCCCAAAAAGGCGACTTTTCGGGCGGGTGCGGTTTCGTATGTTTTGGCGGCGATTGGGCTCATGGTCGTCTCTTTTTAGAGTGGATAAAAGGGCTAATTTAGCAGCCTGTCGGTGTTCTGGCGCGCACCGGGTGCTTTGACCTGACCATTGGGTGACACAAAGGCTTTTGGTACGCTCAAGCCATGACCACCATGATTGCCGACAACATTGCACGCGTAAAGACACAAATTTTGGCCGCCTGCCAAGCCGCTGGCCGCACACCGGACAGCGTGCAACTGCTGGCCGTATCCAAAACATGGGGAGCCGATGCGGTACGCCAAGCACATGCTGCCGGGCAGAACGCCTTTGGCGAAAACTACATCCAAGAAGCCGTGGACAAGATCATCACCTTGCGCGATTTGCCCTTGCAGTGGCATTGCATCGGTCCGATCCAGAGCAACAAAACGCGCTTGGTGGCCGAGCACTTTGACTGGGTGCACAGCGTGGACCGCCTCAAAATCGCCCAGCGCCTGTCCGAGCAGCGACCAGAGCACCTGCCGCCTTTGCAGGTGTGCATTCAGGTGAATGTGGACGGTGGCGAGAGCAAGTCGGGCGTGAGCCCGCTGGAGGTGCCGGCATTGGCACAGGCCGTCGCCGCTTTGCCGCGAATGCGCTTGCGTGGCCTGATGACCATACCCGAACCCGCCGAAACCGATGCGCTGATGCGCGCGGTGCACCGCCAGGCCAAAGACCTGTTCGAGCTATTGCGCGCTCAAGGCATGCCGCTGGACTCCTTGTCGATGGGCATGAGCGCCGACATGGCCGCGGCCATCGCCGAGGGCAGCACCATGCTGCGGGTGGGCACAGCGATTTTTGGCAAGCGCTGACAAAGACTGGCGATCCATCCCAGACCACCCAGCGCCTTGAGGGTTTGCAGGGCGTGTTCCACACCCATCGCCCACAGGAATGGGCTCCTACTAAAAAGCCATCCCTTGAGTGTTGTTCAAGATTTCAGCGTACCGATTCAACAGGAATACCGCAACTTGAACACGCTGCGCCGCTCGCCCACCGGCGCCCCCGCCACATTCAGCAACACCTGAGCACGCCACGGGGCCAGTTCTTGGCGCTGGGTATCGTCCAGCCAACCCATTTGGTCCAGCGCCTCCACGGTGGCGGCAAACAGCGCCGCCTTGTTGCCGTCCATGATCTTGATGGCCAAGGCCTGCCCCCGCGAACGGCTGCCCACCACCTGCACGCCGTCGGCACCCACTTTGGTGACCCAGTCGCCCCGACTGGCGCGCATGAAATCGGCATCGTTGCGGTCGGTGCCTGAGACCAGTTCAGGGTGGGCGCTCATCGCCTCGCCCAGTTGTTGCAAGCTCTCGCCATACAGGCCGTCCGATTCGGGCTTGGCGAGCCGCGCATAGCTGCGGGACAGTCGCGACAAAGGCATGGCGTAGTTGGGGGCAGAGCAGCCGTCGATGCCCAGCGCCAGCTCTTGCTCATCTAACCCTGCTAAGTGCGCCACCGCCTGGCGAATGCATTGCTGCAGGGGGTGGTCAACCTCGGTGTAGCTGTCGGTGGGCAAGCCGTGCTGCACACAGTAGGCCAAAAAACCGCTGTGCTTGCCGCTGCAGTTGTGGTGCCGCTCGTCGTAGGCAAAGCCTTCGGGCATCGGGCGGTCAAAAAAGGTGAAGCGGTAAGGCACATGGCAACCGCAGCGCATTTGCCCTGTGCTGCTGCCGCTTTTGCGCAGGATGGACGTGACCTGCTCGACGTGCATGTCTTCGCCGTTGTGGCTGGCGCACATCATGGCGAGTTCTGAGGGGGTCAAGCCAAAATGCGCCACCCCACCCGACTGCACCAGCGGCAGGGCCTGCATGGCCTTGAGGGTGGAGCGGGTGAAGCACAACCAGTGGGGGTTGCCCACCTGCGCCAGCACACGGCCCTCGGTGTTGGTCACGGCCAGTGCGCCCATGTGCACGCATTCCTGTACGCCGTTGCGGGTCAACTCAATGAGGGGTTCGAAGTTCATGAACAGGTCTTTGTGTTTAAGAAAATCCCAGTTTAAATTGTCCCGAACTTGACCTGCTGTTCCCGGCGCAGCGCCGCACAATGGCCGGATGCAAAACATCCATTCCCCTCTTCAGGCCCAAGTGGTGCAGTGGCTCGTTCAGCCGGGTGAGTCCGTGGCGCCAGGTGACGTGCTGGTGATTCTGGAAGCCATGAAAATGGAGCACGAAATCCGGGCACCGCAGGCCGGGCGTTTGACCGAGATGTACTACCAGGCAGGCGAAACGGTAGGCGAGGGCGATGTGTTGATGACGCTGGCACCTTTGTCTGAGGCAGCGGCCCGTGCTGAGCCCGGTCAGACACTGCCCGCCGAGCACGCAAGCCCAGGTGCCGCACCCGCAGAGCGCGCAGACCTGAAAAAGCTGCAAGACCGACTGGCCTTCACGCAAGATGCGCAGCGCCCCGAAGTCGTGGCCAAGCGCCACGCCACCGGCCTGCGCACCGCACGCGAGAACATCGCCGATTTGTGCGACCCCGATTCGTTTGTGGAATATGGCGCGCTGGCCGTGGCCGCGCAAAGCCGCCGCCGCAGTGCAGACGATTTGATGCGCAACACACCCGCTGATGGCATGGTCACCGGCATCGGTTGTATTCACGGCCAGCGCGTGGTCGTCATGGCCTATGACTTCACCGTGCTTGCGGGCACGCAAGGCATGCGCAACCACCAAAAGACCGACCGCATGCTGGGCGTGGCTTTACAAAACAAGCTGCCCGTGGTGCTGTTTGCCGAAGGCGGTGGCGGCCGCCCGGGTGATGTGGATGTCGCCATCGTCGCGGGGCTGAACCTGGCCACCTTTGCCTCCTTTGCTCGCCTCAATGGCCAGGTGCCGGTGGTGGGCGTGGTGGCCGGGCGCTGCTTTGCGGGCAACGCGGCCTTGCTGGGCTGCTGCGACGTGATCATCGCCACTGCTGGCAGCAACATCGGCATGGGCGGCCCCGCCATGGTCGAAGGCGGGGGCTTGGGCGTTTTCAAGCCCGAACAAATTGGCCCAAGCGACGTGCAGCACGGCAATGGCGTGATCGACATTCTGGTTGGCAACGAAGCGCAGGCGGTGGCCGCGGCGCGGCATTACCTGTCGTGCTTTCAAGGCGCGCAAACCGAATGGCAAGCACCACCCGCAGAGGCCCTGCGCCATGTGGTGCCCGAAAACCGTGTGCGCGTGTACGACACCCGCGCCGCCATGCAGGGCATTGCCGACAAGGGCAGCCTTTTGCATCTGCGCAGCGGCTTTGGCGTGGGCATCCACACGGCGCTGACGCGGATCGCAGGGCGCCCAGTGGGCCTCATGGCCAACAACCCGCTGCACCTGGGCGGCGCGATCGACGCCGATGCCGCCGACAAAGCAGCCCGCTTCATGCAGCTGTGCAACGCACACGGTCTGCCGATCGTGAGCTTGGTGGACACGCCCGGCTTCATGGTCGGTCCCGACACCGAGGCACTGGCACAGGTGCGCCACGTCTCACGCATGTTTGTGGCCGCCGCGCACCTGCGGGTGCCGCTGCTCAGCGTGGTGCTGCGCAAGGGCTATGGCTTGGGCGCGATGGCCATGACCGGAGGGGGTTTTCACGAAACCCTGAGCACCGTGGCTTGGCCCACCAGTGAGTTTGGCGGCATGGGCCTGGAAGGTGCGGTGCGGCTGGGTTACCGCAAGGAACTCGAAGCCCTGCCCGAGGGCCCCGAGCGTGAGGCGCTGTTTGAGCAACTGCTGGCGCAGCAATACGACAACGGCAGCGCCATCAACATGGCGGCCACGCTGGAGATTGACGCGGTCATCGACCCGGCCACCACGCGCGACTGGCTGGTGGCGGGGCTGCAAGCGGGGCGAGTACGGCCCGCCGATGGTGCTCTGGCGATCGACACCTGGTGACACCTTGTGGGGTGACTCAGGCAATCACCTCAGCCTATATCCGCAAGGCCTCAAGCGGTTTTCATCATCTCGGGCGTGCCGCACTCAGAGGTCTTGCAGTGCAACGCTGATCTGCTGTTGAAACAGATTTTCGTCGGCCAAAGCCTTGGCATTGAGCAGGGCAAGTTTGACAAGGAACAGCTGTGCCTTGTCTGCACCTGCCTGGTCAATGGCGGTGGCCAATGCGTCGTAAACGGTTTCAAGCCCGCCAATGGTGAGTTGCTGGTCGCTCATGGTGTTCCTCATTGCGGTAGCGCGTTTGCAAAAGCAGCCTGAAGCCGTGCGGCGTCGAGTGTGAGCCAGCGTGCGCAAACGTGTTGGTCGGGGCGCAGCAAATACGCGCCGCCATGGGCCGGAACGCCGTAGCGGGCACGCAAGTGACCGTCAGCGTCGGGCAAATGTTTGTCTGCGCCCGCCACAGGCTTTGAAGCGCCGACCGCGGTCACGTTCAAGGGCATGCCTTGTGCACGCGCTGCGTTGATCACCTGTTGCAGGTCTTCAGGCAGGTCGGCGTCGGTGAAATACAGCAGGTCAAAACCGCCACCCAGGTGGTCGAGCAAAAAATCGCCATCGCCACCTTGGTCGCCAAGGCGCACGTTTTGTGGCGGCGCGCCTTGCGCGGGACCGCTTTTGAACAGGGCGTTGTCGTCATCCCTGCTGTTGAGCATGGAGTGGGTGTATTCGTGGGGCCGGGAGGTGCGCCAGTGGTAGAGCGGTCGCACGAATTCTTGTGAGAGCGAAAGCGACAACACCGCGTCGCGCAACAACCGGAAGCCGGGGCTGGGCGGTGCCATGAATCGGGTGCTTTTGCCTGCTTCGGTGATGATTTCACGTGCCGCGCCCACCCGCTCTGTGCTGTGATTGGCCAGCAACTCTTGACCCGCCAGGCCTTTGACCACAAAGGCCAGGTGCCAGCCCAGCGACTGCGCATCTTGAAACGCGGTGTTGGCCCCGCGCACGCCAAAAATCGGCAGCAGGTGCGCGGCGTCGCCCGTGAAAATCACGCTGCCGTGCACAAAGTCGGGCAGGGTGAGCGTGCGGGCCGAGTAAACCGAAGACCAATCCATTTTCCAGGGCTTGTCCGCATGGCCGATCATGGCCAGTTGCGCGTCAATACGGGCCTTGAGCGATTCAGGGCGCAGCGCCTCCTCAGGCGTCTCGCCAGGCGGCAACTGGTAGTCCACGCGCCAAATGCCATGCGGTTCGCGGTGCATCAAAATGGTGTTGCCAGGGTTCCACTCGGGGTCAAAAAAGGCCAACCGCTCGGTGGGCAAGGGCAGGTCGATTTGGATGTCGGCGATCACGAAAAAGCCTTCGTAAGACGCCCCTTCCATCTGAAGGTTCATGGCGCTGCGGATACCCGAGCGGCCTCCGTCAGCGGCCACCACCCAGTCGCTCTCCAACGCATAGGGTCCTTCGGGCGTATCGACTTCCAGCAGGGCATAGCCCGCTTTTTGCGCCAACTGGGTCACCTTGTTGCCCCAGCGGAAATCGATCAGCGGGTTGGCTTTGCAGGCGTCGTGCAGGTACTCCTCTAAGAATTGCTGCTGCACGTTGATGATCGGGAAAAACCGGTCATCGGTGTCGTGCGGTGCTTCCATCCGGAACACGCGTTGGCCCCGGTAAAACGAATTGCCAAAACGCCAGGGCAAACCTCCTGCGGTCATCCGGTCGGCCACACCGACCTGCTGCAGGATTTCCATCGAGCGGCGGGTAAAGCAAATGGCCCGGCTGCCTTGCGAGAGTTGCAAGTCGGCCGACAGCACGACGCTCGGTACACCATGGCGCGCCAGCTCCAGCGCGGTGACCATGCCCGCAGGCCCTGCGCCGACGACCACGACTTTTTTTCGGTCTTGTTGAGGGTGTGCCGAGGCCAGCCAGGGCTGAAAGACCTCGTACTCGTAATAGATTGAAGGACGCGCTTCGGTGCTGGGGGTGTGCATGAGAGTGGTCGTGTCGGTGGTTCAGCGGGTGGGCGGGGTTTGTGCAATGGCCGGACGCACGGTCTTTTGAACGCCCGAGCGGGCGTGGGCGATCAAACTGTCCAACATGGCGCTCAAGGCCATTTGTTCTTTGGCACTCAGGCAACCAAAGATCTCTTGGTTGCGCCGTGCGATCATGGCCATCGCACTCTCGAAAACAACTCGCCCGCTGGCGGTCAAGGTCAAGACCACGCCCCGGCCATCGCCCGGGTGGTCGGCTTTGAGCACCAGCCCCTGATCGACCAATGCCTGCGCAGCGCGACTGGCCTGGCCTTTGTTCAGGTTGGCTTTTTCGGCCAGTTCTTTGACCGACAAGGGTTCAAAGGCGCCAACCGTTGACAAACAGCGCCCATCGCTCATGGACAAACCTGTTTGAGCGGGGTAAGCCGATTGGCTGTCCGCGTCGGTCAACTTGTACAACTGGTGAAGTCGGTAGGTGAGCGTTCGGTCAAGGGGGGTTGTCATGCACTGATCTTAGGCCCATTTGGTTGCGCGCGCAACCAAATGGGCCGAAAAAAGCCTGAGGGTCACTCAGGCTTGTGGATCGGCTTGAAGATGAGCTTGGGCGTCAGAAGCGCTCCAGCTCCGGATGCTTGATGGCTCCGGCCCGCACCAGCATGCGGCCATATTCGGCGCAGCGGTTCAAAGTAGGAATCACCTTGCCGGGGTTCAGCAAACTTTGCGGGTCAAAGGCGCGTTTGACGGCGAACATCTGCTCGTTTTCTTCGGCGCTGAACTGCACGCACATGCTGTTGACCTTCTCGATGCCCACGCCGTGTTCGCCGGTCACCGTGCCGCCCATGGCCACGCTGGTTTCCAGAATCTCGGCACCAAACAGCTCGCAGCGGCGCAGTTGGTCGGCGTCGTTCGCATCGAACAAAATCAGCGGGTGCAGGTTGCCGTCGCCCGCGTGGAACACGTTCAGGCAACGCAGGGCGTATTTGGTTTCCATCTCAGAAATGGCCTGCAGGATGTCGGCCAAGCGCTTGCGCGGGATGGTTGAGTCCATGCACATGTAATCGGGACTGATGCGACCCGAAGCCGGAAAGGCGTTTTTGCGGCCGCTCCAGAATTTAAGGCGTTGGGCTTCGTCGCGGCTGACTGAAATGGCCGTGGCCCCGCAATCGCGCAGCACAGCGCTCATGCGGCCGATTTCTTCCTCGACTTCTTCGGGCGTGCCGTCGCTCTCGCACAACAAAATCGCTGCCGCGCTCAGGTCATAGCCTGCATGCACAAAGTCTTCCACCGCGACGGTCATGGGGCCGTCCATCATCTCGAGGCCCGCCGGGATGATGCCCGCCGCAATCACGGCCGCCACCGCGTCACCGGCTTTGCGCACGTCGTCAAAGCTGGCCATGATGCAGCGCGCCAACTGCGGC
>JBIKKE010000078.1:0-10152 GCA_044360575.1 Limnohabitans sp. | reverse complement strand
GATCATGGGTGAGGTGTCTCGGCGCTTGAACGCCAGCGAATTGAGCATCGAACAATCGCCGGTGAGCGCTGCGCAACTGGCCGCCCTGATTGGCCGAATCAGCGACAACACCATCAGCAACAACGCGGCGCGTCAGGTGTTTGAAGGTTTGTGGAACGGTGAGGGCGAAGTTGACGCCATCATCGAAGCCAAAGGCCTCAAACAGATGAACGACACCGGTGAGCTGGAAAAGATCATCGACGAGGTGCTGGCCGCCAACCCTAAAAACGTCGAAGAGTTCAAGGCGGGTAACGCCAAAGCCTTGAACGGTTTGGTGGGCCCGATCATGAAAGCCAGCAAGGGCAAGGCCAATCCGGCGCAGGTGAATGCGTTGTTGATGAAGAAGCTGGGTTAAGTCAGTTCATCTGCAACAGCGCCTTGATCTTGGCTCGGACTTCTTGCAGCACTTCTTCAGACACCGCGCCCTTCTTCTTGGCTTTTCTCACGCGCCAGTCCAGTGACTTGACCTGGTCAGACAAAACCACACCCGGTTTTGCGCTGATTTGAGTCTTGACTTCAAAGGGGTAGCCTTTGATTTGCGTGGACAAGGGGCAGCAGAGCATCAATCCCTTTTTGGCGTTGTATGCCGCAGGGCTGAGTACCAGTGCTGGTCGATGCCCAGCCTGCTCATGACCTGCTTGCGGGTCAAACTCCAGCCAAACGATATCCCCTGCATCAGGCACATAGGCTTTCGTCACCATCAGAGGGCTTCCTGCCCGACTGGTCCGCCAAAATCCACGGCATCGTGTGCATTGTCGTCGGTCATGGCGGCCAATAAGTCCTCCAGTTTGTATTCAGGCTGGCTGGCGGGTTCGATGACGATTCGGCCTTTGGTCGCGGTGACGATGACGTGTTGCTCCAAATCAAAGGCGGCAGATTTCATCACAGCGCTGGGCAGACGAAGGGCTGGACTGTTGCCCCATTTGCGAATAACGGCTTCCATGATCACCTCCTGTTGTGTCTACATTGTAGATACATTCGTGAAATTCTCAATGTCCGCAGTAGGCATGGCTGCCTGACCAAAAAGGCTCGCGTCAAATTTGCGCTTCACCTCGCCTTCAAAACCTCGTCATTCCTGGTTCAAAGGCACGATTTCCTGCTCGATCGCCCCAAACAAACTATCGCCGTTTTGCCCCTTCATCTCAATGCGGATCGTGTCGCCGAACTTCATGAACTCGGTGGAGGGCTTGCCGTCCAGGATGGTTTCGATGGCACGTTTTTCTGCGATGCAGCTGTAGCCTTTGGGCCAGGTTTTCTGGCCGTTGGCTTCTTCGCTCTTGTTGCTCACCGTGCCGCTGCCCACGATGGAGCCCGCGCGCACATTGCGGGTTTTGCAGATGTGGGCGATCAGCTGGCCGAAGTGGAAAGTCATTTCGGGGCCGGCTTCGCACATGCCCACTTTGCGGCCATTCCAGGTGGATTGCAGCGTCAGGTGCACGCGGCCGCCTTGCCAGGCATCGCCCAGCTCGTCGGGTGTCACGGCCACGGGGCTGAAGGCGGTGGCGGGTTTGCTTTGCAAAAAGCCAAAGCCCTTGCCCAGCTCGGCAGGAATCAGGTTGCGCAGGCTCACATCGTTGGCCAGCATGACGAGGCGCACGCTTTCGATCGCCTCATCGGCGTTGGTTTGCATGGGCACGTCACCGGTGATGACGGCGATTTCGGCCTCAAAGTCGATGCCAAAAGCTTCGCTGGCGCAGACCACTGGGTCGCAGGGGCCAATGAAGTCGTCGCTGCCGCCCTGGTACATGAGCGGGTCGGTGTAAAAACTGCTGGGCACCTCAGAGTTGCGCGCGGCACGGACCAGCTCCACATGGTTGATGTAGGCTGAGCCATCGGCCCACTGGTAGGCGCGGGGCAGCGGGGCCATGCAGCGCTCTGGGTCGAACGGAAAAGCGTGCCGTGCTTTGCCTTGGTTGAGGGTGCTGTAAAGGTCTTCAAGCTGAGGGGCCACAAAGTTCCAGTCGTCCAGCACCTGCTGCAACTTGCTGGCGATGCCGGTCGCATAATGTGCAGTGCTCAGGTCACGCGAGACCACCACCAGTTGCCCGTCGCGTGAACCGTCTTTGTAGGTTGCCAATTTCATGATGTTTGCCTGTAGGTCCCGTGGTTTGAAGCCGTGTGCATCTCGGCTGAATGACGTGTTGAATGCCGTATTCAAGGATGAATCCCATGGCACACAAATTACGCATTGTTAAACTCGTTTAACTAAACGAAACCTGATTCTAGAGCATATGGCCCATTCCAGCACCACCGAAATGACCCCGGAAGGGGACAAAGAGCGCGCAGGCATCCAGTCGGTGGAGGTGGGTTTTGCCTTGCTGGATGTGCTGGCCCAGGCCCCTGGCCCCTTGATGCTGCGTGACTTGGCAAGTGCCGCTGGCATGAGCGCGGCCAAGGCCCACCGCTACTTGGTGAGCTTTCAGCGCCTGAGTTTGGTGGTGCAGGATGCCAACACCCGCTATGAACTGGGTCCGGCCACTTTGCGCTTGGGGCTGGCCACATTGTCTAGGCTGGATGCGGTCAAACTCGCGCGTGAGCGCTTGCCAACTTTGATGGATCAAACGGGCCACACCTTGGCCTTGGCTGTTTGGGGCAACCACGGCCCGACCTTGGTGCACTGGCAAGAAGCCCCGTTGGCCATGCCGGTCAGTCTGCGCTTGGGCGATGTGATGCCACTCTTGTCTTCTGCCACTGGCCGGTGTTTTGCTGCTTTCATGGGCCACGGTGGCGCGGCCGACAAGGCTTTGCCCATGATCGATGCCGAGTTGGCCATGGCCCGCAAACTCGGGCGCAGCGATCTGCCTTCAACCCCCGCGCAAGTGAAGGCCATGAACACCGAAACCCGTGCCCAAGGCCTGGGCCGAGTGGTCAATGTTTTGCTGCCCGGTATTTCAGGGTTTTGTGCCCCCGTTTTTGACGCGGATGGGCACTTGGCTTTGGGTGTGGTGTCGCTCGGCTCGACCGCCACCTTGGACACCGATTGGAATGGTCCCGTGGCGCAGGCCTTGCGCGCATTCGCAGTGCAGCTTTCTTTCGATTTGGGTTGGTCTTCCGCCTGAACCCGGCCTAGCTCTGTAACGCCTAAGACCGCTCTGACCATGGCTGCAACCTACGCCTTACGGCTTGACGCTCAGGCCAGTGGTCCGACAGCAGGGGTTTTGTGGCGTTGGATTTTGGTGGTGCTGGCGCTGCATGGGGCCGTGTGGATGGCGATGGTGGGCGCGACGGTTTGGCAAATTCAAGGCCCACCCTCACTGCGGGTGGGTCCTGTGCAAACCCGATTGCTGGCGGCCCAGTCACCGCCTCCTGCCAGCGTCCCTGCACCCAAAGCCAAAGTGGAGCGCCAAACGCGCTTAGGCACGGTGCCTAAATCCGTAGCGTCACCGGCTGCTTCACCAACAGCATCGCCATCAGCGCCTTCTTCTTTGTTGCCCTCAGACGAGTCCATGCCAGTGCAAAGCGTGGCGTCACCCCACGCCGGTGCATCGACCGAACTCAGTGCTGAGTCCACCCAACAGCCCCTGGATTTGACCGAGCGTGCAGAAACAGACGTGGCAAGGGAGCCAGAAGGGACAGGCGCCGAGCGACAAGCGGCACTGGCAGAGAGCGCACAAAGCCCCTTGCCAGCGCCAGCAGACAAAGCCCCTGTTTCACTGACACAACCCGAAGGAATGGCCGAAGCCACCATGGCCTTACCCCCCTTGGGCGTGGCCGCATTGCCTGCATCGGCGCTTCTAAGTTATCGCCTGAATGGTCAAGAGAAGGGCATGCCTTACCAAGCCACAGGTGAGCTGCGTTGGGAGCGCAACGCTGGCGCATACGGCATGTCTTTGTCGGTCAGGGCTTTTTTATTGGGTTCAAGGCAATGGCGAAGTCAGGGTCTGATCACGGCGCAAGGTCTATCACCTGTGCGATTTTCTGACAGCTGGCGCAGCGAGCGGGCCACGCATTTTGATGGGGCTCAAAACCGCATTGTGTTCAGCAGCAATGCCCCAGCCGCCACGTTGCAACCCGGCGCGCAAGACCAAATCAGCCTTTACCCCCAAATGGCGGCGCTCATGGCCCAAGAGTCTGGCCGTTTACAACCGGGCACTCGTTTGCAGGTGCAAACGGCCACTGTGCGTGATGCCTTGCCTTGGCTGTTGACCTTGGAACAACAAGAGACGCTGCAAGTAGACGGACAAAACCTGACAGCCACCAAATGGGTGTGCCAACCGCGCAACCGTTTTGATGCCAAAGTCGAGTTTTGGGTGGCCGCTCAGCATGACTGGTTGCCGGTTCGCATCCGCATCACCCAAGTCAGCGGCAGCTTCATTGACTTGTTGTTGACGGGCCGTGTGGCCTTGCCCGATTTGTCACTCTCCCCTAGCCCCGGTTAAACCCCGTGCCGAAAAACCACAGCCTCTTGAAGTTGTTGCATCTGTACCCATGTGAAAAGACAAGATAAGGGAGAATGAGCACATGAACTTGTTGTACGAATCTGAAACCTTTGCCGTCATGCACGTTTTGGCCAATGCGCCCAGTGAGACGGTCCCTGCCAGCAGCCAGCCCGTGCTGGAGCGGCACGGTTTCGAAATCGTGGACAAGCGCTCTGGCAAAGAGGTCTATTTGGATGGTTCTTGGGCAGAGATGTTCCAACAACAGATCCAAGCCTGGCAGCAGCACACACCGACACAAGAAGAAGTTGAGGACACACTGGAGGGCTATACCGGTTTGGCCCAGCAGCCGGTGGTGGTGCACTGACACGGCGTTTCGCCTGCAAACAGCCGCGTCCTGATAGCCGCTCACCATCAGCCGCCTGTTTCTCTGGCGGTTTTTTCAGGCGGTTTTTTGGTGCCTGCCCACCCACTTGAAAATTGGCCCAACCAAAATGAGCACGACCACCAAGCGGCAGACCTGAAATGCGGTGACCACAGGCACCCCCAGTTGCAACACCTTGGCCGTGATGGCCATTTCGGTGATGCCCCCGGGTGCCGTCCCCAAGATGAGCGTCGCCGAGTGCAATCCAGTGCCCCATGCCATCGCCATGCCAAACAGCACCGAAGCCCCCATCATCCATAAGGACCCCCAGGCCACAGAACCCAGCCAAAGGGGTGCGGTTTGGATGAACTCCCGCCTGAAGCGAATGCCCAGGCTCACGCCGATCACCAGTTGGGCCGCATTCGTCAGCGCCGTGGGCACCGCCGAGCCTTCCCAGCCTGCCAAGGTCAAAGCCATCGCCGCCAACAAAGAGCCCATGAACCAAGGGTTGGTTCGGCCCAGCAGGATCATCAACCCACTGCCTGCCGCGGTGGCCAAGCCCAGCCAAAGCAAGCCCGGCCATTGCGCTTCACGAAGGCCGGGCAACAAGGAGGCGTCGACCGTCAAGCCCCATTGATGTTGTGCCCACTGCATGCCAAAGGGTATGGCGATCACCACCAGCACCAAGCGCATGCTGTGTGCGGCGGCCACCAAATCGGTGCGTGCGCCATAGCGTTCGGCCAACAAGGTCATCTCAGAGGCGCCGCCAATGGCGCCAGAAAAATACGTGGTGGCCAGCAAAGCCCGCGGGGGCATGTGGGCCAATTCGGCCCCATGACGGCGTTGCAGCCACAGGCCAAACAACCCTCCCAACGCCAGCGCCCAAACCACGGCCAGTGCAATGGCCCACCATTGGGCCAACACCAAGGCGCTGACTTGAGGCGTGAAATAAAGCCCCAGCGCTGAGCCAATCACCCACTGGCCGCTGTTGCGCAGCAAATTAGAGCTGTGTGTGGGAGCGCCCGCCATGGATGCCAATGCCGTCACCATCAAGGGGCCCAACATCCAGGGAATCGGTGTGTGCAGCCAAACGCACAGTTCTGCGGCTGCCAGGGCCGCCAGCAAGGTGAATGCGGTTCTGATGCTCCGACCAGCGAGGGTCAGCTCAGGCATGCCGGCGGATGCTGTCGGCCACCGTTTGTACGATCTGGTCGATGTGGGCGTCTTCCACGATGTAAGGCGGGCAAATGACGATGTTCTCGCCAGCGGGGCGCACCCATACGCCGTGGTGGAAGCAGTCCATGAAGATGTCGTAAGCCCTCTTGCCTGGCGCGCCCGGGATGCTGGCCAGCTCGACCGCACCCGCCAGGCCCAGCGTGCGGATGCCCACCACGTTGGGCAAGCCCTTCATGGTGCTGTGCAGGGCGTCGCCAAGAATCCGGCCTTTTTCCCCTGCACGGGCAAACAGGTTTTCTTCTTTCATCAAATCCAGCGTGGCAATGGCGGCCGCGCAAGCCACCGGGTGGCCGGAATAGGTGTAACCGTGGAAAAACTCGATGGCATGCTGGGGCGAGTTGGCGTTCATCATCGCGTCGTAAATGAAATCGCGGCAAATCACGCCACCCAATGGAATTACGCCGTTGGTCACGGCCTTGGCGAAGTTCAGCATGTCTGGCACGACACCGTAAAAGTCTGCGCCAAAGTTCACGCCCAAGCGCCCAAATCCGGTGATGACCTCGTCAAAAATCAGCAAGATGCCGTGTTTGTCGCAAATCTCACGCAGGCGCTTCACATAACCTTTGGGCGGGATGTACCAGCCTGCGCTGCCCGCGATCGGCTCGACGATCACGGCCGCGATGTTGCTCGGGTCGTGCAGCACCAAGATGCGGTTTTCCAACTCCAGCAGTGGGTCTTCGGACCACACGGGTTCTTCGTGGTGGATGTAGGCGTGGTTCACCGGGTCATGGATGAAGCGCATGTGGTCCACACGCGGCAACAATTGCGCGCCGTATGCCTTGCGGTTGGCGGGCAGACCGCCCACGCTCATGCCACCGAAGTTGACACCGTGGTAACCCTTTTCGCGGCCAATGAAGACGTTGCGGTGGCCCTCGCCACGGGCGCGGTGGTAGGCCAGCGCCACTTTCAGTGCGGTGTCGGCCGCCTCAGAGCCAGAGTTGCAAAACAGCACCTTGTTCAGGTCGCCGGGCGCCATCTCGGCGATCATTTGCGCCGCCTTGAAGGCCTTGTCGTTGCTGGCCTGAAAGGCTGTGGCGTAGTCCAGCGTGTCCAGTTGCTTTTTGATGGCTTCGTTGATCGGGCGGCGGTTGTGGCCCGCGCCCACGCACCACAGGCTGGAGATGCCGTCGAGGACTTTCTTGCCGTCGTGGGTCGTGAAGTGCATGCCCTCGGCCCCCACGAACACGCGCGGGTCTTGCTTGAAAGTGCGGTTGGGTGTGAAGGGCAACCACTGGTTGTCCATGTTGAAGTCGGTGTGGGCCACGGCCGTTGCTCCTTTGTGTCGGTGAACACATTCAGTTTAATGGGCAAATTGAACGGCAAGCGCTCAGGTGTGACAGCTTGTCTGTTGCAAAAAAAGGGGTCTTTACAATAAGCGACTGATCCACAGCCAAGCGCGCGATGCTTGGTGCACAGGCTGCAGACCTTGTTTTTCCTGCTTTTGCCCCATGACCACCACCTACATCCTCACCCTTTCTTGCCCAGACCGTACCGGCATCGTGCATGCGGTATCTGGTTTTTTGCTGGAGCGTGGGGGCAACATTGAAGAAGCGGCGCAATACAGCGACCACGATACGGGTTTGTTTTTCATGCGGGTGCAGTTTGCCTGCGCCCAAGCCGATGGCGAGACACTGAATGCACAGTGGGGCCAGTTTGCCCAGACCTTTGACATGAGTTGGGACCTGCATGCCACGGCCCAGCCCATGCGCACCGTGCTCATGGTCAGCAAGGAAGGTCACTGCCTTAATGATTTGCTGTTCCGCTGGAAAAGTGGCCTGCTCCCACTCGACATTCGCGCCATCGTCAGCAACCACCGCGAGTTTTACCAATTGGCAGCCAGTTACAACGTGCCGTTTCACCACATTCCGGTGAGCAAAGACAACAAGGCACAAGCCGAGGCCAAGCAGTACGAGATCATCCAGGCCGAGGGCGCCGAGTTGGTGGTTTTGGCCCGTTACATGCAAATTTTGAGCGACGACCTCTGTCGCAAATTGGCAGGGCGCGCCATCAACATCCATCACAGCTTTTTGCCCAGTTTCAAAGGCGCCAAGCCCTATTACCAGGCGCACGACCGAGGCGTTAAGCTGATTGGCGCCACCGCCCACTATGTGACAGCTGATTTGGACGAGGGCCCGATCATCGAGCAAGACGTGGCCCGCGTGGACCACAGCAAAACCGTGGAAGACCTGACGGCCCAAGGCCGCGACACCGAAAGCCAAGTGCTGGCCCGCGCTGTCAAATGGCACAGCGAACACCGCGTGCTGATCAATGGCCACAAGACGGTGATTTTTAAATAAATGTTTTTGTGGGACAGATCTTCAGCTCTGTCCCCAACTGATTGACCATGTCCGCCACCTCACGCATTCCGCCCATCCAATGTCTCTTGACCTTTGAGGCGCTGGCGCGCTTGCGCAGTGTGACTCAGGCCGCAGAAGAACTGTGCGTCACGCCCAGCGCTGTGAGCCACAGGGTCAAGCAGCTTGAGCAAATCATTGGCACCAAGCTGTTTGGCAGGGCTGACTTTTCGCTCACCACCGAGGGCATCGAGTATCTCGCCCATGTGCGCGAGGGGCTGGTGTCGCTGCAGCGCTTTCCCAGCGCCAGCAATACGCCGGGTCGCCGCAAGCTGCGTTTGGCGGTGACGCCCACCTTTGCCCGCTCTGTGCTGATGCCTCGCCTGAAACATTTTCTGGACGCCTATCCCGAAATTGACATCACCCTGCAGGTCAGTATTCCCTTGCTGGACGTGGTGGCCGAAGATGCCGATTTGACGGTGCGCTTTGGCACTGGCCGCTACTCGGATGTGGAACATGTGTGTTTGGCCAAAGACGAAGTGACCCCGCTGGCTTCGCCTGCTTGGTTGCGTGAGAACGGCCCCTTTGCCAGTGCAGAGGATTTGCAGGGCGTGGCGTTGTTGCGCAGCCCTTTGGAGCCTTGGCGCACCTGGTTTGCCGCACACGACCTGGACTGGCCCGAGCCGCTGGATGGGTCTTCCTTCAATGACATCGGCCTGATGTGCGACGCTGCTGCCCAAGGCTTGGGCGTGGGCCTGATCCGCACCAAACTGGGGGCGCCTTGGGTTGAGAGTGGCCAACTGGTGCGCTTGTTTGAGCGCAGCGTGCCCAGCCCGCACGCCCACTATCTGTGCTGGCGCACCGGCACCATGGAGCGCTGGGAATGCGCCACTTTTGCCGACTGGCTGAAAAAAGCATTGGCCTGATTTCACAAGCCCGTCAAAGTTTCTTCAGCCCATCCGTCTCTGGATGGGCGTACATTGAGGGCTTTATTTCAAGGTTTTGAATGCCATGAGCGCCAACACCCCTGCCGAAACCCAGCAATTGACCGCCACCGAACGTGCCGAGCGCCAACGCGCCGTGGTGCAGGCGCTGGGTCGCGTGTTGCCCGCTGATGCGATTTTGTACACCCCCGAAGACACCACGCCCTATGAGTGCGACGGCCTGACCGCCTACCGCGAGCGGCCTTTGGTGGTGGCCTTGCCCGAGACAGAAGCACAGGTGCAAGCCGTACTCAAGGTCTGCCACGCCCTGCAAGTACCTGTGGTGGCTCGCGGCGCGGGTACGGGCCTGTCGGGTGGCGCCATGCCGCACCGCATGGGTGTGACGCTGTCGATGGCGCGCTTCAACCAAATCAAAACCGTGGACCCGGTCAGCCGCACGGCCTTGGTGCAGTGCGGTGTGCGCAATCTGGCCATCAGCGAGGCGGCTGCGCCTTACGGCCTGTATTACGCACCTGACCCATCCAGCCAGATCGCCTGCACCATTGGCGGTAACGTGGCCGAAAATTCGGGCGGTGTTCACTGCCTTAAATATGGTTTGACGGTCCACAACGTGCTCAAAGTGCGTGGTTTCACCATCGAAGGCGACCCCATTGAGTTTGGCAGCGACGCGCTCGACACCTCGGGTTATGACCTTCTGGCCGTGTTGGTGGGCAGCGAAGGCATGCTGGCTGTCACCACCGAAGTCACCGTCAAACTGGTGCCCAAACCTCAACTGGCGCGCTGCATCATGGCCAGCTTTGACGACGTGCGCAAAGCCGGTGACGCGGTGGCGGCCGTGATTGCGGCGGGCATCATCCCGGCGGGCCTCGAGATGATGGACGGCCCCATGACCGTCGCGG
>JBIKKE010000308.1:0-2730 GCA_044360575.1 Limnohabitans sp. | reverse complement strand
GCCCACAAGACACCAAAATAAACCAGGCCAGCGCTCATTAAAACAACCGCCATCCAACCAATGCGGGACCAAGCTTCTTGGCGCATGGCCACCCAATTCAGATGATGGGCGGCCAACCACAACAAGGCCGTTAACAACATCGTCGCCAACAACACCTGCAAGGCAAAACGCCACCAGCCCGGCTGAGGCTTGTAAACGCCCTTGCGCAATAAGCCCAACAACAACCAGAGCGCGTTGACCAATGCGCCTAATCCAATGGACAAGGCCAATCCAGCATGGGCCAAAAATGGCACCAGGATCAGATTGAAAATTTGGGTCAACACCAGCACCACCACCGCGATGCGCACCGGCGTTCGAATGTCTTGGCTGGCGTAATAACCCGGCGCCAAAACCTTGATGGCCACCAATCCCAACAGGCCTACACCGTAGCCCGTCAAAGCCAGTGTGGTTTGTTGAACATCGCGATCGGTGAACGCCCCGTAGTGGTACAGCACAGACACCAAGGGCTGCGAAAACACCAACAACGCAGCGGCGCAAGGCAAGGCCAAAAGCAATACCAAGCGCAAGCCCCAGTCCAACATGGCGGCATAACGGTCATCGTCTCCATTGGCTTTGGCTGCGGCCAACTGCGGCATCAGCACCACCCCAAGCGCCACCCCCAAAATAGCCGTCGGGAACTCCATCAAGCGGTCGGCATAGGTCAGCCAACTGACACTGCCAGTCGCTAAGTGAGAGGCAATTTGCGTGTTGATCAACAAAGAAATTTGGGCCACCCCTACGCCGAGCAAGGCGGGACCCATGAGCCGCAAAATGTTCAAGGTGGCTGGATTGGTCCACGCTTTTTTGACAGACGAAGGCCGAACGCCCAAGCGGGGCAACAAACCCAATCGGGCCAATGCGGGTATCTGCAAAGCCAACTGCAATACGCCCCCAGCCATCACACCCACTGGCAAGGCGTAAATGGCCTCAATGCCTTGTCGATCGAACCAGGGTGCCAACCACCAAGTGGCGCCAATCACGCTCACATTGAGCAACACGGGGGTCGCAGCAGGCACTGCAAAACGCTTCCAGGTGTTCAAAATGCCGGCAGACAAAGCCACCATCGACATGAACGCGATGTAAGGGAACATCCAACGCGTCATGTTGACGGCCGCACCGTAACCCCGGGTGTCTTGCTGCAGGCCGCTGGCCATCGCCCAAACCAGCCAGGGCGACACCAGTACACCCAAGACGGACAAAGCCAACACCGACCAGGCCAGGGCCGTGGCCACGCTGTCGATCACCTCTCGGGTGGCTTGGTCACCATGTTGGGCGCGACTGGCGGCCAGCACCGGCACAAAAGCTTGACTGAAAGCCCCTTCGGCAAACAAGCGACGAAACAAATTGGGAATTCGAAAAGCCACATTGAACGCGTCGGTCAAGGCACTGGCACCAAACATCGACGCCATGAGCAATTCGCGCACCAAACCCGTGACCCGGGAGGCCAGGGTGAAAACGGACACAACAGAGGCGGATCTGAGGAGGCTCACAGTGGGCGAGTGTAGCGGCCCCAAAGCCGAACACGAAAGACCCCAAGACCCGAAGCGAACAGCGCCCAGAAAGCCGGTCAGAGTGCGTTTGTCAGTCTGCTAGAATGTTGGGTTCGCTGGACATCATCCTCAGACACTGAAAGAACTTATACATGGCATCCGCTAAACCCAAAAAGAAAAATCCACGTCTTGCTTCCGGCCGTAAACGCGTCCGCCAAGACGTCAAGATCAACGCTGCAAACTCATCGCTGCGTTCCAAATACCGCACCGCTGTCAAGAACGTCGAAAAGGCGGTCTTGGCAGGTGATAAAACCAAAGCCACTGAGTTGTTTGCCAAAATGCAAACCGTGGTGGACACCATTGCCGACAAAGGCATCTTCCACAAGAACAAGGCTGCTCGTGACAAGAGCCGCCTGAGCGCCAAAGTGAAAACTTTGGCTCTTGCCGCAGCCTGATCCGCTCCACCAGATCTACAGCCCGGCGAGGCTTTGTCCTCGCTGCCGTTTGAAACGGGTGCGCTGTCCGCGAAAACTAAACCGCCCTGGTGCAAACCTTGGCGGTTTTTTCATGGCTACTTGTTATCCGCTGACCATAAAAAAACCGCCCTTGGGGGCGGTCGATTCTTGGGGCTTACTTTTTAGGAGGCGAGTCGGGCAACAAACAGGCTTCTGCCACTTGCAAGCCATTGTCTCTGGCGAAGTTCATCACAAAGTCCCAGGCCATCACATCGTGATCACGCAAGTCATGGTGTACCACCACGCATTTCACGTTGCCCATGGTGGTGGGAATGCACCAGGGCGAATAGCTCAAGTGGCTGCCTGGGACAGCGCCGCCGGGGCGAAACTGGCTCA
Organism: Limnohabitans sp.; assembly: GCA_044360575.1. GTDB lineage: Bacteria > Pseudomonadota > Gammaproteobacteria > Burkholderiales > Burkholderiaceae_C > Limnohabitans_A. Next base: position 350 of record JBIKKE010000308.1, on the reverse strand, counting down.
TCACCCCCGCCAAACGCTCAGCCCAATCGCTGGGTCTGAAGGTCTTTCCGTCATGGGTAATGCCCTGGATAAAGACTTCTTTAACGGAGTTGGAAACCATCGGATAGAAGGGTTGAAGTGGACGCCAAAAACACCGGGATCACCGCTGTTTTCGTTGAATCAGTATTATATCTTATATAAGACTTAAGCCAATCCACAAGACCCTAGAAGACGCTGGCATCTGCCTCTAAAATATTCACTCAGCGGCCCCACACCATTGGGCCGATTTTTATTTCAGGAGTTCACGCATGTCCGCTTTCATTGAAGCCGCCTCACCGCACACCATGAACACCTATGGCCGACTGCCGATC
>JBIKKE010000307.1:0-2732 GCA_044360575.1 Limnohabitans sp. | reverse complement strand
ATGGCATGCCCTGCTTCATGCATGAATAAGAGAGCATGAATGAAAGAATTTGACATCGTGGTGCATGGCGCCACCGGATTTACCGGTCGCTTGGTGATCGAATATTTACTCAAGCAATCATCTGGCATGCGCTGGGCCATGGGCGGGCGCAGCGTCATCAAATTGGCTGCCGTTCGTGACGAAGTGGGCGCCCCTGCTGACACGCCTCTGGTCGTGATCAACAGCGAAGACCCGGCCAGCCTGCAGGCCTTGATGGCCCGCACCCGATTGGTCTTGACCACGGTGGGGCCTTACCAGTTGTACGGCAGCGGCTTGGTCAAAGCCTGCGCCGAAGCCGGTGTGGACTACGTGGACCTGTGTGGCGAGCCGGCCTGGATGCGTCAAATGATCGACGCGCACCAAGCCGCTGCGCAAGCCAGCGGGGCGCGAATCGTGTTTTCCTGCGGTTTTGATTCCATTCCCTTTGATCTGGGGGTGTTGATGCTGCAGAACGAGATGCAACAGCGTTTTGGCACGCCCGCTTCGCGCGTTCGGGGCCGTGTGCGCAAGATGAAGGGGACTTTTTCGGGTGGCACGGCGGCCAGCTTCAAGGCCACCATGGCGGCCGCTGCCAGCCAGCCCGGTGTGCTGGACTTGCTGAAAAATCCTTTTTCTTTGACCCCTGGATTTACCGGCCCCAAGCAACCGACCGCGCACAAACCCATGGTCGATGAGGTGCTGGATGTGTGGGTGGCCCCCTTCGTGATGGCGACCATCAACACCCGCAATGTGCACCGTTCCAACTTTTTGCTCCAGCAGGCCTGGGGAGCGGAATTTGTCTACGACGAAATGGTCATCACCGGCCCAGGCGAAAAAGGCCAGGCCGTGGCCGTGGCGATTGCTGCGGATAAAAGCATGAGCGGAGCGGATGTTCTGCAACCGGGCGAAGGCCCTTCGCGTGCGGAGCGCGATGCCGGCTCTTACGACGTTTTATTCATCGGCCACAACCCTGCAGGTCAAACCTGCCGCGTGAGCGTGCAAGGCGACCGCGACCCCGGCTACGGCAGCACCTCCAAAATGATCAGCGAAGCGGCCATCTGCCTGCTCCAAGACGTTCCGCAAACACCCGGCGGCATCTGGACCCCAGCATCTAGCATGGGGCAAAAACTGATCGATCGCTTGCAGGCCCATGCAGGCTTGACCTTTCGCGTGGAATAAGGCGTTCCCATGTCAAAAGTCTGTCTGGTCATTGGTGCGGGTGATGCCACAGGTGGTGCGGTGGCCAGGCGTTTTGCGCGCGAGGGTTACACCGTCTGCGTCACCCGCCGCACACTGGATAAATTAGAGCCCTTGTTGGCGCAGATCCGACAAGACGGGGGTGTGGCCCATGGCTTCGGGTCCGATGCGCGCAATGAAGACGATGTGATCGCATTGGTCGAACACATCGAAGCCAACATCGGTCCGATCGGAGTGATGGTGTTCAACATCGGCGCCAACTCGCCCAACAGCATCCTGACGGAGACCGTGCGGCGCTACACCAAAATGTGGGAGATGGCCTGCTTGGCGGGCTTTATCACCGGTCGTGAAGTGGCCAAGCGCATGGTGGGTCGAGAAGAATTGGCTGTGAGCGGTAAGGCCCACAAAGGCACAATCATTTTCACGGGCGCTTCCGCATCGCTGCGCGGTAGCGCGCATTTTGCAGGCTTTTCGGGCGGCAAGATGGCCTTGCGCTCCCTAGCGCAAAGCATGGCCCGCGAACTCGGACCCATGGGCATTCATGTGGCCCACACCATCATCGACGGCGCGATCGACACGGAGTTCATCCGCACGCAATTTCCGCAGCGCTACGCACTCAAGGAAGAAGGCGGCATTTTGAACCCTGACCACATTGCCGACGCCTACTGGATGCTCCACCAGCAACCTCGCGACGCCTGGACGCATGAACTCGATTTGCGTCCTTACATGGAAAAGTTTTGACAACGCAGGGGACACCCATGAAAACATTTGACTTTTACTTTGACTTTGGCAGTTTGGCCGCCTACTTGGCCCATACCCAATTGCCCAAGTTGTGCACCGAAACAGGGGCCTCGGCCAACTTGCTGCCCATGCTGCTGGGCGGGGTATTTCAGGCCACGGGCAATGCCTCGCCGATGACCGTGCCTGCCAAGGGGCGATATGTCTTTGTGGACTTCAAGCGCTTTGCCGATGGGTATGGCGTACCCTTGAACATGAACCCCCACTTCCCGATCATCACGACCACGCTGATGCGTATGGTGACCGCTTTGCAAATGCACAAGGACCCGCGCATGCCAACTTTCATGGATGCGGTGTTCCAAGCGATTTGGGTGGACTCACGCAATATGAACGACCCCGACACCGTTGGGCAGGTGTTGACCGACGCCGGATTTGACGCAGCGGCCTTGCTGGCCATGGCGAATGACCAGGCCACCAAAGACCAACTCAAGGCCGTGACGACGAAGGCCGTGGAGCGCGGCGTGTTTGGAGCCCCTAGCTTTTTTGTAGGCGATGAAATGTTCTGGGGTCAAGACCGCATGGAGCAAGTCAAGGCCGCACTGAAGGCTTTAGTCGTTTGATCTAGGATCAACACGACTCGCCGTAAGTCGGCGCTGTGACTGATGAACGCGAACACACGCATCACCCCGCTTTAGCTCCCCATGTAAAACGGCCCCGGAATCGCTCCCGGGGCCGTTACTTTGACTCAGAGAGTCAACACTCAGGCCGTCACACCCTTG
>JBIKKE010000076.1:0-10259 GCA_044360575.1 Limnohabitans sp. | reverse complement strand
CTGGCTTGCGCCGTGATGGCTGCTCGAACAGCCGGTGCCGACATGGCTCTGGAGGCCAATTCGGTCGGGCTGAGGTTTTGCGCCAACATGGGCCCATGCATCATGCACGCCAAAAACATCGCCGCGGTGTGCCAGGCGCTGGCACCAAAGCCTGCGCCGCGCTCTGAGGAGGCTTGTTGCGACATGGCGCGAAATGGCGGCTGCGTTTGCATGGAAAGGCCTGTCGGGGATTTATTCAGGGTTTTGATCAACGGCGCTTGGCGGCCATTTGCCCCAAATACAAGGTTCGCAGATCACGCACGACGTGTTGGTCCAAGGACAAAGTGGTCTCGTAGGTGTCATCGCCTACGGGGGTGATGCTGACCAGTACAGCCCCATAGACCACGCCCTCAACCTTGGCCCTGAAAGTGTCACTCATGATGGTCATGTCGGCTACCGTGGTGGTGGCATCCAACTGCTGGCCATAAACCTGCTCGGTCAATGAGCGGTAGGCGTCCAGTTTGGAGGCGCGGATAGCGAGCAAGCGCTGCTGCGCAGGATTTTTGTGGTTTTGAATGCTGACCACCGCGTAACCCGTGGCCACCAGCGTCTCTCGTTTTTCAACCAAAGGCGTGATCATGGACGCAGGAACCGAAGGGGGAGGGGTTTTGTCTTGACCAACCAGGTTCAAAGGCACAGAAACGCACCCCGTCAGCATCCATGAAGTCAGCAACGCTGCGGTCAATGTTTGGGTGGTGGTCATTTCAAGTCTCCGGAAGCTGATGACAACGCAGAAAAGAGCTGCGCATCTGATATGTACTCCTCTTGTATCGTCAGCTGAGACAACGACTTGAGTTGTCCCCCTTAAAAATGACCAGCAAGGGTTTTATCAGTTGTCTAAAGGGTTCAATTGATGTGAGTTATTTCAACAAAAAAATTGATCCAAAGCAATAAAATTGATATTATCAGAGGGTTAGTGCTAAATTTTTAACCTTGTCATTTTTGTGATTTGCGCACCTTGCGGTGCCTGTTCTTGCCTTGCTCATCCCGATGGTTCGACCGACAGCCCACGTTCTTAACTTGTGAAGCAGATGAAAGTCAGTGCCAAAACCCAAATCATTGGTCACAGCCAAGCCACCCAATTTTTGCGTGACTTGATCAAAACTTTGGCGGCATCTTCGTCGACAGCGTTGGTAACGGGCGAGAGTGGCACGGGCAAAGAGTTGGTGGCGCAGGCTTTGCATGCCCAAGGTCCCCGAGCAGCCAGTCCTTTCGTTCCTATCAATTGTGGTGCCATTCCGCGTGAATTGATTGAGAGCGAGTTGTTCGGCCACCGAAAGGGCACTTTTACAGGTGCTGTGTCTGATCGCCTGGGCAGGTTTGAGTTGGCCCACGGCGGCACACTGTTTTTGGATGAGATCGGTGACTTGCCCATGGACATGCAAGTCAAGCTTTTGCGCGTTTTGCAAGAGCGTTGTATTTTGCCGGTGGGCGCCTCGCGTGAGGTCAGCATCGATGTACGCGTTGTCGCCGCGACCCATAAAAATCTGGAAAATGAGGTGGCTGAGGGCCGGTTCAGGGAAGATCTTTATTACAGGATCAACGTACTGCCCATCACCACCACGCCCTTGCGTGAACGCCCGGAAGACATTGCGGCTTTGTTGCAGTTTTATGCTGACAGGCACGCTTTGCCCGGTTCGCGTTCACTGCGGTTTGCCCCTGACATGTTGCAGATGTTGCAGGCCTACGCTTGGCCGGGCAATGTGCGCGAGTTGTCCAACCTGGTTGACCGTTTTTCAACTTTGTTTCCATCGCAAGTCTTGCATGTTCAGACGGTGCCTGCCTGCATGATGCCTTCGGGTTTGGCGGCTCTCCAAACTGGACTTTTGGCGCAAATGCCAGTTAAGGCACCTGAAAATCCACGCGGTTTTTTGCGGGGGCCTGAGTCGTGTCCACCAGCCGATCAGAACAATAACATCACCCCTTTGGCCGATGTGGAGCATGCCTTATCGGATGTGTCCTCAGGCCCGTGGAGCCAGTCGGATCCCTTGGCGCATTTGTTTTCAATTGATGAGGGGTCCGAGTCTTTGGCGGTGGCCCGGAGTTTGCCCGCAGCTTTGTCGGCTTCCAATGATGAAATGAACGACGTGGAAGAGGTGATTTTGCTGGCGCAGGGGATTCAAACTTTGCCCCCTAATGGTATCTCTTTGAAGCAGCACTTGATTGAGGTGGAACGCAGTTTGATCGAGCAAGCGCTCACGAGAACTCAAGGCAATGTGTCACAAACCGCCAAGCTGCTTCAATTGCAAAGAACCACGTTGATTGAAAAGATCAACAAATACGATTTGCGCGGCGTGGGTTGACGGCTTGCACCCGTTAAGGTGGATGCTTGCTGATCAAAACGGGGGCTTGGTCACCTGAGCGCATGTGCCTGTGATGAGAGTGACCACCTGGCCATCTGACAGGTTCAAGGTCTGCACAAAACGTCCTGTTTTGCGATCGATCACAAACTCTTCCCCGGAGATCATGACCCCAAAGCGCTGAAACATGGCAGGGCGTGTGACCTTGAGCCGTGTGCCCATGACCTGAAGCGTGCCTGAACGGCTTTCGGAAATGGCAATCTTGCCTTGGTACCAACCCGAGTTTTTCTCAAAGTCTATTTGCGCCATGGTGATGCGCGAGGGCTCTTTGTCGGTGATGCCCAGTTTGAGTTGACCGTTCAAGTCAAGCTCCAGCTCGCAGATCAAATCCATCACGCCTTTGTTGGTGCCCGGTGTCAAGGTGGCGCTCATTTGGCTGTCTGCGGATGGTCCGCCTGGCTCGCCCATCACATGGACCAAACCCCAAACACCGCCCATGACCAAGGCGCCCACGCTGGCTCCGATCGCGATGAATTTCAGCATGAACTAACCTTTCCCTTGATCTGCATGGTATTCACTGTACTCCAATCGGTGTGGAAAGAACTGGACGCAAGCCAACACCGGATCATTGGTTCAACACCGTGATGCTGACACGGCGGTTTCGGGCATCTGCAGGATTGTTGGGCACCTTGGGGTTGGTGTCGGCTACACCCTCAATGCGTGAAAAACGGTTGGCGTTGATACCTTGGCCTTGCATGAACTGACGTGTGGCGTCTGCACGCTCTGTCGACAAAGTCCAGTTGTTGCGCATGCTGTCTGGCGCAAAGCCGAGGCTGTCGGTGTGGCCTCGAATGGCCAACTTGTTGGGCAAAGGCTTGAGCGACTTGGCGATCTCGGACATGAGTGCAGCCGCTTTGCCGCCCATCTCGGCCGTACCGGATGCGTACATGGCAAAGTCCGCTTTATCGATGACTTCAATGCGCAGGCCATCTTTTTCGCGTGTGATGCTGACTTGGTCCTTGAGCTTGTCAAATTCTTTGCTTTCAGACATTTTTTGTTTGATGTCTTTCTCAAGCTTCTCGAAGTTTTCTTTATCTTGTTTTTGGCTGGGCGTACCAGCGCCTTCTTTGCCCGGATCTTGGTCCGAGGGGCCGTCTTTGTTGTTTTCTTCTTTGGACGAACCAAAGCTCTCAGCCGGGCCGCCCTGGGCCTGTGGGGTCAGCCGCTCAAGCATGGCCGTTTGTTTGGCAGTGAACGGAAAGCCGTCTGTGTCGATGATGGACTTGCCGCCGAACAAACCGTTGGAGCCGGCCATTTCGCCAAACACGATTTGGCTGTGAGAAGCAGGCCGGAAGTAGTCGGCCACGCTTTTGCGTTTGTCTTCGTTGCTGGCGCCCAACAGCCACATCAACAAGAAGAAGGCCATCATGGCCGTCATCATGTCGGCCAGGGCAATTTTCCAGGCGCCGCCGTGTGCGCCGGCATGGCCATCTTCGACGATGATTTTGCGGATGATGGGCCGCATCGCCTCCGCAGCCGCCGCCGCTTCGGCAGCGGCAGCCGCTGCGGCGGCTTCGTCCACCTTGGCGTCGGCTGGGGGTTTTTCTTCGGCCATCAACTGCCTCGCATGCCGTCAAAGACTTCAGAGAAGCTCGGTTGACAATGGTGTGCCAGACAGGCCCTAGCCGATTCAATGACCAAAGGCTGTGGGTGGCCCTTGAGGTTGCCCACGATCATTTCGCGAATCACATCGTAGGCTTGCGCGTCTTCGTTGATGATTTGCGTCAAGCGGCCAGAGAAGGGCTCGAACATGCCGTAAGCCAAGAACACACCCATCAGTGTGCCTACCAGGGCAGAGCCAATCAGGGCACCCAAGACCGGTGGCGGCTGGTCGATTGATCCCATCGTCTTTACCACACCCAACACGCAAGCCACAATACCCAAAGCGGGCAGACCGCCGGCGATGCCTGCCAACGCACCCGGTGCCAACAGGGCCTCATGGTGATGGACTTTGATGGCTTTTTTCATCAAATCGTCCAAGGCGTCGGCGTCCAAATTACCTTGCGAGATGACCATCAAACGCAGGGGATCGCAAATCATCTGAACAATGGAGTGGTCTTTGGCCAACTTGGGAAATTCGCCAAAAATAGGGCTGGCGTCTGGGTTTTCTACATGGGATTCCAAAGCCACAATGCCCTCTTTTTTCATGACCCCTTGGAGCTTGCCGATCAAAAGCATCAGCGCCAAATAATCGGCTTGGTGCCATTTGGGCCCCTTGATGCAGGTGCCAATACCGGCCATGGCGGCTTTGAAAACAGGAAAGCTGTTGGCCACCAGGGAGGCACCAATCGCCGAGCCACCGATGATCAAAAACTCAAAAGGCGCGGCTTTGATGATGGGAGCCATTTTGCCGCCGGCAATCACGTAGCCCCCAAAGACGGCTCCAAAAACAACGGCTAAACCGATAAAGAAAAACATGATGGCCCTTTTGTTTTAGACGATGCACCAAACACCGATGCACCAACCCAACGCCCATTGAAAGAAAAAATCCAACAAATTACCCAAAACCAAGACCGGAAGACCCAAGTAAAGTGCCAACCAAGCCCAACCAGAGGGCGTCAGTCTCGACTTCGGAATGTCATGACCGTTAATGGCGTTTTTAGCTTTGGAAATCATCGTTTTTCAAGGCGATTCGACACGTGTAAATCGACATAAGTCGAACGTTCTTGAGTGAATTCATAAAATTTGCCTATTATGACAATATGAACATTGACTGGAAGTTTGCGTCCCCCGACATTTGGGCCCAATTTCACCGTGAACATCGGGGTGCTTTGCAGCAGTCTTGGTCCTACGGCGAGGCCTTGATGTCTTTGGGTGTCCGGGTCGAGCGCGCGGTGTTTTGGGATGAGGGCCGCCTGATGGGCATGGCCCAGTTCATGTGCCGACGGTTTCTGGGCTACGTGTCCATGGCTTCTTGCACGCGCGGGCCTGTGTGGCATCCTGATGTGACGCCGGCGCAGCGTGCACAGATTTACCAGTTGCTCAAAAGGTCCTTGCCATTGCCCCCTTTTCGGGTCATGCTGATCTCTCCGGATGAGACAGCTGCGCAGTTGGCCCCCGCTGCCCTCAAAGGCTTCTCGCGTGTGATGACTGGATATGCCACGGCCTATCTGGATCTGAGCTTGCCGCTTGAGGTCTTGAAGTCCAACATGGACGGCAAGTGGCGCAACAGGCTCAACAAGGTGTTGACCCACGACAAACTCCAAGTCCATGCGGTGCCGAGTTTGAAGCGGTGCACTTGGCTGCTGGGAAAAGAAGCAGACCAACGGGATACGCGGCAATTTCATGGTTTGCCGACGGACTTCGTGCCAGCCTACATTGAGCAATGCACCAGCCCCCAACAAGCCTTTGTGGTGGTGTATGCCGAGCTGGGCAAAGAGAGTGTTGCCGGCATGCTGTTTTTGATCCATGGACAGGTGGCCAGTTACCATATGGGATGGGCCAACGATGAAGGCCGTGCTTTGAATGCGCACAATGCACTGCTTTGGAAAGCCATGGCTTATCTGAAAGCACAGGGCGTCAGCCAACTTGATTTGGGCGGTGTCAATACCCACGACTTGCCCGGCATTTCGCGGTTTAAATTGGGCGCGGGGGGACATGTGGTGACCCTTGCTGGAACTTTTTTTTGAGATGGAACATGAACATGTTGGGCTTTTCAAAAAGATCGCACATTCGAATGGCTTTGATGGCCTTGCTGGCCTTGTCTGCTTTGGGGCCACAGGTGGCCATGGCTTGGACGCGCATTGGCGAAACACCCGAGGTGGCGCTTTTTGTCAACCGCAACAGCATCGAAAAAGCCGATCGAATTCGCAAAGTCTGGGAGATGCAAGACCTGAAAACGGCAGATGCCGATGGGGTCAGATCTCGTCGCTACCTGAACGAATACGACTGCGAATACAAAATGCACCGCGTGGGTCAAATGACCAGTTATGCGGGCCCCAAGATGACAGGCCAGGTGGTGGCCACGGTCAATGAAATGGGATATTGGCGCAAGATTCCACCCGACGGCGTCTTTGTTTTGACTTACATCGCTGTTTGTATCCAGTGAAGCATCGGCTACGATTGCCATGGCTTATTTTGGCCCAGTAGAGCTGCTTTGAGGGCCTGCTGCAGGGGCTGAATCGGCTGGCTTGGCTGGCGCAACTCGGGGAAACTGAACCGCTTTTTCACGTGATTGTGTGCTGTTGTTCTTCTGCAGAGTCTCCAGGTAGCGCTCTTTTTGCAAAGTCACCAAGGCTTCGACATCGCGGTTCAATTTGTCGACATTGCCCACAGCACCTTTCAAAGCTTTGACCTCGGTGCCCAGCGCTTGTACGGCACCAGCTTGGGTTTGTAATTTGCTGTTGATGCCTTGCACTTGTTTGAGCAAGTTGTCGCTGGTGGCGGCCACTTGTTTGGCGGTTTCGCCAGGCACGCCCTGCACCAAGGTTTCAGACTTTTTCAGGGCATCATTGATGCGGGTTTCCAGTTGCCCTTGGATTTTGGCCTGTTCAACCTGCTGAGCCGTGAGTGACTCGATGCTTTTGTTGATCACATCCAGCGATTCCAGACCGGCATTGAGGTCCACCACCCGCTTGCCGACGGCCATCATCATGCTGTCCAGTTGGTTGATGCGGCTGTTCATGCGAACGCCCATGGTCAAAAAGAAAATCAGACATATGAGCAACAAGCCGCCCGTTGCGCCCAAAAGAATCAATGCCTTTTTGTGACCTGTTTCGGTCAATGCCCGGAACTCACCCGTGGCGGCATGCATGTCGCGGCTGGCCGCTGCAGCTGCGGTGGCCGATTTGGTGGCGATGTGCGCAGAGTCAAGCACCACTTGGGCCAGAGCTTGGTACTGCTGGTAGGCGCGTTCATCCACGGCGCTGGCCGTGTGTGCCGTTGGCCCCGTCGCAGCCTCTGCTTTGGTGGGGGCTTTGGCAGCAGGCGTAGCGGGTTTCTCCATCAGCACAGGCTCAATAGGCTCAGCAGGCTCGGTGATGGGTGAGTCCACCAAAACGGGCTCAGTGGGTGTGAAGTTGGCTTCGCTCATGGCGTGACTCCTCGCATGGTTCGGGTGGTAGGAAGACGCTGAAGTTGCTCTGACAACTGAGCGTTGAGGGCTTGAAGTTCTTCAATGCGGGCTTTGACGGGGTTGTCTTGTTCCCAAACCGGCAGGACGGGCGCCACAGGCAAAGAGGCTTCCATGGGTGCAGGGGTCTTTTGGGGACTTGTGTTTCCAGGTTTTCTGACAGTCTTTTTGAGCGCAGGTTTGGCTTTTCGCTTGGCTTGGGTCAGATTGGCGGCCGGAGGGGGTTTGGCTGGTTCAAGCGGGGGCAGCGGTTCGGTGACTTCCTGCGCCTTGGGTGCCAAAGCTTTGCGGGCTTTGCCCGCTTTGACGGACGGGGCGAGTTGGATGTTCTCAAGCGGTTCGGGCGCCTTCGGTGTGGCCGTTTTTTTGGCCGTCGATTGTCTTTGGGCAACGCTTGAGCCTTCGCTCACGTGAACGGCATGTGGCTTGTCGCTGCGAATCAGGGCTGGTTTTTTCATGGTGAGTGAAGGCCTTTTCAACGATTAACGGTCGGAGTGGGGGAAGCCAATGGGGGGGAAGCAGGGCTTTCAGCTGCATTGCCCGGTACGACCAAGTTGCTTGTAGGCACGGGCTGTGCGGGTGTAGTCAGTGGCACTTTGACGTTGCTGGTCGCTTTGGGTTGACCGATGCCAAAAGCCTCCGGCTGAATCCAGAGCATCACCAGCGCTGCAGTCGCAAAAATAGCAGCCACAATCAAGGCCATTCGGAGGTGTTTGCTGCCCAGTTGGCCTATGGCGTGACGCCATGTTTGGATGGCGTTCAGGCCGTGTTGGTAAAAGTTATCCAAACGTGAATGGGCTTCAGACCGGGACGACTTGATTGGTAATCCCGTATGGGGGATTTGTGAGAACGGGGGGGCATCATCCGGTGTTTTGAAGTCGACCGAGGCTGTCTCTGTCCAAGCCCTCGCTTGTATGCGTCTGAGGAGTTGTTGAACAGGAGCGATACGACCTTCTGCGCGTGCCAACTCGAGTGCGGCTTGGCTTTGCTCTGAGTTGGGTGCCTCAATTTCCCAGCGCAATATTTTGCGACCAAAAGAGGCCAGGCTGTGGTGTGTCCCACTAGCACCCGTCATGAGCAAAATGGCCCGGATGTTAGCGCCGGGGAAATTCTGGATCAGCCGCGCCAGAAGTTGTATTTCTGTATCAGGGAGGGCTTGAGCGTCATGCACCACCCAAATTTGCGCCTTGCTTGAAATTTCAGGTGTCTGAGTGGCTTGCGCCAGGGACTGGCGGGCCAGTGCTTCGTTGAATCTGACCAGCAATGCATCGGCATTGGTGGGGAAGTAGACCTCAATGCTGTGTTCGGGCGCTTGTTGCCTAAGTCGAGCCAATAACAGACCCAGATAGTGGTCGATCAGTGCTTCGTATTCGCATTGCAAGGCCAAGCTTAGGCCCTCTCTGGCAATGGCGTTGGTGCAACCGTCAATGCGCATGCGATCGGCCGAACGAAATACGAAATCGTTCATCTTGGAGACGTCTGGTGTTATTGGGATGTTCATGCGGCGGCTTTCTCTGCGCTGACGCGCACGCCCTCAGGGCTGAATTCCATGTTGCGCGGCACTTTGACCGTGGGTTTGGGGTGCGGTGGGTTCATGGGCGATGCGCCTTCAAGGCTGAAGACATATGCAATGACTTGTGCCACAGCGTGGTAGAGATCTTCTGGAACTTGATTTTCAACCTCGGTGGTGTAGTAAATGGCTCGCGCCAAGGGCGGCGCTTCAAAAATATGTACACCATGCGCCGTGGCTTCTGCACGAATCAAGGCTGCCATGTGGTCAGAGCCTTTGGCCACCATGATGGGGGCACCCTCACCAGTTGGGTCATATTCGAGAGCAACCGCAAAGTGCTCAGGGTTGGTGATCACAACATCGGCATCTTTGACGCGTTGCATCATGCGGGCATTGGACATTTCGCGCTGGCGACGACGAATCTGCGCCTTGATTTCAGGGCTGCCTTCCATTTGTTTGAATTCGTCCTTGATCTCCTGCCTGGACATTTTCATGCGCTTGGTGAATGCGTACTTCTGATAGGGCACATCGATCATGGCAATCACAGCCAGGCTCAAGGCTACCCACAAGCCTGACTCAACGATCATGGAGCCAGCAGCGCTGAGGGCGGGCTCCAAGTCCATTCTGCCAATGAGAACCAGTGTGTCCATGTGGGCCAGCAAAGACCACCAGAGAACACCAGCCACCAAAAAAAATTTGAGGATGGCCTTGCACAATTCGACGATGGCATGTGTGCCAAAAATGCGTTTGAGGCCGCTAATCGGGTCGATCTTGGAGCCTTTGGGCATGACCGCTTGGAATGAAAACACCAAGCCACCTGTCATCACAGAGGCGATGATGGCGGCTACCACCGTGAAAGCAATGATGGGCAATATCAGGACATAGGCGGCCAAGAGGTGCTCGCCAAAGTGGGCCGGCAGCAGCAGGGGTTTTTCGATCAGTTGCCGATCAAATACAAAGCCTTGCGCAAACAGGGTGGTCAGGCTTTTGACCAACCAGCCGCCCGTCAACAAGAGTAGAAAAAAGACGCCGATGACGATCGTTGCTGCGGGCAACTCGATGGAACGCGGGACCTCGCCGTTTTGACGCGCCTTGTTGAGTTTATGCGCCGTGGGGTCTTCGGTTTTTTCTTGGGCGCTGTCAGACACGGGAAACTCCTAGGACTTCACGCACCACTGAAAACCCCTGCACCCACAGCCAATTGATGCGACCACCAATACTGTCCATGGAGATGATCAGGATCACAAAGCCGGCCATGATCATGGCCGGAAAGCCAACT
>JBIKKE010000321.1:0-2769 GCA_044360575.1 Limnohabitans sp. | reverse complement strand
AAGTGTGGCGTGCGCGAACGACGAAGCCGTTGCTGCCACCGACTTGGTCTTGCTTGAACAAGTCAGCGCCCAAGGTAGTGCGCTTGCTCAAAGCGTAGTTCACGCCAACAGCTGTACGGCCGTCGAGGTTAGAAGCTTTTTGCTTGTCTTGAGTCATACCGGCCAAGATGGTGAAAGCACCCATTGGAATGGTCAAACCGAGACCAGTGATGTCAGCTGTTGTCGCGCCAGCAGCATTTTCTGTCTTGGCGTTGAACACAGAAACGTTGGCCACGCCGAAGTTGTAGCTGGCGCCGATGGAAGTGCCTTGGCCGCCCGCATCAGTGATGGCTGGTGTACCACCAACAACGTCAGCAGCAGTGTTAGGTGTGCCTTTGCTTTGCAGGAACTGAGCAGTTATTGGGCCTGCAGCGTAGTTCAGGCTCAACACGTTGCGCTCATTGGCGCGAGCAGACACGGAAGTGTTGTAGCTGGCGCTGAAACCGTTGATGGTTGGCGTGTTGTAGCTAACGGCGTTAGCGATAGTTTGAGCAGCAATCAAGCCACCAGTTGTAGAACCAGCGCTCAAGCCAGCACCACCTGTACAGCCCCATTGATCGTAGGCGCAGTTAGAAGCTTCAATGATCTTACCCATGCGAACGGTACCAAAGCCGCCGCCGACATAAACGTTGGCACCGTGGAACAGTGCTGCACCTGTACCAGCAGCGGCGCGGTCACCTGTTGCTGAGTTGAAACGCATTTGGCTGTCAAAACCAGCGCGCATGCCACCGCCCAAGTCTTCCAAGGTCACGATGTTGATGGCGTTAGCACCGCCACCCAAACGGGAGACAGTTGGCTGAGCACCAGCAGCGCCAGTGTCCAAGACACCAACGCTGATCGTGCCGGAAATAGTGACCGAAGATTGAGCGAAAGCAGCGCCGGAAACTGCCAGAACAGCCAGAGCAATCAGAGTTTTTTTCATTGCAAATTTCTCCAAGGTTAAAAAAGGGCCTAGATCAGATGGGTGACTATCACCCTTCGAGACCCTGAGCCAACCTCCAATTCAGGAAGTTGTGTGTATTCCACCAGACGTAAATGACTTCGCCAAGACATATGCGAAAGATTAGCTGTTTTTGTTGTTGGCATGCAACAAACCATGGTACTTACCCTCATGTCATCACCGCAACAACCAATTTTCCCCAATAAATTCAATGACTTCCATTGATTTTTGAATTGAAAGTCTCAGAAACAACAAAACCAATTCACCGCCTTGCCAAGCGATCATGGCTTGTGTTGCAGGCAGGCCTAGCGCCGCGTGGGTAAACTTTGTCAATGATGAATGCTTTGATACTGGCCACAGATAGCGCCTTGCGCACTCTTTTTACTGAGCCTCGTTCCAGCCGCCCCAATCCAGCCGCCCAAGTGGCCGATTTGGAAATGAGCGACGCTGAACGCCGCCAATCGGGCGCACTCATGCGCATCAACCACGTGGGCGAGGTGTGCGCCCAGGCGCTTTACACCGGACAAGCCTTGGCTTGCCAGAGCCCCGCGCTGCGGGCCCAGTTGGCCGAAGCCAGCCGCGAGGAGACAGACCACTTGGCTTGGACCCAACAGCGCCTGAATGACCTTCACGACCGCCCTTCTTTGCTCAATCCGCTTTGGTATGCAGGTGCTTTTGCCATTGGCTTTGCCGCTGGCAAGCTGGGGGGCGACAAAGTGAGTTTGGGCTTTGTGGTCGAAACCGAGCGCCAAGTCGAGGCGCATTTGCAAAGCCACATGGACTTGCTGCCTTCGGCAGATTTGGCGTCCCGCGCCATCGTGTCCGCCATGAAGGCTGACGAAATCGCCCACGCCCAAATGGCTCAACAAGCCGGCGCAGTGGAACTGCCTGCGCCAATGAAGTCACTCATGCAAGCAGCAGCCAAGGTGATGACAACGGTGGCGCATCGGGTCTAAAAGGTTTTTAAGCAGCCTCCATCACCTCAAAACTGGTGGTGATTTCAGCGGTTTTACCGAGCATGATGCTGGCCGAGCAGTATTTGTCGTGGCTCATGGCGATGGCGCGCTCGACGGCACTGGCAGGCACGCCTTTGGCTGTGACTGTGAAGTGCATGTTGATGCGGGTGAAGACTTTGGGGTCGACCTCGGCGCGTTCGCTGGTGAGCTTGACACTGCAGCCGCGCACATCGTGGCGCCCGCGCTTCAAGATCAGCACCACGTCATAAGCGGTACAACCTCCCGTACCAGCCAAAAGCATTTCCATGGGACGGGGGGCGAGATTTTGGCCGCCGTTTTCAGGCTTGGCCGCGTCTGGTGCGCCGTCCATGGCGACCATGTGGCCCGAGCCGGTTTCGGCCAAAAAGCCCATTCCAGATCGGGTGCCGGCAGCGCCGGTCCAGGTGACTGTGCATTCCATGATTTTTCCTCCAGTTTTTGCGGCGTGTCTTGCCATAGGCTCATGGCGATGGTACCCAAACGGCTCAAAGCCAAGCGTTGAATGTGATCTTGCGCAAACTGCGGCCAACAAAACCCACTTTTTTTATTTTCTGAGGGCTAATTCTGCTGCGTTGCAACAATTCAAGCCTACAATTGCGAACAAGCGTGCTTTTTTGCATGCACCAATTGTCTCCTCCACCCTCTGAAAAGGTGGATTTGCCCCAAGTTGCAAGACTTGGGGCATTTTTTTGCATTGTTCATGCTATTTTTTGGCTTGATCGTGCTAAATTCGTTGTATGTCGTTGGCCAATGCCTTGTTCACAGACCGCCGCTCCCGCCTTTTTAGGTGGTTGT
>JBIKKE010000075.1:0-10340 GCA_044360575.1 Limnohabitans sp. | reverse complement strand
TCGCTTCACAGTTTTTGCTCTGGGCATAATGCCTTACATCTCTGCATCGATCGTGATGCAGTTGATGACTTACGTGGTTCCCACGTTTGAGCAGATGAAAAAAGAAGGCGAAGCTGGTCGTCGAAAAATCACCCAATACACACGTTTTGGTGCTTTGGGTTTGGCCATCTTTCAATCTTTCGGTATTGCTGTTGCACTCGAAGCTTCCGCTGGCTTGGTGATCAATCCTGGAATGGGTTTCCGGATGACCGCTGTGGTCAGTTTGACCGCCGGTGCCATGTTCCTGATGTGGCTGGGTGAGCAAATCACTGAGCGTGGCTTGGGTAACGGTATTTCGATCTTGATTTTTGCAGGTATTGCTGCTGGTTTGCCCAGCGCACTCGGCGGTTTGTTTGAGTTGGTTCGTACCGGTGCCATGAATCCTTTGATCTCCTTGTTGATCATTGTGGTGGTTGGTTTGGTGACATATTTTGTGGTTTTTGTCGAAAGAGGACAACGCAAAATCTTGGTGAACTACGCTCGCCGTCAGGTTGGAAATAAAGTTTATGGTGGCCAGTCATCGCACTTGCCACTGAAGCTGAACATGGCTGGTGTCATTCCCCCCATTTTTGCTTCGTCGATCATTTTGTTGCCAGCAACATTGATTGGTTGGTTCAGTTCGGGTTCCTCTGAAAGTTCAGTGGTTCGCTTTTTCAAAGATGTGGCAAACGCCTTGGCTCCTGGCCAGCCCGTTTATGTCATGTTCTACGCAGCGGCCATTATTTTCTTCTGTTTCTTTTATACGGCCCTTGTTTTCAACAGCCGTGAAACAGCGGATAACTTGAAGAAAAGCGGTGCGTTCATTCCTGGCATTCGCCCGGGTGACCAAACTGCCAAGTTCATCGACAAGATTTTGTTGCGTTTGACCGCTGTGGGTGCTGCTTACATCACGTTCGTGTGCCTGCTGCCAGAGTTCTTGATTCTGAAATACAATGTTCCGTTTTACTTTGGCGGTACATCTTTGTTGATCATTGTGGTGGTCACGATGGATTTCATGGCGCAAGTTCAAAACTACATGATGTCTCAGCAGTACGATTCACTCCTGAAAAAGGCGAGTTTCAAGTCCTGATGGCGCAGGTTGGTTTGGTCAAGCTGCTTGATTCGAGTGTTCAAGGGCCCAGTTTTTAACTTTGTCTGATTAGACAAAGCATTGATAAGTTTTTTGGAGAGAACCATGAGAGTTTCTGCTTCGGTAAAAAAAATTTGCCGTAATTGCAAAGTTATTCGCCGTAAAGGCGTTGTTCGTGTGATCTGCACAGATCCACGTCACAAGCAGCGTCAAGGCTGATTGAACTAGTTTTAGAGGACGAAAATGGCACGTATCGCTGGCATCAACATTCCGCCGCACAAACATGCTGAAATTGGCTTGACTGCCATTTTCGGTATTGGTCGCACCCGCGCTCGACAAATTTGCGAGGCCACTGGCATCGCTTATTCGAAGAAGATCAAGGATCTGACCGACGCTGACTTGGAAAAAATTCGCGACCACATCGCGGTGTTCACCATTGAAGGTGACCTGCGCCGTGAGACCACCATGAACATCAAGCGTTTGATGGACATTGGTTGCTACCGCGGTTTCCGTCATCGCCGTGGCTTGCCCATGCGCGGTCAGCGCACACGTACCAATGCACGTACTCGCAAGGGACCGCGCAAAGGTGCTGCGGCTCTGAAGAAATAAGCAGGACTGAGAGACCAACATGGCAAAAGCACAATCAAACAGCGCAGCTCAACGTGTCCGCAAAAAAGTCCGCAAGAACATTGCCGACGGTATTGCTCACGTGCACGCTTCGTTCAACAACACCATCATCACGATCACCGATCGCCAAGGCAATGCTTTGTCTTGGGCGTCTTCGGGTGGCCAAGGCTTTAAGGGTTCACGCAAGTCAACACCTTTTGCAGCTCAAGTTGCCTCCGAAGTAGCCGGTCGTGCTGCGCAAGAACAAGGCATCAAAAACCTCGACGTCGAGATCAAGGGCCCAGGTCCAGGTCGCGAGTCTTCGGTTCGTGCTTTGGGTGCGTTGGGCATTCGCATCACATCGATTGCTGATGTGACGCCAGTCCCGCACAACGGTTGCCGCCCTCAAAAGCGTCGCCGCATTTAATCTCTCACCAAGCCCACCGCCAGGCCTTGCTTGCATCGCCTGGCTCCCGCATTTCTGATGCGGTAGCTGCATAAAGGAAAATCAAGTGGCACGTTACCTAGGCCCCAAGGCCAAACTTTCCCGCCGTGAAGGCACTGACTTGTTTTTGAAGAGCGCACGTCGCTCTATCGCAGACAAGTCCAAATTTGACACCAAGCCAGGCCAACACGGCCGTACTTCCGGTCAACGTACATCTGACTACGGTCTCCAGCTGCGTGAGAAGCAAAAAGTCAAGCGCATGTATGGCGTTTTGGAGAAGCAGTTCCGCCGCTACTTCGCCGAGGCTGATCGTCGTAAAGGCAACACAGGCTCGAACCTGTTGGCTTTGCTCGAGTGCCGTTTGGACAACGTTGTTTACCGTATGGGTTTTGGCTCTACACGTGCAGAAGCCCGTCAAATGGTTTCTCACAAAGCCATCACTGTCAACGGCCAATCTGTGAACATCCCTTCCTACTTGGTGAAAGCCGGTGATGTGGTGGCGGTTCGCGAAAAATCTAAAAAGCAAAACCGTGTGGTTGAAGCTCTGCAGTTGGCCGCACAAGTCGGTATGCCTGCGTGGGTTGAAGTCAATGCGGACAAAGCTGAAGGTACCTTCAAAAAGGTTCCTGACCGCGACGAATTTGGTGCCGATATCAACGAATCGTTGATTGTCGAACTGTATTCACGTTAATTCGCTGTTTTGATTGTTCCCAGTGCGTCATTTTTGAGCCTGGGCGCTTCATCAGCCTTACCGGTGTAACGAACCGGGGGTATTGAGAAGGAAGTCTGAATGCAAACAAATTTGTTGAAACCCAAAGCGATCCAAGTCGAGCAATTGGCCACCAACCGTGCAAAAGTCACGCTTGAGCCTTTTGAGCGCGGTTATGGTCATACGCTTGGTAATGCACTGCGTCGTGTACTGTTATCTTCAATGGTCGGTTACTCGGCTACCGAAGTCACCATTGCTGGCGTTGTTCACGAATACTCTTCTATTGACGGTGTCCAGCAAGATGTTGTGAACATCCTGTTGAACCTCAAAGGTGTCGTGTTCAAGTTGCACAACCGTGATGAAGTCACCCTGAGCCTTCGCAAAGATGGCGAAGGTCCAGTGACAGCAGCGGATATCCAAACGCCGCACGACGTCGAGATCATCAATCCTGAGCACGTGATTGCCAACCTGTCACAAGGCGGCAAGCTCGATATGCAAATCAAGGTTGAAAAAGGCCGTGGTTATGTGCCTGGCAGCATGCGCCGTTACGCTGACGAGCCCACCAAAGCATTGGGCCGTATTGTGCTCGACGCTTCGTTTTCACCCGTGAAGCGTGTCAGCTACACGGTCGAGAGCGCTCGTGTTGAACAGCGTACCGACTTGGACAAACTGGTCATTGAAATCGAAACCAACGGTGCCATCACCGCTGAAGACGCTGTTCGCGCATCGTCTAAGATTTTGGTCGAACAACTGGCTGTATTTGCACAACTCGAAGGCAGCGAATTGTCTGCGTTCGATGCACCCGCTGTTCGTGGTGGTGCAGGCAATTTCGATCCGATTTTGTTGCGCCCTGTGGACGAGCTTGAACTCACCGTTCGTTCGGCCAACTGTCTCAAGGCTGAGAACATTTACTACATTGGTGATCTGATTCAGCGCACCGAAAACGAGTTGCTCAAGACGCCTAATTTGGGTCGCAAGTCACTCAACGAAATCAAAGAAGTTTTGGCTTCACGTGGTTTGACATTGGGTATGAAACTCGAAGCTTGGCCACCAGCCGGCTTGGAAAAGCGTTAATTAAAAGTTCCCGAATTCGTTCGGGGTGTGCACGGGCAGTACCTGATACGGCTGTCTGTTTAATAAAGAAAGGTAAGCACCATGCGCCACGGACACGGACTCCGTAAATTGAACCGCACCAGCGAGCACCGCCTCGCCATGCTGCGTAACATGATGAATTCACTCATTGAGCATGAAGTCATCAAAACAACGTTGCCAAAAGCCAAAGAGCTGCGTCGCGTCATCGAGCCGATGATCACGTTGGCCAAAGAAGACAATTTGTCGAACAAGCGTTTGGCTTTCAACCGCTTGCGTGACCGCGACAGTGTTGTCAAATTGTTTGCCGATTTGGGCCCACGTTTTGCGAAGCGTCCTGGCGGTTACACACGCATCTTGAAGATGGGATACCGTGTGGGCGATAACGCACCGATGGCGCTGGTTGAATTGGTTGACCGTGCTGATTCTTCTGCTGAAGCAGCAGCAGAGTAAGGTATAATTTACTCATACCGCGGGGTGGAGCAGTCTGGTAGCTCGTTGGGCTCATAACCCAAAGGTCGTTGGTTCAAATCCGGCCCCCGCAACCAAACGGTTTGATTCGTTTGAACATTAAAAAAGCCCTCTAGCGAGGGCTTTTTTTCGTCAATCTTTTAACTGTCATGAATTGCTCTTGGATTGCGTCATCAGCGATTGAACGATTTCAACGTATTCCATCACTGGAACTTCTTCAGCGCGTCGTTGGAGGTCAAACTGACCGGAAAAACCTTGTTCATCCAACCATTTGCCCAGCGTGTTCCGCAAAATTTTTCGGCGTTGACTGAATGCTACTTGAACCAGGGTTGAAAGCACTTTGACGTCTAACGCGGGTGGCGTACTCAGAGGCAACATGCGAACAATGGCACTGTCAACACGTGGTGGTGGATCGAAGCTGGTGGGTGGAACAAACAAGATATTGTCCATCGCATAGCGCCATTGCAGCATGACAGAAAGTCGGCTGTAGTCAGAGGTGCAAGGTGCGGCCACCATCCGATCGATGACTTCTTTCTGCAGCATGAAATGCTGGTCTGCAATGACATCGACCTGATCCAGCAAGTGAAACAAAATAGGCGTAGAAATGTTGTAAGGGAGGTTGCCGACAACGCGCAGTTTGACACCTGAATTGGATGGTCGCAAAGTGGGACTATCTGACTGAGGGGCACTGAGGTTGTCGGACAAAGCAGCAGACACAGCTCTGAAATCGACTTTCAAGACGTCTGATTCAATGACGTTCAAGTGCGGATGCTCACGCAAGCGTACGGCGAGATCACGATCCAGTTCAATCACCGTGAGATGACCCAAGCGCTCGACCAGTGGTTGCGTCAGGGCTGCTAAACCAGGACCAATCTCCACCATGGGTTGTCCTGGCAACGGATCAATGGCATCAACAATGCTGTCAATGATGGCGGTGTCGGTTAAAAAATGCTGGCCAAAACGTTTGCGTGCAATGTGCTTCATTGCGGTGGTTCCCGCATTTCAACAAAAGCTTTGCCACGAATTTCTTGGACCCAAGAAGCATAAGCTTCGTCCAGTTTGCCCTCACGCAATACATTTCTAGCCAAGTTGCGCTGTTCTGCATCAGTCATGGCGGCGTCACGGCGGTCAACAACTTCAATCAAATGGACACCAAATCGGGAGACAACAGGCTCGGCCAGTTGCCCGGGGCGCAGTTGGTTCATAGGCTGTTCAAACTCAGGCACAAACATGCCGGGATTGGCCCAGCCGAGGTCGCCACCTTGGGCTGCACTGCCATCTTGTGAAATTCGTTTTGCCAGATCCGCAAAATCAGCTTTGCCAGACAAGATGTCACGGCGAACTGCAGACAACTGGGCAATGGCTTGAGCTTGAGAGAGTTGTGCGCTTGGGCGAAGCAAAATATGTCGTGCGCGAGTTTGGGTGATCAACAACGTGGTGGGAAGGGCTTGCCGTTGCAGAACTTTCAGAACGTGGAAACCTGCACCAGAGCGCACAACACCTGAAACGCCACCGACAGGCAAATCAGCCGTTGCTTGAACAAAGAGTTCGGGATAACGATCAAGGGGGCGAAGACCCATGGCCCCGCCGTTGACGCCGCGGTCGGCAGCAGTCGAAAAGGAAGTGGCCAGAGCGGCGAAGTCTTCGCCACTGCGTGCACGCTGAACCACCAATTGGGCTGTATCGGAAAGCTGCTTGATTTGATCGGGCGAACTATTTTCTGGAACGCCAATCAAAATCATGGCCAAATTCACATCAGCCGATGATCTGGCAGATTGGCGTTGTAATTCTTCATTGAGAAACTGGTTGATTTCTGATTCAGAAATGCGAATTCGGCCTTCAACCTCTCGTTCACGAACACGGGTCAGTAACAGCTGCTGCCGCAATTGATCTCTGAATCCGGAGAGTCCAATGCCATCTTGTTGTAATCGAGAGCGCAGGGCTTCAACGGTCAGTTGGTTGTTATTGGCCACCCCAGACTCTGCTTGGTTAATGGCCGCATCGTCCACCACAATGCCCAAGGACAGGGCTTGTTGGATTTGGGCTTTTTCGTTGATCAGCTGATCAAGCGCCAATCTTTTGAACTCGGCAATGTTGGTGGCACTGCCTTGGGCGCGAGCCTCTCGTTGCAAACGAAGACTCAATGCCTGAACTTCTTGATTGGTGATGGGCTCGGAGTTGACCACTGCCACCACATAGTCCACAGAGCGAACAGGCAAGGCGCTGGGCTGAGCATTCGCTGTCCACGAAAATGGGATCAACAAAACAAAAAGCGATAAACACTTGAGCCCATAAAAGCTGCTGCAATTGAAAGGTTTATTCATAATTCTGAAAACGGCTCGGTTGCAAAGGGTTGTCGCGCAAATCTTGGTAACGAGGGATGTTGTTGCGGAGTGCCGCCAGAGGACTGGAGCCAACGCGTGCCAAGCCAATCAATTCCAATTGGAACAGCAAACGGGTGTTGGATGTTGCGATAGACCGTTGGTTGCGTTCAAAAACGATGCGACCAATCCAACAACCCGCATCATATTCAAGGCCCATCAGGCTTTCCACCATTCGGCCTTCACTCATGCTGAAATTCATGCGACCCACGGTAAACCAACGATCAGGGCCCAAGCCTTGACCTGGTGAGCGTGTCCATGCAGATTCTGCTTGGGTATCTCTACGGCCGATCAAATCGCTCAGTGGCCATTGCCAACCTAAATCCAGCTGCTCGCTGATGCCGCGATTCAATCGGTAAGCCGCATTCAGAACGCGATAGGGGCTAGGGTAGTAGCGAAGCTGAAGGGTGTTGCGGCTGATGTCATTGGTTTGGTTATTGATCTGTACCGTGTTGTCCAAAGCCCAGCGATTGTCCCAACGCACACCCGCACCCACCAAAAGGTCACTCAGGCCAGTTTTGGCAGCAAGCTGGTTGTTTAAAAGCGTGTTGTCCAACACAACCCTTTGGTCGGAAAAGCGAATGCGCTGAGCCACGCCCAAGCGCAGCAATTCGGCGCCGTTGACTGAATCGAAAAATCGACTGGTGACACCAAGGGTCAGAGCGTCGTTGTCGATCAGTCTGTCGTTGCCGACAAAAGTGTTTTCGCTGTAAATCGTGGACAAGTTAAAGTCGGTGACGCCTGTGTCGTAGAGAGGCAGCATGCTTTGGTCCCGGAAAGGGGTTTTGGCATAAAAAGCACGCGGCTCTAATGTTTGCGACACCGATCGACCAAACCACTGTGCAGCACGCTCAAAAACCAACCCAGTGTCCAACGAATAGGTTGGTAATACCCGGTTGGCTGAATTGGCGCCGTTGTCCATAGGCTGATCGAGTTGATAACGAGTTGCGTGCAGTTGAAGTTTGGGTGTGAAAAAGCCCCAAGGCCGAATCCAGGGTCGACTGACTTGAGCTTGCACAAAGCTGCGTTCGCCATTTCTGGCCACCATGTTGGGAATGCGGCTGAAGTCTGCTTCAAATCGGGTGGTATCACCCCGAACAGACCAATCCAAACCGTTGGCTTGCCATTGACCGTAAGACATCCCGATCTGGGGTGTGCGGTCGTAGGGCGGAAGAATGGTGGCGTTGATGTCTTGAAGGGTTTGCCAGCGCTGAACCTGAGCCGTCATGTTGAACGCGCCGCGCCCCCAACTGAGAACGCCAGTGGATGGCAACAAGCGCTGCGTCAAGACCAATCCTGTGCGCCGAAAATCTCGCCAGTAGTTGTCGTCACTGACGCGGTTCAAGTTCAGGCCAAGGCCCAACGCACCGATTCGGTCAATGCCTGTGTCAATGATTCCGTTGTGTTGACTGGACAAGCCCCAACGGGCTTGATCACTCAGGGTATCGGAGGGCATCAGATTCAAACGGGTTTGGCCTTTGTAATCTTTTTCAAGGTAACGAAATTCGGTGTCCACGGCCACTCCGCGTTTGCTCATGACGTGTGTGGTTACCGTGGCATCCCGATTGGGTGCAATGTCAAAGTAATAAGGCTGAGCAATTTCTGCGCCATTGCGGGTCGTGACGCCCACAATCGGAGGCAAGAAGCCCGAGCGCCGATCGGTGGTCAAAGGAAAGCTGGCTGAGGGAACAGAGACTTCCGGAAAGTTTTGAAAACGAACCTTGACCCCTTCCGCTTTGATGGTCGATTCTTCATCGTCGATGCTCATGCGCGTGGCTGTGAGCAGCCATGCCGGCAGCCAGTCTGGGCCAGGTGTGCGACGGCAAGTGGTGTAGTTGGCCTGGTGAACGATGGCACGAGATGGATCGATGAATTCAAGCTGCGAGGCTGAGCCGTGCGCACCGTTGCCAAAAATTTCAAAAGTGGGTTTTTCAAGCGTTCCCTGAAAGCTGTCAACTTGAAGCTTCAGTTCAGTCCCCTGAAATTGACTGCCTGACCGGTTGATTTGTATGCCGCCAGACGCCGCTAAAACATCTTGGCTTTGTTCGTACACCATGCGGTCAGCTCGCAGACTCAAGCCTGGCTTTCTCAAATTGGCTGTCCCTTCAACCACGGTTCGGAGGTCAGGCTGTACCAACATGCGTTGCCCTGTAACAAAGACAGCGCCTTCTTTGTCTTGGCGGGGCGTAATGCGTTCTTCCAGCAAGGGGCTGCTGCGCAAAACAAGCGGTTCTGATTGCGCATGCACTGCGCCCTGCAAGAGTAATGCCATACCCACGGCAATACCCCCGAGCCTTAAGGCAAAAAAGTACTGTGCAAGTCTCAAAATGGGGGGGCAGCTCACAAGGATCAACTGGATTGGGCAAGGCGCACTTGGTGAACAAAGAGGCGCAACTTTGACTTTGTAAAATGGGATTATCCATGAGCCAACTCACCCCCCCCACATCTGTTGTTCCTGACGTCACTTGGGCTGACCCAATGCGACAAAAAGCATTTACCGTTTGGTTATCGGAAAGGGCAGTGGCACAAGGTCTTTTGCCAGACTCTTTGCGCATAGCCTCGGCCGATGCGAGCTTTCGCCGTTATCTGCGAGTGGAAACGAACCGGGGCGACAGCCGCATCATCATGGATGCCCCACCCGACAAAGAAAATTCTGAGCCCTTTGTGCGCATCGCTGCATTGATGAAGGCCGCTGGCCTGAACGCGCCCGAGGTGCTGGACTGGCATGAGGCTCACGGCTTCATGTTGCTGAGCGACTTGGGTGACGCCACCATGATGTCGGCCATCGACGCTGAACGCCCCCAGGCCAACCACAGCCTTTACATGCAGGCGGTCGACACGCTGGTGCAGTGGCAACTGGCGTCGCGCCCCGGTGTGCTGCCGCCTTATGACGCGGCTTTACTCAACCGCGAGCTGAGCCTGTTTCCGGATTGGTATTTGGCACAGCATCGGAGCGTGCAATTGCAAGCTGCGCAGCGTGAGGTTTTCGACAAGGCCTTTGCCTTGATCGTGCAACGCAACCTGGCCGCGCCCAGTGTGTATGTGCACCGCGACTTCATGCCGCGCAATTTGATGATGCCTTTGGCAGGGAAAGCGCCCCTGGGTGTGTTGGATTTCCAGGACGCTGTCTATGGCCCCATCAGCTACGACATCGCCAGCTTGATGCGCGACGCCTTTTTGACGTGGGACGAAGATTTTGTGCTCGACATCACCATCCGCTATTGGGAAAAGGCCCGAAAAGCGGGTTTGATGGACTTTGAAGACTGGCACAGCGACTTTGGTGCGTTTTACCGCGCCGTCGAGTGGATGGGCCTGCAGCGCCACTTGAAAGTGGCCGGCATCTTTGCCCGCCTGACGCTGCGCGACTGCAAGCCCAAATATCTGGCCGATGCGCCGCGTTTCATCCATTACATCCGCAGCACGTGCGATCGTTACCGCGAGCTGGGCCCGCTGCTCAAATTGATCGACGAGATTGAGGGCACAACGCCCCAAGTGGGTTTTGCCTACGGGCGCATGTGAGCATGCCGCGCT
>JBIKKE010000304.1:0-2795 GCA_044360575.1 Limnohabitans sp. | reverse complement strand
TTGCGGGCGGCCTGCCCTCGCCGCTGACCTTCCCGATCGACGCCATGCGCGAAGCCAGCGAGCGCGTGCTGCGGGATGACGGCAAAGCCGCCCTGCAATACGCCGCCAGCGAAGGCTACGCACCCTTGCGCGAGTGGGTCGCGCAAGACCTTCTCAAGCAAGGCATGAAGGTCAGCCCCGACCAGGTGCTGATCACCACCGGCAGCCAGCAAGGCCTGGACCTGGTGGCCAAGATCCTGATCGACGCGGGCAGCCGCATCTTGGTAGAGACGCCCACCTATCTGGGCGCCCTGCAAGCCTTCACGCCGATGGAGCCCATCGCCGTGGGCGTGAACAGCGACGACCATGGCGTGGATGCCGCCGACCTGCGCGCCAAAGTGGGCACGGGTGCGAACAAAGCACGCTTTGTTTACCTGCTGCCCAACTTCCAAAACCCCACCGGCCGCACCATGACCGAAGAACGCCGCGCTGCCGTGGCGAAGGTGGCTGTCGAGTCTGGCCTGTCCATCATCGAAGACAACCCCTACGGCGACCTGTGGTTTGACGCCCCTCCCGCGCCCTCGCTCAGCGCACGCCACCCCGAGGGCAGCGTGTATCTGGGCTCTTTCTCCAAGATCCTCGCACCCGGCCTGCGCCTCGGCTATCTGGTTGCTCCCAAGGCCCTTTACCCCAAACTCTTGCAAGCCAAACAAGCCGCCGACCTGCACACGCCCAGCTTCAACCAGCGCGTGGTGGCAGAGGTACTCAAAGACGGCTTCATCGAGCGCCACGTGCCCACCATCCGCGCGCTGTACAAACAGCAATGCGAAGCGATGCTGGCAGCACTCGACCGTGAAATGGCGGGCCTCGGCCTCTCCTGGAACCGCCCGGTGGGCGGCATGTTCTTGTGGGTGCAGCTGCCCCAAGGCATAAAGGCCATCCCCTTGCTGGCCAAAGCCGTTGAAAAAGGCGTGGCCTTCGTGCCGGGCTCGGCCTTCTACGCCCAAGAGGCCAGCGAAAGCACGCTGCGCCTGTCGTTCGTGACGGCCACCGTAGAACAGATCAACACCGGCATGGTCGCGCTGGCTTCAGCGATCCGCGAGTCACTCTGAACCCACGCTGACCCGGCCTCATCTATGAAACTGCGCGCCTACCAACAAGTCGACGTCTTCACCGACACCGCCTTTCTGGGCAACCCGCTGGCCGTGGTGCTCGAAGGCACGGGCCTGAGCGACGCGCAAATGCAAGCCTTTGCCGCATGGACACAGCTGAGCGAAACCACCTTTGTGCTGCCACCCACACCCGAAGGCGCTGCAGGCGGCGCCGATTACCGGGTGCGCATCTTCACACCCGGGGCCGAGCTGCCCTTTGCGGGCCACCCCACGCTGGGCACGGCCCACGCCTGGCTTAAGGCGGGCAACACGCCACAGCAAGCAGGCGTGCTGGTGCAGGAATGCGGCGTGGGTTTGGTGACCCTCAAACAGCTGGGCGAGCGCTGGGCTTTTGCGGCACCACCGCTGAAGCGCTCAGACATTTCGGTTGAGGATCTCGCCCCGGTGCTGGCGGCTTTGGGGCTGGATGCCACGGAAGTGATAGCCGCCCAAAACCTGAACAACGGCCCGCATTGGCTGGGTCTGCTGGTGGATGGTGTGGACACGGTGCTGGCCCTGACCCCTGACCACGCCGCTTTGAAAAAGCTGGGCACCAAAGTCGGCGTAGCGGCGAAACGTCAAGCCCTTGGCGGTGGCCTGATCCGCCGCGCCAACCGCGAAGCGCGTGCGTTCACAACAACCAACACTCGCATCGCCAACGACCCGACCGATCTGGAGGTGCGTGCCTTTGCCGCCCCTGTGGGTATCGCCGAAGACCCGGTGACGGGCAGCCTGAATGCATCGCTGGCGCAATGGCTCATGACCGACGGCCACATGCCTGCCGCCTACAGCGCCCGCCAGGGCACGGTGCTGGGCCGCGCGGGCCAAGTGTTTTTGTCGCAAGACAGCCAGCGCCAGGTTTGGGTGGGTGGCGATGTGGTCGGTTGCATTCAGGGCACAGTGAGCCTGTGAGCCCAGCGTGTGCCGCTGAGCAACGAACCACGGGGCCAACGAACCACTGGCGCCTGAACCACCGCAAAACGCTCAGGCCCTGATCACCCCAGCGACAGGCTTAAACGCCTAGGCTGAGCACAATCTCAGCCCATGGGAACACTTTATTTGGTCCGCCACGGACAAGCCTCTTTCGGGGCCGATGACTACGATCAACTCAGCCCGCTGGGTCGCCAGCAAGCCGTGCGCTTGGGTGAATACCTGCGGCCCAAACTTCAAGGCCAACCCATCGAGGCCGTGATGATGGGCAGCTTGAAGCGCCACCGCCAAACCTGGGAGGGCATTGCCGAAGGCGCAGGCTTGCCGCATACCCCTGCGGTGTGGCCAGGCCTGAACGAATACGACAGCCACGCACTGATCGAGTCCATCCACCCCGAACCGCTGGCCAAGCCGGATACGCCCGAGCTGTATCGCCACCACTTTCGCCTGCTGCGCGATGCGCTGCAGGCCTGGATGGCGGGCCGCACCCAGCCGCGCGGCATGACCAGCTACGCCGAGTTTGTGGGCGGCATCGAAGCGGCGCTCGACCATGTGCGGCAAAACCACTCGGGCGACGTGATGATCGTCTCCAGCGGTGGCCCCATCTCTACAGCCGTGGGCCGGGTGCTGGGCACCCCACCCGAGACCACCATCGAGCTGAACCTGCGCATCCGCAACACCGCGTTGACCGAGTTCGTCTTCAACCCCAAGCGGCACATGCTCCTGACCTACAAC
>JBIKKE010000303.1:0-2796 GCA_044360575.1 Limnohabitans sp. | reverse complement strand
CGTGCTCCTACAAAACGACGGGCACCATCGCCAGCAGCGCTTGCACCGCCTCTTCGCTCAGGCCCGCTTCGCGCAATACCTCGGCGCTGTGCTGGCCCAAACGCGGCGCAGGTTTTTGCACGGTCAAACCCGGTGTGCCAGAAAAGCTCACGGGCACACCAATTTCTTGCAAACGACCCTCTGTGGGGTGATCCACTTCTTGCAGCATGCCCACCGCATGCAAATGCGGGTCCTGCAACAAACTGTCAACGTCGTGCATCGGCATGCAGGGAATATCGGCCTCATTCAGCCGCGCCATCCAGACCTCGGTGCTCTGCGTGGTCATGGCCTGCGCCACCATGCGGTACAAATCGTTGATGTGCCGGGTCCGCGCGCCAATGCTGGCAAAACGCGGGTCTTGTTCAAACAGCGGCCCCTGGCCCATCAAATTCAGAAATTTCTGCCAATGCTGGTCGGTGTAAATCAGCACACACAAATGGCCATCGCTGGTGGGATAGGGCCTGCGCTCTTGCACCAGCAAACGCGGGTAACCGGTATCGCCCGCAGGCGGCTCGAAGGTGGCACCGGCCATGTGCTCGCCCAACACGTATTGGGCCATGGTCTCGAACATGGGGACTTCCACCGCTTGGCCCAAGCCAGTCTGGTGGCGGGCAATCACCGCCGCCAAAATGGCATTGGACGCCATCAGGCCTACCGTTCGGTCGGCCAAGGTCAGGGGCACATAGCGCGGCTCGCCACCACTGGCCCGGCTCATCAAACTGGGCACAGCCGCAGCGCCCTGAATCAAGTCGTCGTAAGCCGGCTTGCCCGCGTAAGGCCCCTTCTCGCTGTAGCCATACAGGCCTGCATAAATGATGCGCGGATTGATGGCTTTGAGCCGTTCGTAATCGATGCCCAGGCGCTGCATGGCCTGGGGGCGGATGTTGTAGACCACCACATCGGCCGTCTCCACCAGCTTGAAAAAAGCAGCCAGGCCTTCAGGCTTTTTCAGGTCCAGCACTAGGCTGCGCTTGTTGCGGTTGACGTGCAAAAAAATCGACCCCATGCCCGCATGGCGCATCGGTCCAATACCGCGCACCGTGTCCCCGGCGGGCGACTCGATCTTGATCACGTCCGCCCCCATGTCCGCCATCAGCTGCGTGGCAAAAGGGCCCATCAAGACACTGGTCAAATCCAGCACGCGCAATCCATTCAACGCACCAGCCATGCGGTTCTCCTACGGGGTTGGATCGAGGATTATCGGCAGCCCTTGTGCGATCAGGTGTCACCTATGGCGCCGCCACCCCACGGTGGGCGACCACGTTCATCCACAGTGGCCATTCGCAAAAAAGATGTCGGCGTGATCGGCACCTGACCCCATAGGGCCTATCAGGGTGCGCGCACGGAAGCAGCCAGATCCGGCATGTGCGCCCAGGTCATCAGCTCAGCGGCTTGGGCCGTATCGGCAGAAAGCCATGCGTCGTGCAGCTCTGGCGCGATGATCACAGGGGTGCGTTTTTCGTCTCCGGGCTTGTGAAACTGCTTCATCACCGGATGGTCATCTGCATTGACCGTCAGCATCGAAAAGCTCACCACCCTTTCGCCTGATGCTGGGTCTGTCCACCGATCCCAAAGGCAGGCAATGCCGAATGGATCACCGGATGCGCGTTCAATTTTCCATTTGACCGCCCTGCCTGATTCGTAGCTGGGCTCACAGAAGTTATCGACCAGCACCAAGCCAAACTGTCGCTGCCGCCATGCAGTCCGGTAACTGGGTTTTTCTGCTGCGGTCTCGCTGCGCGCGTTGTAGGTATGACGGCTGATCTTGTCGTCCTTGGCCCAAGCCGGTATCAAACCAAACCGAGCCAAACCACAGGCAACGCGTTCGGATCGGTGGCTTTTGACAACCAAGGGCGCAAGGTAGCCGGGATAGGTTTCTTCAGGGTAGGCAGAAGGCAAATCAACGCCAAGGGTGTCTTTGACCCACTGGGCGCGTTGGGTTGGCGTGAAATTGGTACACACGGTACAGATTCAAGAATTCAGTTATCAGTTTGCTCGAGGTTCAAAAAAAAGCAGAAAACTTCTGCTTTGCCGACTCCAGCTCTGGCAATAATTTTTCCAAAATCGTGGGAATGTCCATACGGCTGGTGGCAACGGACAAACTGATGGCTGCAATTGTTTGATCCTGACGGTTCTTGAGGGGAACAGCAATTGAGCGCAGGCCAAGCTCTAGCTCTTGGTCACACAGGGCGTAACCCTGATGCCTCACCAATTCAATCTGCCGCATCACATCCGTCACATTGGTCAAAGTTTTTGCTGTCAACGCCGGCCGGCGCATTCGATTGAGAATGAAGAGCGCCCAGTCTTTGGGGTGCCCTGCCAGCAGCACACGCCCTGTGGCACTTGCATAAGCGGGCAAACGGGCGCCAGCACTCAAGCCCACAGAAAGGCTTCTGCGGTGGGTCGCTCTGGCAACGAACACCACATCTTGTGCATCCAAGACCGCCATGGATGCTGACTCTTTGGTTCGCTCAGCTGTCATTTCCAAAATGGGTTGAGCCAATCGCGTCAACTCATCGCTGACCACAAATGCAGAGCCCAAGCGCAAGGTGCGTGCCGCCAGTTGAAATTGCCGCCCCTCCTGGTGGGCATAACCCAATTTACAAAGCGTATGCAAGGAGCGGCGTACAGAGGCTTTGGTGTTGCCCGTTACCTCTGCAATCTGAGTCAGTGTCGCGGGCCCGCGCAATTGGCCAAAGGCCTCAATGATGGCCAGCCCTTTTTCCAAGGCGATGACGTAGTCCCTGTCGCCGGACG
>JBIKKE010000074.1:0-10416 GCA_044360575.1 Limnohabitans sp. | reverse complement strand
GCTGTTTGCCCAAATGCACCACAACGCCAGCGGCGCGGCGGCGTTTTTGAACTTGCCCACCAATGCGGTGGTCGAGCTGGGCTCCAAAATCGAAATCTGACGCACTGTGGCCACAACCCATCTGCTGTATTTGCACGGTTTCAGATCATCGCCGCAGTCGGTCAAGGCCCAAACCATGGCCAAGCTGGTGCGGTCGCAGCACCCTGAAGTCACTTGGTGGTGTCCCCAGCTGCCCGCATCCCCCGCCCAGGCCATGACCTTGCTGTTGGAGGGCACAGCCGCTTGGCCGCGTGGGCAAATGGCGGTCATGGGTTCTTCTTTGGGTGGCTTTTATGCCGCATGGCTGTCGGCTCAGCTGGGTGTACCTGCGGTATTGGTCAACCCTGCCGTGTATCCTTCGTGCGATTTGGCGCGCTACATCGGCGAGCACCCGGTGTGGCAAGACCCCTCTCAAAGCATCTTTTTTGAGCCCGCTTATGTTCAAGAGCTCAAAGTTCTTGAAAGTCAGCCCTCGCCAACCCGGCCCGCCACGCTGGCCTTGATCGCCAAGGGCGACGAGGTATTGGATTGGCGCGAAATGTTGGTCCGCCATCAGGCTGGGCAGGTGCGCCTGATTGAGGGCAGCGACCATGCCTTGAGCGATTTTGACGATTACTTGCCGCAAATCCTTGAATTTCTGCAGCTGCTGTGAAGCCAGCCGGGCCGAATGACCGGGTGGCATGGGAAAATCCCCCCATGTACGTATTATTTGAAGATGCCGGAAAATTCATGGCCGGCCGTGTCATGTCCGAAGCCGAGGCCTCGGCGCAGGTCGAGCTCGACTCGGGCAAACGGGTCAAGGTCAAATCGGCCCACATGCTGCTCAAATTCGACAAACCTGCCCCGGCTGTTTTGCTCCAATCTGCTGCTGCCCTGAGTCAAACCATCGAGTTGGAGCTGGCCTACGAGTGTGCCTCCGACGAAGAGTTCGGCTTTGGCGACTTGGCCCAAGACTACTTCAGCACCCCCGCCAGCACCACCGAACAAGTCGCTGCTTTGCTGTGCTTGCACGAAGCCCCGCACTACTTCCGCAGAGGCAGCAGCAAAGGACGCTTTCGCAAGGCCCCAGCTGAAATCGTGCAGCAAGCGTTGTTGGCCATTGAAAAGAAAAAGCAGGTGCAGGCCCAGATCGAAGCCTGGTCGGCCGATCTGATCGCGGGCACTTGCCCAGCCCCAATCCGCGAGCAGCTTTACAAAATCCTGTTTCGCCCCGACAAAAATACGCCCGAATACAAGGCCGTGGTCGTTGCCAGCAAGAGCAGCCAGACCGCGCCCTTGGACTTGTTGCAAAACGCGGGTGCCATCGCATCCCCTTGGGATTTCCATTGGCAGCGGTTTTTGTTTGATTTGTTTCCCAAGGGCACGGGCTTTCCTGCTTTGCAGGCGCCGGCCATTGCAGACGACTTGCCCTTAGCGCCTGTTCAAGCCTTTTCCATCGACGACTCGCACACCACCGAGATCGATGACGCCTTGTCACTGCAAGGGCTGGGCAGCGGCAGCGTCACGGTGGGAATTCACATCGCCGCCCCCGGCTTGGCTTTGTCACCCGGCAGCGCCATCGACCAGTTGGGGCGTGCACGCCTGTCCACGGTTTACATGCCAGGTTACAAAATCACCATGTTGCCAGACAGCGTGGTGCAGGCCTACACCTTGATCGAGGGGCGCGACTGTCCGGCGGTGTCGCTGTATGTCACCTTCAGCGAAGACACGCTGGAAGTGCAAAGTGCGGTGACCCGTCTGGAGCGCGTACCGATTTTGGTCAATTTGCGCCACGACCGGTTGGACGAGCGCATCACCCGCGAATGGCTGGAAGGCGAAGACCAAAGCGACCACGCCGATGTGCCGGTGAGCCGAGCCACGCTGGGCTTTTTCTGGCGTTTGGCCCAGACCCTGAAAGGGCGCCGTGAAGTGGTGCGCGGTAAACCTGAAAACTTCAACCGCCCGGACTACAGCTTCAAGTTGGAGCGCGCCAGCAATGACTCACCGCCGTCTGGCGACGAAACCGTGGTCATTGGCACCCGCAAGCGCGGAGCGCCACTCGATTTGATGGTGGCCGAGGCCATGATTCTTGCCAACAGCACTTGGGGCCAATGGATGGCCAGTCTGGGTGTGCCGGGTATTTACCGCAGCCAGGCCAGCTTGGCGCCTGGTGTCAAGGTGCGCATGGGCACCAAGGCACTGCCGCATGCGGGCATTGGTGTGCCCAGCTATGCATGGAGCACCTCGCCCTTGCGCCGCTACACCGATTTGGTCAACCAGTGGCAAATCATCGCTTGCACCAAGCATGGCGCCACTGCCGCTTTGGCTGCACCCTTCAAGCCCAAAGATGCCGAGTTGTTCTCCATCATCAGTGGCTTTGATGCGACCTACAGCGCCTACAACAGCGTGCAGTCGAGCATGGAGCGCTACTGGACGCTGCGCCATGTGCAGCAGCAAGGGCTCGAGGAACTAGACGCCAGTTTGGTCAAGGAAATGGGCGGTGGCATCTGGTTGGTGCGTGCCGAGACCTTGCCCTTGATGTTCAGTGTGATGGGCGCGCAAACATTGCCCCGAGGCGCTCGGGTGCGCGTCAAACTGGCTGACGTCGACCTCATGGCGCTGGATGTGCGTGGCACGGTGATCGCCCACTTGGACGCAGATGTTGCCCTGACAGGCATGGCCGCTGAAAGCGATGAAGTCGATGACGATGACAACTTGCCCGCAGGTCCCGTGACGATTGCGGTGGATTTGAATGACAGCCCGCAGGACTTGCCGGCCTAAGCCCACCGAAAGAGCCTGAGCCATGCGCGCATTCGGACGGTGGTTGCTTTTGTTGCTTTTGGCCTTTGCTGGCCTGCAGCTGTTTTTTGCGCTGCGCGTTCTGAGCATGCAATGGCTCATGCCTGAATCGACGGCCTTTCAGCGTTCACAGGCATGGCAAATCTTAAAGCGTGATGGTCAACTGCCTTGGCGCCAAGAGCCAGTGGCTTTGAGTGCAGTGAGCACCAAATTGCAGCGCGCTGTGCTGGCCTCTGAAGACGACGCCTTCAACCAGCACCAAGGCATTTGGTGGCAATCCCTGGAAAGCGCATGGGAGAAAAATGCCAAGGCCAAAGCCCAGGCCGAAAAACGCGCTCAACGGCAACCCGAAAAACCTGTCACGGTGAAGATTGTTGGGGGCTCGACCATCACCCAGCAACTGGCCAAAAACCTTTTTCTATCGGGCGAGCGCACCTTGCTGCGCAAGGCTCAGGAGGCCCTGATCACCGTGACGCTTGAAATTTTTCTGAGCAAAAGCCGCATTTTGGAGATTTACCTCAATCAGGTGGAATGGGGTGAAGGTGTGTTTGGCATCGAAGCCGCATCCCAGCATTACTTTCGCAAAAGCGCATCCCAATTGAGTGCTTGGGAGGCGGCGCGTTTGGCGGTCATGTTGCCGCGCCCGAGGTACTTTGAAAAACTGCCGCAGTCTCCGTATTTGGCGCAACGCGCCGAGACCATCATGGCCCGCATGAACAGCGTGGTGTTGCCATGAGTTTGACCACATCAGCGCCCCCAACGCTACGCATATTGGGCATCGATCCCGGTCTGCAAACAACGGGTTTTGGCGTGATCGACATCACCGGTTCCCGCCTTGCCTATGTTGCCAGTGGCGTGATTGAGACCACCCGCGAGGAAATGGGCAATCTGCCCGCTCGCCTCAAAGTGATTTATGACGGCATCCGAGAAATCACCGAACGCTACCAGCCCGATGTGGCCTCTGTCGAGATCGTCTTCGTCAACATCAACCCACAGGCCACCTTGTTGTTGGGGCAGGCCAGAGGTTGCTGCGTCACGGCATTGGTGTCGTGTGGTCTGCCTGTGGCCGAGTACACCGCCCTGCAAATGAAGCAATCGGTCACCGGCCATGGCCGTGCTGCCAAGTCTCAGATTCAGGAGATGGTCAAGCGCTTGTTGCAGCTGCCGGTGGTGCCACGGCAAGACGCTGCTGACGCTTTGGGCATGGCCATTACCCATGCCCACGCCAGCCCGTCCATGAACAAGTTGGCGGCGCAAGGGGTGTTGAGCCGTAAAACCCACGGCATGTTCAGAAGTGGCCGCAGCCACTGAGCTGGCAGCTGTTGCCGGTCAGCAGCTTGCGCTCTGGCAAGTGCTTGAGCTTTTTAAATCTCGAAGTTGTCAATCAGGCGGGTCGTGCCCAACTTCGCTGCGCCCAGCACCACCAGCGCGTCGCCAGCTTGCGGGGTCTGCAAGTCATGGCGGCGTCGCACGGTGAGGTAGTCGGGTTGCCAGCCGCGCTGGCGCAGGTTGTCGATGGCGTTGGCTTCAAGGGCCGGCAAGTGCTTGGCCAGTGCATCGGCAGCGGCCAGGGCGTCACGGCCCAAGGCGCGAAGGGCCAGTGACAGTTGCAGCGCTTCGGCGCGTTCGCTCTCACTCAGGTAGCCATTGCGTGAACTCAACGCCAAACCGTCCTCGGCGCGGCAGGTGTCCACCCCGATCACCTCGATGGGCAGTGCGAATTGGGCCACCATTTGGCGAATGACCATGAGCTGCTGGTAATCCTTCTTGCCAAAAACAG
The DNA here is from genome assembly GCA_044360575.1 of Limnohabitans sp. Lineage (GTDB taxonomy): Bacteria > Pseudomonadota > Gammaproteobacteria > Burkholderiales > Burkholderiaceae_C > Limnohabitans_A. The sequence goes on along the minus strand of JBIKKE010000074.1, from coordinate 5,819 downwards.
CCACCCCTTTTGATTTGCCAGCAAACACGCTGGAGAAGAGCTTCATGACCACCGTTGAGACGCCCGTGAAAAAACCAGGGCGAAATTCGCCTTCCAGGATATCGCCCAAGCTCGGGTCGGCTTGCACTTTGACGGTCTGCGGTTCAGGGTACAGGTCGGTTTCGCGAGGCGCAAACACCAAGTCACAGCCCGCCGCTTTGAGCTTGGCACAGTCGGCTTCCCAAGTTCGAGGGTAACTGTCGAAGTCCTCGTGTGGCAAAAACTGCAGACGGTTGACAAAGATACTGGCCACCGTGAAGTCGCCCAGTGGTCGTGCCCGCTCAATCAGTTTGATGTGACCTGCGTGCAGGTTGCCCATGGTGGGTACAAAGGCGGGACATTGGCTTGGGGCAAGGTGCTGGCGCAGTTCGGCAATCGATCGGGCGATGAGCATGGGGATAAGCCTTTACCAGGCGTGTAAAGCATTGTCAGGAAAGCTGCCGTCTTTGACGGCGCGCACATAAGCAACCATGGCCTCCAAAACGCTGTTTTGGCCGGTCATGAAGTTGCGAACGAATTTGGGGTTCTTGCCCAGGTTGACGCCCAACATGTCGTGCATGACCAGCACTTGGCCTGCTGTGCCATCACCTGCACCGATGCCGATGGTGTGGCAGCGCGGCAAAGCCAATGTAATTTCGGCCGAGAGGGCGACAGGCACCATCTCCAAAACCAGCATGCTGGCGCCGGCATCTTGCAGGGCCAAAGCTTCTTGACGCAGTTTGTCGGCCGAGTCGCCTCGGCCTTGGACGCGGTAACCGCCCAGCGAATGCACAGTTTGTGGTGTCAGTCCTAAGTGAGCACACACCGGGATACCACGCTCCACCAAAAAACGAACGGTCTCGGTGGTCCATCCGCCGCCTTCGAGCTTGACCATGTGCGCACCCGCTTGCATCAGCACACTGGCACTGCGCAAGGCTTGTTCGCGCGACTCTTGGTAAGTGCCAAAAGGCAGGTCACCAATGATCCATGTGGTCCCTTGTACGCGTTGGATGCCACGGGCCACACTCTGCGTGTGGTACTGCATGGCGTCCAAACTCACCCCTACGGTACTGGGCAAGCCTTGGCACACCATGCCCAAAGAGTCTCCGACCAAAATGCAATCCACACCCGCAGCGTCAGCGACTGCTGCAAAGGTGGCGTCGTAGGCGGTGAGCATGGTGATTTTTTCGCCACGTTCGCGCATTTCGTTCAAGCGAGGCAGGCTCACAGGTTTGCGAGTCGCCACCGGCGAAGCGGGGGGGAGTGTGCCGTACGGGGTCACGTTGGGGGAGGTCATGGATGGTGCTTTCGGAGCCACGGGTGTGACCCGTTCACTGAGGCGTGTAGGCCAGGCGTACGTATATGGGGGCAAAAGCTTCTGCTTGGGTGATTTCGATCAAGGTCTCTTTGGCTAACTCCAACAGGGCAATGAAGGTGACCACCAAAACCGGGGTGCCCAAGCTGGGGTCAAACAGGTTTTCAAATTCGACAAATTTACGGCCTTGCAAGTGCTTGAGCACGATGCTCATGTGTTCGCGCACGCTCAACTCTTCGCGGCTGATTTTGTGGTGTTGCACCAAGTTGGCGCGTTTGAGAATGTCGCGCCAAGCCAATTGCAGCTCGTCCATGCTCACATCGGGAAAGCGGGGTTGCAGGCTTTGTTCGATGTAAACCTGGGCTTGTAAAAAATCGCGGCCATATTGCGGAATCGCGTTCAGCTGCATGGAGGCCAATTTCATTTGCTCGTACTCGAGCAAGCGGCGCACCAACTCGGCACGGGGGTCCTCAGCCTCTTCGCCTTCTGCCGCACGCTTTGGGGGCAACAGCATCCTTGATTTGATCTCGATCAGCATGGCCGCCATCAGCAGGTATTCGGCCGCCAGTTCGAGGTTGCGTTGGCGAATCTCGTCCACATAACTCAGGTACTGGCGCGTCACACCGGCCATGGGAATGTCCAGGATGTTGAAGTTTTGCTTGCGGATCAAATAGAGCAACAAATCCAGCGGCCCTTCAAAGGCCTCCAGAAAAACTTCCAATGCGTCGGGCGGGATGTACAAATCCCGTGGCATGGAAAACAGCGGCTCTCCATAAAGACGGGCAACCGCCACGTTGTCCACCACCACGGGCAAGGCCGAGTCCAAGCCCTCTGGTGCTGATTCGAGATCGCTTAAAGCCGTGCTCATGCCGGAGTGGGGCTGGATCAGGCCTTGGTTTGGTAGACGTAAGGCTGTTGGGCCACGCGTGCAGCTTGGGCTTGAGCCTGAAACTGGGCGTCCATGCCGGTGTCCCACAACAACGCCCGGCCTTGGCGTTGTTCGGCTTCCAGTTCAGGACGCTCGACTTTGAGTTTGGCCAGAAACTGCGTGGTGTCAGAGGTGTAGTGGGGGCGGGCAAATGGAAACATGGCTGGCCTGTTGGAGAAAACGTCCATTTTACGGGCTCAGACCGGTACCGGTTCTTCTAATTCGATGTGTTGGGAAAAGCCCGAGCGCTCCAGCAAAGAGCGCGGCTGTGCATTGAGCCCATGCAACACCAAGCGACCTTGGCGTTTGCTCAGGCTGCGGTGCAATTGCTCCAGCGCGTCCAGGCCTGTGGTGTCCAATGAAATCATCTGGCGCACGTCCAAACGCATCACCAAGCCCGGTGCAGCCATGTCGGCCATTCGCTGCAAAGGGTCGAGTTTGGCCACTGCTCCAAAAAACAGTGCACCGAATAGCCGTGCCTCCACGCTGGTCTCGGTTTGAGAGTCGATGTCCGCGCTGAACAAGTGGCTTTGGCGGCGCACAAACAGCACAAAAGCCAACACCAAACCCAGCTCCAGGGCCACCGTCAGGTCGAACACAATGGTCATGACAAAGGTCGAGACCATCATCAAGCGGTAGTGGTTGCTGAATTGTTTGAGGCGGGCGAACTCGCGCCATTCGCCCATGTTCCATGCCACGAACAACAACACCCCCGCCAAGACAGCCAACGGGATATGCATGGCCAAAGGCGCGGCCAACAAGACCACGGCGGCCAGTGTTGCGGCGTGCACGATGCCCGCGATGGGCGACACTGCCCCGGCGCGGATGTTGGTCACCGTGCGAGCGATCGTGCCTGTGGCTGGCATGCCCCCAAAAAAGGGCACCACGGCGTTGGCAATGCCTTGGGCCATCAGTTCTTGGTTGGGATCGTGTTTGGGCGCATCGCTGAGCTGGTCGGCCACGCGGGCGCACAGGAGCGACTCAATCGCACCCAGCAGTGCAATGGTCAAGGTGGGCACCACCAGCAATTTGGCGGTTTCCCAAGAAAAGGCGGGCCACTGAAACACCGGCAAGCTTTGGGGAATGCCGCCAAAGCGGGAGCCGATGGTGTCGACCGGCAGGCTCAGTGCCCAAGCCAACAGCGTCAAACTCACCAAGGCGACGACGGGCGCGGGCACCCGTGAGGTGGCTTTGAGCGCACTGACGCCTTGAATGCTGTCGAGCTGGCGGCGAAACTGCGAGTCCACCGCCCACAAGCGCGGCCAAAGAAACAAGCCGAGCACACACAGCATGGCCAAGCCAAATGCGTAAGGGTTGAAGCTGCCGAGGGCGCTGGAGAGTGTGCCGATTTGGCTGAAGAAGTCGGCCGGCATTTTGTCGACCTGCAGGCCCATGACATCGCGCAGCTGCGACAGGCCAATGAGCACCGCAATGCCGTTGGTAAAACCAATCACCACACTCACCGGCACATAACGCACCAAGCTGCCCAAGCGCAACCAACCGAGCAGGAAAAGCAGCACGCCGGCACTGACGGTGGAGATCAACAGGTTGGCCAAGCCGTAGCGTTCGATGATGCCGTAGACGATGACGATGAAGGCGCCCGCCGGGCCGCCAATTTGCACCGAGGTCCCCCCTAAGGCCGAAATCAAAAAGCCTGCGATGATGGCCGTCCACAAACCGGCTTCGGGTTTGAGCCCACTGGCGATCGCAAAGGCCATGGCCAAGGGCAAGGCCACGATGCCCACCGTGATGCCGGCCCCTGCGTCGAGGGCAAACTTTTGTCGTGTGTACCCCCGCAGGTTTTGCAGCAGGCGGGGGCGAAAGGGCGCCAGAGGCGGTAAACCGGGCAACATGTTGGAGATATTACTCCCCGGCTGCTCCAAGTTTTGTCGGCATGGTGTCTCAGTGGATGCGCATGCCGGGCTTGGCGCCGGGCCAGGGGTGAAGCACGTAAATGCCGGCATCGGTCTTGTCATCGGCATGGCTGGCGGCCAGCACCATGCCTTCAGAGACGCCAAATTTCATCTTGCGCGGCGCCAAGTTGGCCACCATCACGGTCAGTTTGCCGATCAGATCTTCGGGCTTGTACATGCTGGCGATGCCAGAGAACACATTGCGCATGCGACCTTCGCCGACATCAAGTGTCAGGCGAAGCAGCTTGACCGAGCCCTCCACGGCTTCGCAGTTGACGATTTGGGCGATGCGCAAATCGACCTTGGCAAAGTCGTCGATGCCGATGGTGGGAGCGATTTCTTCACCACCGGGGATGACTTTTTCTTCGACCACAGCCGGTGGCTCAAACAGGGCGTCGAGTTGTTCGGGGGTGACGCGTTGCATCAGGTGTTGGTAAGCGTTGATGGTGTGGCCCGCACCCAGCAGTTGTTGTGCTTGGGCAAAGGTGAAGGGTGCGACGTTCAAGAAGGCCTCGACCTGCACGGCCAAAGCGGGCAGCACGGGTTTGAGTTGTAGGCTGAGCAGGCGGAACGCTTCGATGCAGGTGGTGCACACGTCGTGCAAGCGGGCGTCTTGGCCTTCTTGTTTGGCCAAGTCCCAGGGTTTGTTTTGGTCCACATAGCTGTTGACCTTGTCGGTCAGCAGCATGATTTCGCGCAGGGCTTTGGCGTATTCGCGTTGTTCGTAGCAAGCCGCTACCGATGGCGCGGCGCTTTGCAGGGCGCCGAGCAAAGCTTGGCCATCGGCGCTCACGCTGCCCAACTGGCCGCCAAAGCGCTTCGCAATGAAACCGGCCGAACGCGATGCGATGTTGACGAACTTGCCAATCAGGTCAGAGTTCACACGGGCCATGAAGTCTTCGGCATTGAAGTCGATGTCTTCATTGCGTGATGACAGTTTGGCCGCGAGGTAGTAGCGCAGCCACTCGGGGTTCATGCCCAAGCTCAGGTATTTGAGCGGGTCCAGGCCGGTGCCGCGGCTCTTGCTCATTTTTTCGCCGTTGTTCACGGTGAGGAAGCCATGAACGAACACGCTGTTGGGCGTTTTGCGGCCAGAAAAATGCAGCATCGCTGGCCAGAACAGCGTGTGGAAGGTGACGATGTCTTTGCCGATGAAGTGGTATTGCTCCAGCGCGGGGTTGGCCATGTAAGCGTCGTAACTTTCGCCGCGCTTGTTCAGGAGGTTTTTCAGCGAGGCCAGGTAGCCCACGGGTGCGTCGAGCCACACATAAAAGTACTTGCCCGGCGCATCGGGGATCTCAATGCCGAAATAAGGCGCGTCGCGCGAGATGTCCCAGTCGCCCAAGCCTTCGCTGGTGCTGCCGTCGGGGTTGGTGCGCACCGAAAACCACTCTTTGACCTTGTTGGCCACCTCGGGCTGCAGCCTGCCGTCTTGGGTCCACTGGCTCAAAAATTCAACGCAGCGCGGGTCGGACAGTTTGAAGAAAAAGTGTTCCGAGGTCTTCAGTTCAGGCTTGGCACCTGAGAGGGCCGAGAAGGGGTTGATCAGGTCTGTGGGCGCATAGACCGCGCCGCAGCTTTCGCAGTTGTCGCCGTACTGGTCTTTGGCGTGGCACTTGGGGCACTCGCCTTTGATGAAGCGGTC
>JBIKKE010000305.1:0-2785 GCA_044360575.1 Limnohabitans sp. | reverse complement strand
CAAAGAGCCAGGCGGCAATCGCAACGAAGCCTCTTTGGTGCGGGCCCAGGTCTTACGCAGGTAATCGATGTCGTCGCTCAACTCTTCGTCGCTGGAGTCTTCTGCGTTGGTGCGCAAAATAAAACCGCCACCGGCTGGCCCAACCAGGGCCTGCAGCCTTTGGCGCAACGCATCTCGCTGATCAGCCGGGATTTTTTGAGACACACCAATGTGGTCATCTTGGGGCAAGAACACCAAGTGTCGCCCGGCGATGCTGATTTGCGTTGAAAGCCTGGCGCCCTTGGTGCCCATAGGGTCCTTGATGACCTGCACCATGATGGCGCGGCCCTCAAACACTTGTTTTTCGATCGGCACCAGCGGCTGGCCTGTACGAGCCGCCGATGACTCACCCTCGGCATGCTTTTGCCAAAGATCGGCCACATGCAAGAACGCCGCCTTGTCGAGTCCGATGTCGATAAAGGCCGATTGCATGCCGGGTAAGACCCGTGCCACTTTGCCCAAATAAACATTGCCCACCAGACCGCGCTCCAACGTGCGCTCGACATGCAGCTCTTGGACAGCGCCAAACTCCACCACTGCGACCCGCGTTTCTTGGGGAGACCAATTGACCAAAATATCTTGTTGCATCGGTGGAACCAAGTTGAAAAAATTCAGCAGCGCACGCCCAAACTGCGCAGCAAGGCGGCAGTCTCAAAAAGCGGCAAACCCATGATGCCCGAATAACTGCCTCGGATTGTTTCAATATGGGCCGCCGCCATACCTTGCACGCCATAGGCGCCGGCTTTGCCCATGGGCTCGCCCGTGGCCACATAGGCCTTGATCTGCGCGGGTGTCATGGGCGCAAAGCGCACCCAGGATTCGGACACAGCCGACAACCGCTTCGTGCCCTTTTGCACCGCCACGGCCGTCAAAACGCGGTGGTTTTGGCCCGCCAGACGCTTGAGCATGCGCTCTGCATCGGCCTCGTTCACGGGTTTGCCCAAAATCTCGCGGCCCAAACACACGGTGGTGTCAGCACACAATACGGGCGCTGCGGTCAACCCTTGGCGCTTGAGTCGCTGCACCGCGGCATCGAGTTTGAGCCCAGTCACCCGCGCTACGTAACGCCCAGGTGCTTCCGCGCCCCGCACCACTTCCAGAGACTCGGCGTCTTCATCGGACCCGGCCAAAAGCAGCTTGTGATACACCCCGATTTGGTCCAGTAATTGACTGCGTCGTGGGCTTTGAGAAGCCAAATAAATGAAATCGCTCATTCGCGGTGATAGGGGTGATTGGCGTTGATGGACCATGCGCGGTAAAGCTGCTCGATCAACAGCACCCGGGCCATGGCGTGAGGCAAAGTCAAGTCCGACAAGCGGATGCGCTCATGCGCAGCTTGCCTGAATTCTGGTGCAAGTCCGTCGGGGCCGCCAATGACCAATGCCACATCATCCCCGCCGAGCTGCCAGTTGGTCAAGCGCGTGGCCAGGGCCTGGGTGGTCAGGTTGGTGCCGCGCTCGTCGAGCACCACGATGCGGGTGCCACGCGGAATGGCGGCTTCGATGCGTTGGCGCTCGGCCGCATAAAGATTGGGCAAGGTTTTGGAGCCCCGGGGCTCGGTTTTCACGGCCTTGAGCTCGACCTTGAGCTCAGGCGGAAAACGTTTGGCGTAGTCATCCCAAGCCGTTTGAGCCCAATCGGGCACCCGCAGGCCGACCGCAACGATCAGCAGCTTCATGCAGGGTCAATCGGCTTTGCGTCGGGTGGCCGCTTGCACGGGCTTGCGCGCTGGGGTCTTTTTGGCAGCGGGTTTTGCCGTTGTCTTGGCCGCAGGCTTGGCCGTGGGTTTGCCCACCGTCTTCAACGTGGGCTTGCTGGTGGGGCTGCTGGGTTTCGGAGCCGACTTGCCAGCTGTTTTAGCGGTGGTTTTGGCAGCAGATTTGGCCGCTGTTTTAGCAGGCGTTTTGCTGGCAGTTTTGGTTGCTGGCTTCGCAGCTTTGGCTGGGGCCTTCAAGGCCGGTTTGGCTTTGACAGCTGATTTGGCGGGGGTCTTGCCAGCAGGCTTGCTGGTACCGGTTTTACTCACAGCTTTTTTGGCCACAGAATTTTTAATGTGGCCTTTGACTTCGGCAGAAGCCAGGGGCTTAGGCGCGCCCAGTTTCAAGCGCACAGGGGTTCCACCCCAAATTTCTTCCAAGTTGTAATAAGTGCGAATGGTGGGCTGCATGATGTGCACCACGGCAGGGCCGCAGTCCACAATGATCCATTCCCCATTGTCCTCACCTTCCATACGGGGCTTGTCAAAACCTGCGTTGCGCACTTTGTCGCGCACACTGGCGGCCAAGGCTTTGGTCTGACGGTTGGAGGTGCCCGAGGCAATGATGACCCGCTCAAACAACGAAGACAGGTGCTCGGTGTCAAACACCTGGATCTCTTGGGCCTTGACGTCCTCCAAGGCGTCCACAATGGCCCGCTGGAGTTTTTGAATGTCTTTTTTGGCAGCGGTTTCGGTCATCAATGGAGCCTGTAAAGGTGGTGTTCGTGAATATAGCGCTCAACGGCGGGGGTTACCAAGCCGGTCAAGGCTTGCTCTGTGGCCGCCAGCGCACGGATGTCCGTGGCACTGTGAGGCATCAGCGGCATCTCCAGAGAGCACATGCGCGCTTGCAGCGTGTCAGAAATCGGTGGGGGAGATTCAGGCGCATCTGAATGTTGATTCCAAGCACGCACGGCCATATCTCGACCTGCGGCGCAGATTATAGCGATGCGGCTAATTTCGCCGATCTTGTGCCAAGAGGGCAGCGAT
>JBIKKE010000165.1:0-6180 GCA_044360575.1 Limnohabitans sp. | reverse complement strand
CCCCAATCAGTAAATACAACTGAGCATGCGGGTATTCGTGCTGCAATTCTTGCAGGGTGTCGCTGGTGTAACTGGGCCCTGCTCGAAGGATTTCTCGGTCGTCAACGGCCACTTGCGGCAAGGGCTCAAAAGCCAGACGCGTCATGGCCAAACGGTCAGCAGCATCTGACAGCTGACGAGGCTTGTGCCAAGCTTGCCCTGTCGGCAAAACATGAACCCGGTCAAGCCGCAGCTGGGCGATGGCGGTCTCTACCAGGGCCACATGGGCCCGATGCGGCGGGTCGAACGCTCCGCCAAAAACGCCCAAACGCAATACAACTGCTTGGGCGTTGGGCATGGCTGGGGGCAGACTCAAACCCAGTCCTTGGGCACCAAAAAGTGGCTGAGCAAGCGCTCCTCTGGCGAACCTGCCTCGTCTTGGCGCTGATAAGACCAGCGCACCTCGGGCGGCATGGACAGCAGGATCGACTCGGTGCGGCCACCAGACTGCAAGCCGAAATGTGTGCCTCGGTCCCAGACCAAGTTGAACTCAACATATCGGCCGCGGCGGTACAGCTGAAAATCGCGCTCACGCTCGCCATAGGGCGTGTCCTTGCGGCGCATCACGATGGGCATGTAAGCCGTCAGCAGTGAATCCGCCACGCTTTGCAGCATGGCAAAACTTTGATCCATGCCCAGCTCGGAAAAGTCGTCGAAGAAAATGCCGCCCACGCCGCGCTGCTCACGGCGGTGTTTGTTGCAAAAGTAATCGTCGCACCAAGTTTTAAAACGGGGGTGTAAGGCTTCACCAAAAGGGCTCAAGGCATCTTTGCAGGACTGGTGGAAATGCACCGCGTCTTCGTCAAAACCGTAGTAAGGCGTCAGGTCCATGCCGCCACCAAACCAGGCCACCGGTGCCCTGCCCTCGGGTTTGGCCGCGATCATGCGGACGTTCATGTGCACCGTGGGCACATAGGGGTTGCGTGGGTGAAACACCAAAGACACACCCATGGCCTCAAAGGCCGAGCCAGCCAACTCGGGACGATGTTGTGTGGCAGATGGTGGCAACTGCGGCCCGGTGACGTGTGAAAACCCGCAACCGGCCCTCTCAAAAATGGGCCCACCTTCGAGAATTTGGGTGATGCCATTGCCCTGAAGCTTTTCACCGGGGTCTTTTTGCCAGGCATCGGTCAAAAATGGGGTGCCGTCGAGTACGGTCAAGGCGTCAGTAATGCGGGCTTGCAGTCCAAGCAAGTAGCTCTTGACCGTGCTGATTTCAAAGGTTGAACTCATGGAAAACTTTCAAACGGTAAACGGGTTCAGGAGCGCGGCGCTTGTTGCGTTGCTGAAGTGGCTGGGCTGTTGACAAAAGCGCCACCCGATTGTCCGGGGCTCCAGGGTTGAATGGGCCCCATTTGGTGAACATGAAAGCCTTTGACACCTTCAAAAACGTGTGCCATGTGCGCGTAATCGTGCTCGACTTGTCCGGTCAATTCATAAAAATCCACAACGCTGAAGCGGCGTTGACCCCAATCAAGTTTGACCAAGGCCAAAGGCACTTTTGCCCCTAAAGCCAACTGGTAAAAACCACTTCGCCAACCCGGCGTATGGCTTCGCGTGCCTTCGGGGGCCAAACCCAACCAAAGCAGCTGTTCATTTTGTTTGTGCTCGTCGAATGTCTGAACCATCTGCCCGACCACCCCTTTGGATGAACTTCGGTCGATCGGCATTCCGCCAATCCAACGCATCCAAGCACCCATTAAAGGGAATTTGAACAAGGCGTCTTTGCCCCAAAAATGCGCGGGCACACCCATCGCCCATTTGGCCAAAAGACCGATGGGGAAGTCCCAATTGCTGGTGTGAGGGTAAACAATGGCCACACCTTGAAGCGTTGGAAAGCCGTCAAACTCCAGTCGCCAACCCAGGCGCTCGAGCACCCAGAGGGCCAAACGTGAACCCTTGAACTGGATGGGGTGACGGGGCAAATCAGGCATTAACGGGCACCCTGTCAGTTTTTGATGGCGCGATAGCCGATATCGCGTCGCATCTGCATGCCGTCGAAGGCAATCGGTATGGCGGTTTGGTAGGCTTTTTGCTGGGCCTGTTTGACCGAATCGGCCAATGCAGTGACGCACAAGACGCGACCGCCAGAGCTCAGGATCTGGCCCTCTTTTTCAGCGGTGCCCGCATGGAACACCATGGCATCATCCTGGTCGGGTGGTAAGCCACTGATGACATCACCCTTTCGCGGATTTAAGGGGTAACCGGCCGCAGCCATGACCACACCCAAGGCCACGCGGCGGTCCCATTCCATGACGAAGGCGTCCAGACCCTCTGAAGTTGCCGCCAACAGAACGTCCAAAAGGTCTGATTTCAAGCGCATGAGAATCGGCTGGGTCTCGGGATCACCCATGCGGCAATTGAATTCCAGGGTTTTGATGCGGCCCATGGGGTCGATCATCAGACCCGCATACAAAAAGCCGGTGTAGTTGATGCCATCTTTTTCCATGCCCCGAATGGTGGGCAAAATGACCTCACGCATGGCACGAGCGTGCACCTCAGCCGTCACGACCGGCGCCGGGGAATAGGCCCCCATACCGCCTGTGTTGGGACCATCGTCGCCGTCCAGCAGGCGTTTGTGGTCTTGGCTGGTGGCCAAAGCAGCCACGTTTTTGCCATCACACAAAACCATGAAGCTGGCTTCTTCCCCTTGCAAAAACTCCTCAATCACCACCCGAGCACCGCCCGCGTTGTGGGTCACACCCAATTTGTTGTCCAACAACATGAAGTCGATCGCCTCATGAGCCTCAGCCAATGTCATGGCCACCACCACGCCTTTGCCAGCGGCTAAGCCGTCGGCCTTGACCACAATGGGCGCACCTTTGAGGTCCGCATAGGCATGGGCCAGGGCTGCATCGGTGAAGGTTTCAAACTCAGCCGTGGGGATGCCATGACGCTGCATGAAAGCTTTTGAAAAGGCTTTGGAACTCTCCAGTTGCGCTGCAGCTTGCGTGGGGCCAAAAATCCGCAGGCCATGGGCGCGAAAATCATCCACGATGCCTCCGGCCAAAGGGGCCTCGGGGCCAACCAAGGTCAAACCAATGCCATTGTCGAGAGCCCACTGACGCAACTGCAACAAGTCAGTGATGGGAACGTTCACGAGGTTTTTATCTCTGCCCGTGCCGCCGTTACCCGGCGCGACATAGACCTGTTGGATTTTGGGTGACTGTGCAAATTTCCACGCCATCGCGTGTTCACGGCCACCACTGCCGACTACCAATACTTTCATCCAACTTCCTTAGTCTTCAATTTCAGCGTTGTGAAAAACGTTTTGAACATCGTCCAAGTCTTCCAGCACATCCAGTAATTTTTGCATTTTGGCAGCATCTTCACCCGTTAAAGTCACGCTGTTTTCAGGACGCATGGTCACTTCAGCCAACTCGGCCACCAAGCCAGCCGCTTCCAGAACGTTTTTAACGGCTTCGAATTCTGTGTATGCGGTCAACACTTCAATGGCACCATCGCCGAGGGTGATCACGTCATCGGCCCCGGCTTCCAGCGCCACGGCCATCAATTGCTCTTCATCCGTGCCCGGTGCAAAAATCAGCTGTCCGCAGTGCTTGAACTGAAAAACCACCGAGCCCTCAGTGCCCAGATTACCGCCATGCTTGCTGAAGGCGTGCCGTATCTCTGCCACCGTCCGCACCCTGTTGTCCGTCATGGTGTCCACCAGGATGGCAGCGCCGCCGATGCCATAACCTTCGTAGCGGATTTCCTCGTAGCTCACACCCTCCAGATTGCCGGTGGCTTTGTCAACGTTGCGCTTGATGGTGTCGGCAGGCATGTTGGCCGCTTTGGCCTTTTCAATGGCCAAACGAAGTCGTGGATTGGCACTGACATCTCCACCGCCCGTTCGAGCCGCCACCATGATTTCTCGCACCACCCGGGTCCAGATGCGTTGGCGCTTTTCGTCTTGCCGACCCTTGCGGTGCTGAATATTTGCCCATTTACTGTGGCCAGCCATCGGGATTTCCTTGAATGTTGATTTAATCTAGAGCCTGAATTTTACTTTTCACAAGCAGGGGATATCAAAAATGGCTGAACCGATGTTGATGGCTCAAAATGCCAAGGCCCAGTGCCACCTTTTGCCAGGCTTGGCCAACCGCCACGGCCTGATTACTGGCGCCACTGGGACTGGCAAAACCGTCAGTTTGCAGACTTTGGCAGAAAACTTCTCTCGGCTGGGGGTGCCTGTTTTCATGGCTGACGTCAAAGGGGACTTGACGGGCATCAGCCAAACCGGAAAGGTGGGTGAAAAACTGGCAAGCGCACTGAAAGATCGTGGCCTGAATCTGCCCGACCCGATGGCCTGCCCCACCACCCTGTGGGATGTATTTGGCGAACAAGGCCATCCGGTGCGTGCCACCATCTCAGACATGGGGCCCCTGCTGTTGACGCGCATGCTTGGCCTGAACGAGACGCAAGCGGGGGTGCTGAACCTGGTGTTCAAGATCGCCGATGACAACGGTTTACTGCTGCTGGACATGAAAGACTTGCGGGCCATGCTGCAGCATTTGGGTGATAACGCCAAGCAATTCACCACCGAGTACGGCAACATCAGCGCTGCCAGTATCGGGGCCATCCAGCGGGGTCTGCTGCAAATTGAGACCCAAGGTGGCGACAAATTCTTTGGGGAGCCCATGCTCAACATTGAAGACTTCATGCAGACCGATGCACAAGGTCTAGGAGTGGTGAACATTCTGGCAGCAGACAAGCTCATGAACTCGCCTCGCCTGTACGCCACCTTTTTGCTTTGGCTGCTGTCCGAATTGTTCGAGGTTTTGCCCGAAATTGGTGACCCTGAAAAACCCAAACTGGTGTTCTTTTTTGACGAGGCGCACTTGCTCTTCAAGGACGCGCCTGCAGCCTTGATCGAACGCATCGAATTGGTGGTTCGCTTGGTCAGATCCAAGGGCGTTGGGGTGTACTTCGTCACGCAAAATCCGCTGGACATACCCGACAGCGTGCTGGGCCAGTTGGGCAACCGCATCCAACACGCCTTGCGGGCGTACACGCCAAGAGATCAAAAAGCCGTCAAAGCCACGGCACAAACCATGCGGCCCAAAGCGGGGCTAGACATTGAGGCGGCGATCACCGAACTGGCTGTGGGCGAGGCGCTGGTGAGCTTTTTGGATGCAAAAGGCCGCCCCTGTGAAACCGAGCGGGTGTTTGTGCTGCCCCCAGGCAGCCAGCTAGGCCCCATCGCACCCGCACAACGCCAAGCCATTATTCAAGGCTCTTTGGTAGCAGGGATTTATGAACAAGCCTTAGACCGTGAGTCGGCCTACGAAAAGCTAAGGGGCACCGGTGCTGGGCAAGCCGGGACAACAAGCGATGTCGCTCCATCTCAAGGCAACGGGTTGATCGGAGGCCTTTCAGATCTGTTGTTCGGTAGCCATGGGCCGCGCGGCGGTCAGCGAGACGGTGTGGCCCAAATGGTGGTCAAAAGCGCGGTTCGAACGGTAGGCTCTGCCTTGGGCAGAGAAATCGTTCGAGGTGTTTTGGGCGGATTGCTGGGTGGCAGCAAGCGTAAATAATAGACGCGCCAACAGCCGTTGAGCGAAGCGAAAAACCATGAAAAAAGGCCCCGAAGGGCCTTTTCTCATGGTTGTAGCACAGCGGAAATCAGCCTGCGGTAGCCTCTTCAGGTTCAGCGGGTTCGGCGCGCGAAGCCCGGCTGTCTTTCTTGGGTGTAGGCGTGATGTCGAGTTTGACTTCGTTTTTGTCATCGATGTCCACGGTCAATCTACCTCCATCGGTCAGGCGACCAAACAACAACTCGTCCGCCAAGGCTTTGCGAATCGTGTCTTGGATCAGTCGCTGCATTGGGCGAGCGCCCATGAGCGGATCGAAGCCCTTCTTGCCCAGGGATTGGCGCAAGGCGTCGGTGAATGTGACTTCCACTTTCTTCTCGGCCAATTGCGTTTCAAGCTGGAGCAAGAATTTGTCCACCACGCGCAAGATGATTTGCTCATCCAGCGGCTTGAAGCTGACCATGGCATCCAGGCGGTTGCGGAATTCGGGCGTGAACAGGCGCTTGATGTCGCCCATCTCGTCCCCCGCCGCGCGTGGGTTGGTGAAACCAATGGTGGCTTTGTTCATGGTCTCGGCACCCGCGTTGGTGGTCATGATGATGATCAC
>JBIKKE010000302.1:0-2809 GCA_044360575.1 Limnohabitans sp. | reverse complement strand
ATTCAGGCTCACAGGTTGTGCCATCCCGATCACCGAGAACAAAGTCGGCAAGCGGTTTGTCGGTCTTGATGCCAAGCCGTTCGTAGGCGTTTTGGGGCATCGAGTGCAAATTCAGATGCCACACACTGCCGAAAGCTTTGTATGCAGACTGTATTTCGTCATCCAGCGCAGACCGGTAAGGTTGCCAGTAACGGTCAATACGCTGCTGAATCTCTGAAACGGTCAGCTGCCGGTTGTAGATGTTGCTGTGTGCATTGACTTTGCTGAAAATCAGCCCATACCCGAGCTTTGACTTGGGCCCGGGCGACAAAGGAGTAGGCCATGTGCCGTCGATCAGAGACGGGTCCAGGTCTTCCAGCGCACGGTTAGGGTCGATGTAACAACGTGGGAACAAGGCTGCGACCAATGTACCCCCCACAGCAGGCACACCGGCCCATAAAGCCTCGATGTCTGTGTCTTCTGTTTGGCGCAGCTGAGCCAGCGCAAGAGCCGACCGGAAATCTGGCGGGTAAATGGTGCCGCTGTGTGGCGAGTCGCACACCAGGGGCAATCGCCGATTGTTTTCAGGGCGACTCAGCACATAACAAGTCTCAGTCATGTCGCGATCTTTCAGTCAATCTGGATATTGGCCGACTTCGCAATGCGCTGGTAACGCGCCAAAGCCCGCTTGATCTGATCGCCAAATTGTTCGGGGGTGTTGGCCATGGCAATACCGTCAATTGTTTCAGCGCGCGCCTTGAATGCGGGGTCTTGCATGGCTTGATGGGCTGCCTCATTGAGCCGGAGAACAACCGCTCTTGGCGTTTTTGCGGGGGCTAACAAGCCGAACCATCCGCCCTCATCCAAATCCGGATAACCAGATTCTTTGTAAGTTGGCAGGTCGGGCAACAGCTTGCTGCGCTGAGGCGACAACAAGGCCAGTGGACGCAGACGGCCAGCTTGAATATGCGGCAAGGTGGATGGCAGGTTGTCGGTCAGTGCGTCGATTTGGCCAGCCAGGGCATCGTTCAGTGCAGGACCACCCCCCTTGTAGGGCACATGCAAAAGTTTGATGCCTGCCAATTGCAAAAGGTTCTCGACGTTGGCATGGCCCAAAGAGCCGTTTCCCGGTGATCCATACGAGTACTTACCGGGCGAGGCCTTAGCCAAGGCCACAAACTCTTGCAAGTTTTTGACGGGCAGTTTGGGGTGAACAGTCAAGACACTGGGCACCGACATAACGTTGGTGATGGGTTCAAAATCTTTGGCGGCGTCATAGGGAATTTTTTTGTAAACCGCAGGGCTGGCGCCATGTGTGCTGACGGTTCCCATCAACAGCGTGTAACCGTCTGGGCTTGCTTTGGCCACTGCATCAGCACCCAAAACGCCGCCCACACCCGCGCGGTTTTCGACCACAACGCTTTGACCCAAGATCGGGCTCATGCGTTCTGCCAGCAGCCGCGCAACCATGTCGGTTGATCCGCCGGGCGCGAAAGGAACGATCAATTTGATGGGTTTTTGCGGGAAAGCCTGGGCATTGACCGCTGGTGACAGCGCCTGCAAACACACCAAAGCCAAAACAGAAAGTAACTTGACACGCATGACCAGCCTCCTTGAAAAACACCATTTTGAAAGGGCGCTTGACGATTGGCGAGTGACATTCGGGCTTTCAATGGTGACTAAAATTCACCCTTATGCGGATTGCTTCACCCTCACTGTCTGAATTACATGCCTTTGTTGCAGCAGCAAGGCTAGGCACTTTTTTAAAGGCCGCCGAAATCTTGTGTGTCACCCCGGGGGCCGTTAGCCGAGCCATCTCCAGAATTGAGGCCGATCTGGGGTGTCAGCTGTTCACCCGACATGTAAGAGGATGTGAACTCACAGAACAAGGGCGGGATTACCTGGCCTTGGTGGCACCCGCCTTAGATGCGCTGGAGTCTGCGGCAGCCAAAGCCAAAGTCAGGTCTGCCAACCGTGTGCTTCGTTTGTCGGTCACGCCCACCTTGGCCAGCCACTGGTTGATCCGACGTCTTCCGGAGTTTCACCGTGAACACCCTGAAATCAGTTTGGAGTTCGTGCCCTACCGTGCGGGTGATTACCCGCTTTTGGCCTCTCAAGGAGCGAGCTTGTGTGGAGGCAATGGACACTGGCCTGTCGGTTTAGAAGCCACTTATGTGGTGGGTCGTCAAATTGTTCCTGTTTGTCGTCCGGTCGATTTGACAGGCCTCAACCCCCTGAAGAAACCAACTGATCTGTTCAATTGGCCCCTGTTGTTTCACGCGCACCACCCACACACATGGCGTCACTGGTTCGACGCGATCGCTTGTCTTTCAAACGAAGCCATTGCCCATCGAGACCTCCAGGCTGCTGCCAGTTTTGACCAAGTCAGCCAGTTGCTGGAGGCGGCCGTCAGTGGCTTGGGCGTTGCTTTGGTACAGCGATGCTTGACTGAGGACTACTTGGAGGCGGGCAAGTTGGTCATTCCATTCACCGAAGTTGTTCACAACGACCGGGGCTATTACTTTTGCTATCCCGAATCGTTGAGAAGAACTGATGCGGTTGAGGCTTTCAGGGCGTGGCTGGTCAAGCACGGTGAAATCAGTGATGCGACCTGAAGGGGCCGATCCTTTCAGAACCACTATTCGGTGGGTGCTTCGAGCCTGTAACCCAGACCGCGCATGGTTTGAATCAAGGGTACAGGCCGGCCCTCGTCGATTTTGCTTCTCAAGCGCCGAATGTAGACATCCACCACATTCGTCAGCGGGTCTTCGTTCAAACCCCAAACACTCGACAAAATCCGTTCACGGCTGAACAAGCGGCCAGGCGCACT
>JBIKKE010000073.1:0-10496 GCA_044360575.1 Limnohabitans sp. | reverse complement strand
GTGTTCATGCGCTCACCTTTTCGGATGGACGGCTGGACGCATTCTTGGCGCGCTCGGCCAGGGTTTCGCAAATGGCATCGACAATGGCGTGGTAGCCGGTGCAGCGGCAATAGTTGCCACTCATCCACTCACGTACTTCTTCCCGGGTCGCATCGGGTTTGGCTTCCAGCAGCTCCTTGGCCGCCATCACCATGCCCGGTGTGCAAAACCCGCACTGCAAGGCGTTGTTCCTGACGAAAGCGTCTTGCAGGTCACGCACATCACCATCGGCACTGAGGCCTTCGATCGTGCGGACCTTGCCGCCTTGAGTTTGAACGGCCAGCGTCAGGCAACCGCGCACGATGCGCCCATTCACCTCGACGGTGCATGCGCCACAAACACCGTGCTCGCAACCCAGGTGTGAGCCTTTGAGGCCCAATTCGTTTCGGATGAAATCCACCAAGTGCTGGCGTGGTGCCACGCTGCGCACTTGCGCTTGACCGTTGACTTCAACGTGAAGTGTTTGAAGAGATGCCATGAGTTTCTCCCTGTATGGATCAGGCAGCGATTGCGCTGCGGCTGGCATGTGCAGCCGATAGCAAACGGCGCGCCAGTACGGTGGCCAAATGCCGTTTGGTTTCGGGGCTGTGGGTCAAATCTGGAAGGGGGTCAAGCTCGGCCTTGAGCGAGGCCACCGCAATCTCCACCGTTGCAGAATCCAGCGTCTTGCCGGCTAGCAAGGCTTCGGTTCGGCGTGCACGCCAAGGGATCGCACCAATGCCCAGGAAAGCCAGATTCACACGCTGGGCCACCGTGCCCGTGAAGCTGGCAGCCACAGCCAAACCTGCCACCGCGTAATCGCCATGGCGCCGTGCCAGTTCATCGAAAGCAAACCAGTCGGCCTGGCCTGCCATGGGCACATCGGCCCCCACGACGACTTCATCCGGCGCGAGTGCGGTCGTGTACAAGTCCACGAAAAAATCGGTGGCCGAAATCTTGCGGCGTCCACTGGGGCTTTGCAGATGGATCTGGCCATCCATGGCGCAGAGGCAACACGGCCATTCAGCCGCCGGGTCCCCATAGGCAATCGATCCGCCCCAAGTGCCTGAATTGCGAATTGCTCGGTGGGCGATGTGTGGGGCTGCCATCGCCAGCATCGGGGCATGTTGGCTGACCAAGGGGCTGTTTTCAATTTCAGTGTGCGTGGTCAGCGCGCCAATGTACAGACGGTCGCCCTCCTGGCGAATGCCACGCAGCTCATTCAGTCCCGTGATGTCAATCACCAGTTGCGGTTCGGACAAACGCATGTTCAGCGTGGCCAACAGGGTCTGTCCGCCCGCCAAAATTCGGGCGTCATCCCCGTGGGTTTGAAGCAGCTCGAATAGCTCGGCCATCGCGGCGGGCTTGACGTAATCAAATGCAGCTGATTTCACGGTTGATCTTCCAATTTTTGTGTTCAATATTGGCCAAACAAGGCCCCGCCTCAGAGCTGGGCGCCGAGCCACACGCCAACGGCTGTGGCCAATACCCCCAAGGCAAACCATTTCACGCGCAACCATTCCATGTCTTCGGGCAACTTATTGGTGGGCGGCTGAGCAACCGTCAAATCCGCGCTGTGGGCTTGGGCGGCCAGTGGACTCACTTGGGCCGCTTCAGGCGTCTCAGGCTCTGTTGCCAGCTTGTCGGCATCCGGTTGGGCTGGCGCAAGGTGTGACTGGAAGGCGTTGAAAAACTGATCCGCCATCTGCTTGGCGGCCCCATCAATCATGCGCCCCCCAACCAAACCCAGCTTGCCCGCCACGGAAGCCTGAACGGTGTAGTGCAAACGTGTGTTTTCGCCTTCATCGCTGAGCTGGACCTGCGAGCGACCACGGGCCATACCGGCTGCACCGCCAGACCCTTCGAAAGTCATGGCGCAACTTTCAGCTTCAATCACGTCGCTCATCACAATTCGACCGCTGAACTTGGCACGAACCGGCCCGACCTTGACCATCATGCGAGCAGTCTTTTCAAGGGGCCCGACCTGCTCCACAGCCTCGCAGCCGGGAATACACGCCGTCAGGACAACTGGATCATTCAGTGCCATCCAAACACGCGCTCGATTCGCGTTAATTACAACGTCACCTGTCAATTCCATGGGGTCATCTTTGGGGTTTTCACGGGGTTGCTTTGTTTACCATGCGTTCAATAATCCTATTCCAAATTGACCATACGGTAAATAGCATGCCCATACAGACAAACCCTGATCGGGCGCTTGACCCCGCTGCTGGGTTGGCGTGCGAGCCTCCGCGAATGCGGCGGCGGTTGTGTGTTGCCGAGCGTGAACGACAAATTTTGGACGGCGCCATTGGGTTTTTTGCACAAAACGGGTTCGGCGCTCAACTGCGAGATTTAGGCCGCAGCATCGGTGTCACGCATGCTCTTCTTTACCATTACTTTCCCACCAAACAAGCCTTGATCGACCGGGTTTACCTGGAGGTTTTCGAGGGACGCTGGAACCCAGATTGGGAAACCTTGCTGGATGACCCTGAGAAATCGCCCGAAGAAAAACTCACCGACTTTTACGACGATTACATCAACTCCGCGTTGAACCGCGAGTTCACACGGATCTTGGTTTTTTCGGGCCTTTCCGATCACGCCATCACCGACCGATTCTTTTCGCTTCTTCGCCAGCGACTGTTCCCGCGCCTGATTCGAGAGACACGACGCTTTCGCGGCCTGACCAGCCGAGCCAAGGCCAGCGAGCGTGAATTGGAGTTGCTGATGGGGCTGCACGGCGGCTTCTTCTACAACCCGATGCGGCGCTGGATTTACGGCCAAGGTGTGGCCAACGATCAAGCCCCTGAACGTTTCAGCCATTCCCTTGTCCATGACCGCGTGCTGGGTTATCTGATCGCCAGTCAGACATTGTTTGGTCAAGCCACTGTTTCGGCAGCGTCGAAGACCCTTGGCAGCAAAAGAAAACGGAATCCATGAACACTTTTTCACCCCGCTGCAGCCTCGCGGCTGCGGCAATTACAGCGCGGCAATGGACTGCCGCTATTCAACCAAAAGGAGAACGCATGAAACTCAACAAGTTGGCCCTTTCCGGGTTGATCGCGCTCGGTTGCGCAACTGCTGCCAGCAATGCAGTCGCCCAACAGCGCATCAACGTCAACATCGGTGCTAGCCATCCGACCACCAACATCTGGGCCTACGCCATGAAAGAGGTGTTCCAGCCCGAAGTGGATCGGCTGCTCAAAGAAGGCGGGGGTAAGTTCGAAGTACGCTGGCGTGAAAATTACGGCGGCACGCTTTATAAGTTTTCTGAAACACGCGCGGCTGTCAAGGACGGCATTGTTGACGTAGGCATGGTGGGTACGGTCTGGGAAAATTCTTCCATGCCTTTGCAGAACGTCACCTATTTCACACCGTTCGCCACCACCAACCACGAGATGCTGATCAGCATTTTCGACAAGCTCAACGACACACACCCCGCGCTCAAGGCCAGCTGGACTGCGCAGAACATGGTGCCTTTGTCGTCGCTCATCACCGACACCTATGACATTTATGCCAACTTCCCCGTGACCAACATGGCCGCGTTGCAAAACAAGAAGATCCATGCGCCGGGCACATCGGCCAACTGGATGCGCGACACCGGCGCCACGCCCGTTGATGGCGCCTTGACCACTTACTACACCAACATTCAGACGGGTGTGACCCAAGGCGCCCTGAGTTTTGCCAGCGGCATCGGCCCGGCCCGTGTCTACGAAGTGGCCAAGTATTTGACACGCGTGGATGTGGGTGCCATGTACTTAGGCAGCGTTGCAGCGAACAAAAGCTTCTTTGACAAATTGCCCAAGGAAGTTCAGGAAGCCTTCATCAAAGCTGGCAAGTCCACATCGGTCGCCCACGGCAAACATGTCACCACCTCCGCTGTGAAAGCCATGGAAACCATGCGCGCCGCCGGCCTTCAGGTGAGCGATCTTCCAGCCGCTGAGCGTGCCAAGTGGATCAACGGCCTGCCGGACATCATCACCCCATGGTTGCAGACCACGGGTGATGCGGGCAAGTCTGTGCTCCGCGCTTACTTTGACGAATTGCGCGCTCGGGGTGTGAAGCCCCTGCGCGATTGGGACAAAGCGGCCCGCTGACCCCCACCATTTGACCGCGTTGATGGCTGCAGGGCCCCCTTCTATGGAGGGCCCTGCAGCCCATTTGCTCATCCACACGAGGAGCCCATCTTGCATGCCGACCCCCAAACAGAAACAGCTGCTTCACAGCGGCACCCCTTGGAATTTCCAGCCAATGTTCTGGCATCTGTTGGAACGGTCTGGATCTTCCTGATCATGGCTCTGGTGGTCGCCGATGTGATCGGTAGGGGGTTTTTAAATCAACCCATCACCGGGGTGGCTGAGTTCTCCTCTCGCTCGGTCGGCGCGATTGTTTTTCTTCAATTGGCCGCTGCCGTTTGCAGCAACCGGATGACGCGCAGTGATTTTTTGCTCAACCTCATTGGCAAGCGCTCGGCCAAAGGTGTCGTGGCACTCAATGTCTTCAATGCCTTGGTGGGTGCTGGCTTGTTTGCGGCCTTGGCCTGGATTGGTTGGTCCGAATTCAGCAACTCCTGGACCAGCAACGAGTTCTATGGCGTGCAGGGCGTCTACAGCGTTCCGGCCTGGCCGTTCCGTGGCCTGCTCGTGGCCGGCTCTGCAGTCGGTGCTTTGTGCTATTTGATGAGCATCCCCGGCATCATGAAACAACCAGGATCCACAGGTCCAGCTGACGATCCCTTGGGAGGTGGCGTATGAGCGATTTAGGTCTGGGCGGTTTGCTCATTGGCGTACTGGTCGTTTTGGTACTGCTGGGCATACACATTGGCGTGGCTTTGCTGGCGGTCGGCTTTGCTGGTGTCTGGCTGGTGCGAGACAACCTCGACATGGCCATCAAATTGTTTTACATATCGGCCTACAACGGTGTGGCCGACTATGTGTTTGCAACCATTCCGCTGTTTGTGCTGATGGGACTGCTGGTGAGCATTTCCAACGTCGGTAAGGACACGTTCACGGTCGCAGAAGTCCTGCTTCGCAAGCTACAAGGCGGCCTCGGTGTGGCCACGGTGGCCGCCAACACGGTTTTCGCAGCGGTCACAGGGGTCTCCATCGCGTCGGCCGCGGTGTTCACCCGAGTGGCCGTGCCCGAAATGGTCAAACACGGTTACCGCACCACCTTTGCCACCGGCACCGTGGCTGGCAGCTCGGTGTTGGGGATGATGATTCCACCCAGCTTGCTGATGATCATTTACGGCGTATTGGCCGAGCAATCGATTGGCAAATTGTTTGTGGCCGGCGTCATTCCTGGCTTCTTGCTGGCCATTGTCTTCGCCGTGATGATCATGCTGATGGCGCGGTTCACGCCAGGTCGGGTCTTTGATCCTCAACAGCAATCTCAGTTGCTGCGGGGACGCCAGATAGAAGTGACCCTGACCTGGTTGCAGATGGTCAACAAACTGGTACCCATTGCTGCGCTGGTGGCCTTGGTGCTGGGGGGGCTGTACGGTGGGTTTTTCACACCCACCGAAGCCGGTGGTGTGGGCGCCTTTGGTGCGCTGCTGATTGCCTTGATGCGGCGCTCTTTGGGCAAAGGCAAGCTGTGGCAGGTCTTGCACGAAACCGGCAGCGTGTCTTGCACCATCTTGATCTTGCTGGTGGCCGCCAGTTTCTACAGCCGCATGCTCAGTGTGGCGGGTGTGCCTGTCGCCATCAGCGATGTGGTGCGTGACGCCGGTCTTGGACCCTATGGCTTTCTGACCTTGTACATCGGGATCGTGCTGCTACTGGGGATGATTTTGGACTCCAGCTCCATCTTGTTGATCATGACGCCGGTGGCAGCGCCCATCGCAGCCAGCTTTGGTTTCGACCTGATCCATTTCGGCGTGATCACCGTGCTGGCCGTCGAAATGGGCCTGCTGACACCGCCCTTCGGCATCTCGGTGTTCACGGTCAAATCCACCTTGAACGACCCCAAGATTTCAGTGGAAAGCATCTTTGCCGGTTGCATGCCATTTCTCGGGGCGATGTTGGCGGTACTGGTCTTGGTCTGCGCCTTCCCCTGGTTGTCCCTGGCGCTGATTTAAAGGCGGCATCTGCTTGACGATCACCACGTCAAAACCCTAGGCGCATAGATCCTGGCGGGTCAGGTGCGCGGGCGGGTGGTGGTGAACGTCAACGCTCACTTGCCGAACAAGTGAGTCACTTTCTGCCACGCCAGCAGCAACCAGCCTGAGCGTTCCACATCGGCCTGCGCCACCAGCAGGGTTTCACCCACCGGCTTGCCGTTCGCTGTGGCGACCACTTTGCCGATCACGGCGCCTTTGGCGATGGGTGCTTCCAGGCCAGGCTTGAGCTCGAACTGGGTCTGCACAGATTGGCCGCGCGGCATGGTCAACATCCACGGCGCGCCCAGCACAGCGGCCACCGTATCGGTCTTGCCAAAGCTGACCTTGGCGTTGGTGACCACCGCACTGGACTGAATGGGCGTGACTTTTTCAAACTGGCTGTAGCCCCAACTGAGCAGCTCACGCGTCTGGTCTGCACGCGCTTGTGCGCTGTGGGTGTTGAGGATGACCGAAATCAAGCGCATCTCGTTGCGCTTGGCGGATGTGACCAGACAAAAGCCGGCCTCTGAGGTGTGGCCGGTTTTTAAGCCGTCCACGCTGGGGTCGGTGTAAAGCAAGGCATTGCGGTTGCCTTGCTTGATGCCGTTGTACTTGAACTCGCGCTCGGCATAGATGGGATAAAACTCCGCGCCGTCGCGGATGATGGCGCGCGCCAGGATGGCCAGATCTTTCGCAGACGATTTGTGTGCCGGATCGGGTAAGCCGGTGGGGTTGACGAAGTTCGTCTTGGTCATGCCCAAGCGTTGGGCTTCAGCGTTCATCAACTTGGCAAAGCCCGCTTCAGAGCCCGCCATGTGCTCGGCAATCGCCTTGGACGCGTCGTTGCCCGACTGCACGATGATGCCCCGCAAGAGGTCCATGACGGTGGCCTGGCCGTTCAGTGGCAAATACATGCACGACTCGGCGCTGGTGCCTCGGCACCAAGCGTTTTCGCTCACGGTGACCAGGTCCGTGGGCTTGAGTTTGCCGGTGCGCAATGCCTGCTCAACGATGTAGCTGGTCATCATCTTGGTGAGCGACGCAGGCGGCAAGGCTTCGTCGGCGTTGGCCGAAGCCAGCACTTGGCCGGAGTCGTAATCCATCAGCAACCAAGCTTTGGCAGGCAGGGCAGGCGCATTGGCGGCCAATGCCTCTTGGGCCGCCAAAGGGGGCAATGCGTTGACGGCGAGCGCCGCTTTTTTACTGGGTACAACTTTTTTGCTGGATACAGCCTTTTTGCCGGAAACAGCCTTCTTGGCGCCAGTGGCCTTGCTCGCCGTGTTTTTGCCTGCGGCTTCCTTGGCCGCAAAAGTGGCTGAGCTGGGCAGCAGAACGCCAGCGGCGACGACGAAGAGGACGGAAAGGAGGGGTGAGGTCTTGATGTGCATGGCTTTGATGGGCTGAGCGCTGATTGTGACTGAACCATGGGTCCAGCTGCTGGCGGTGCTGGCCGCAAAGTCGCCAAGTTGCTCAGGCTCGCCAAACCCATCGAAATGACCGCGTTGATCATGGGCGACAACGCCAAAACCACCTTTGCTCGGTGAGCAATAAGTATCAGGGCGTCGCCCTTCAGCTCTTGAGAAACCGGGACAAGACGATGCTGGTTGACGCTCTGAAACGCATTTATCCGCAATAACTTTAGCTTTCTGAACCAATGCGAAGACAGCAACTGACAAGACCGTGACAAGCCCTTCATGCAAAAAGGCCGCAAGGTGTTCAAGGAAGTCATGCAAATGGATGCGCAGCATATCGAGACGCATTTGGCGTCCCTGAACATCACGCCCGCCGATGTGCACCGCTATTGGCTTCATCAAGCCAATCTGGGTATGAACCAACTGGTCATCAAAAAACTCGTGGGCTCAGAGGCCGGTTCCGATGTGGCCCCCATCATCTTGGATGAATGGGCCAATACCGCCTCAGCCGGCTAGAACAGCGAACAAGGAGGCGCCGACGTCGAAACCAGCGCGGTCTGTGCCGCGTCCGGCGGTTCGACGCGGAGGCGCGTATCAGCGAGGATTGGCCATAAGATGCTTCGCAAGAGCGTGGTAGGCAGGTAAAGTGGTTGGGTCGTTGAATCCGTTAGCGGGCATTGGAAATGAAGCGTAGCGGGCGATCACCATTTCGGCTTTGGGATCGATGTACACGTTTTGACCATGTACGCCCCTTGCCATGAAGGCTCCATGCTCATTGTGTGACACCCACCACATGTTGCGGTAGCTCCAACCTGCAAGTAATGGGTAGCCGGTAAAGGCGCTGCGGTCACCGCCTTTGCGAATATCATCAATCACTGGCTTGGGAACAACTTGCTGCCCTGCGGCTTTACCGTCATTGCGAATCATTTCACCAAAGCGAGCCAAGTCACGAAGTCCGGTATTGAGTCCTCCTCCAGCAAACTCATTGCCAACTGAGTCAACGCTAAAAAACGCATCTTGCTCCATGCCTAGGCGTTTCCAGATTCGTTCGCTCAGATTCTCTCCAATGGATTGTCCTGTAACGCGCCGAATGACCCAGCCAAGTGCGTCGGTGTTGACTGTTTTATAAGAAAAGCTTCCGCCATGCTCCCCTTCTTTTTTGACCGTTTGCAAAAATTCATAGAAAGTTTGCGGTCCGCTATAGCCTGGAGGTCGAGGTAACACGCCGCCAGCGCGAACATGATCCCAGACTTCAGCCTTTGGGTCGGCATAGTTTTCACTGTATTTGAGGCCCGTTCTCATGTCCAAAATTTGACGCACCGTTGCGTCGCCAAATGCGCTGTCTTTGAGCTCGGGCACATATTGAGCCACTTTCGCGTTTTCATCGAGCTTGCCTTCAGCAACCAATATCTGGCCTATCAAACCAAAAAATGATTTGGTCACTGAGTGGCCCACATGCTGCTTGTCATCTTTGAAGACGCCACCATAGCGCTCATAGACGACGCGACCTTTATGCAGCACCACAATGCCGTCGGTGAAATTGGCGTTGAAAGCCTGCTCCCAGCTCAACGACTCCGTTCGACCCAGCGGAGTGAATTTCACCGCATCCAGGTCATTGCGCTCTGCGCGCGGCAAAACAGAAACCGCGCCAATTCCACGGGAAACATTGGTTGTCGGTCCAAATTGCCGCGTATTTGAAAATGTCCAGCGAAAACGTGGGAAGCTATAAAAAGAACCATCTGCAAAACGTATCAGCTTGTCTGCCGGTGGTGGCGAGCCGACCATCCAACCCAGTCGTAAAGGATCGGTCTGCTCAGCGGTTGGCATGGTCGGGGCCGGAGCTTGCGCAAGCGCATTGCTCAGTGCAAGTGTCAAAGCTGCAGCTGTGGCAGCACTGTGAAATTTCATCATGGCCTCATAGGAAGTGGTATCCAAAAAGAATGGTAATTGATTAAGTCTTTGGTCTCCGCCGGGGTAAACCCTGCGGTCATGAAATTTACCGGACATTAATGGCTAACTTAGATTTTTAATTCAAAGACAATATAGGGTCTATTCACCTACATTGTCTGCCGTGAGCCTCTACACCCAGCTGCAAGCCGCCAAGAGCGAAGAAGACGTCAAAGACGCGTACATCAAGGCCCTGGGCCTCAAGGGCTACACCAAGGGCCTGATCGACATCCAGAGCCGCGAGATCTGGTTCGAGGCCAAAGACACCGACCGCCACTCCAGCTACGCCATGTTCACCCAGCTGCTGCATTACGTGCAGGTGGCGCTGAACAAAGGCGAGCATGTGCCGCCTTTTCTGGCAGTGATCGACACCGAAAAAGCCGCCATCATGAAAAGCGCCGATGTGCTGCCTTTTCTGGCCAAAAAAACCATCCAATGGGGCAAGTCCGCCAGCCAGTTCACGCAAGAAGCGCTGGACGAGATATCGGCCCACATCGGCACCTACTTTGTGTCGTTCCGAATCAAGACGCACGAAGACGAGTTCATCAGCACCGTCAAAGCCGCCATCAAATCCGGCGACATCATCCGCACACAAATCACGCCCGACAACCTGAAACAGGTGTTTGACAAATGGGTGGCCATGGTGGGCCGCGAGATCGTGGGGGTGAGCGAAGAAGACTACGCGCTGCTGTTTTTTGCGGACATCATGCACGACGGCACCGTGTCCACCCACGCCAACTTGCCCGCCGAGTTGATGCACAAAAGCGGCGCGCCGGTGTTTTCACTGGGCGGTAAAACCTTTGACCTGGGCAACAAAGAAGGCTACCGGCAGTTTTGGGCCATCTACCACCGCCCGCCCAAATCGGAATACCGCGACTACCTGCTCGAACGCCGCGACAGCCTGATCCCGTATGACGAGCGCAGCTTCAAAGGCGCGTATTACACACCCCTGCATGTGGTGGACAAAGCCTATGACAAGCTGACCGAAACGCTGGGCGCCAACTGGCAAAAGGACTACATCG
>JBIKKE010000301.1:0-2848 GCA_044360575.1 Limnohabitans sp. | reverse complement strand
CAGGTTGACCATGATGGTCTTGGTGTAGACGGCCAGGTTGTGCGCGCCGTTTTTGCCCACGGTTTTTTCAGCCGGGGCAATGCCCGCGCAGTTGACCAAACCCACCAGCTTGCCCATGGACACGGCTTTGGCGACCACGGCCTGACCGTCGGCTTCGTTGCTCACATCGCATTTGACGAATGCGCCGCCCAGCTCTTGGGCGATGGCTTCGCCTTTTTCAGCCTGCATGTCGGCAATCACCACTTTGCCACCGTGGGCCGCCAGCATGCGCGCCGTGCCTTCGCCCAAGCCCGATGCGCCGCCGGTGACGATGAAAACCTTGCCTTGAATGTCCATGTTCAACTCCTGAATTTAATTGACGTTACGTCAACGTCAATTATGCACAGATGGCCTGGACAAACGGACGCCATTCAATTGACCATGGCGTCAAGCCGTACCCCCAATACGGTACTGGGCTACCGGCTTTGCTGGATGGACCCAGGCCGAGGTGGTGCCTAGCATGGACACCACCGAGGGCGACCGGTCCGGAAGGGTCCATGAACAGGAGAGCAGGATGGTTGCAGAGCTCAATGGGGACAAGAATGAAACCGTTTTGGTTCGCACGGACAGCAATTGGCGGCGCGCCAGCGAGTTGCTGGCCACGGCCGATATCCGGGTCGGAGGCGGCAGGCCTTGGGACATGCGTGTGCACCACCCTGACACCTTTGACCGCATCTTGACGCGCGGCAGCTTGGGCTTGGGCGAAAGCTACATGGATGGCTGGTGGGACTGCGACCAAGTGGACGAGTTCATCACCCGTATTCTGCGGGCGCGCTTGGATGAGCAGGTAGGCCGGGCCGGGTGGCTGTGGGCATCACTCAAGGCCCGGCTGACCAATTTGCAATCACCCCACCGGGCCTGGCAGGTGGGCGAAATGCATTACGACCTGGGCAACGATTTGTACGAAGCCATGCTCGACCCGTCCATGGCCTACAGCTGCGGTTATTGGCCGTTGGCGCAAACCTTGGCGCAGGCGCAAGAGGCCAAGCTGGATTTAATATGCCAAAAGCTGCAACTCCAGCCGGGCATGACGCTGCTGGACATCGGCTGCGGCTGGGGCAGCTTGATGTTGCATGCGGCCCGGCATTACCGGGTGCAGTGCGTGGGGCTGACCATCTCCAAAGAGCAGGCCCGGTTGGGCATGCAAAAGGCGAAAGACTTGCCCGTGCGTTTTGAGCTGGTCGATTACCGGCAGTTCAACCCACATGGCGAGCAGCGCTTTGACCGGGTGGCGTCCATTGGCATGTTTGAGCATGTGGGCCACAAAAACTACCGCGCGTACTTTGAGATGGCGCGGCGCAGCTTGCGCGATGATGGTTTGTTTTTGCTGCACACCATTGGCAAAAACCGGGCGGGGGCGAGCATTGATCCTTGGATTGAAAAATACATTTTTCCCAATGGAACGCTGCCCTCGGCTTCCGAAATCGCTCACTACAGCGAAGAAGACTTCGTCTTGGAGGATTGGCACAACTTGGGCGAGGACTACGACAAGACGCTGTTGGCTTGGCATGCTCGTTTCGAAACCGCATGGCCTTCACTCCAGGAGCGTTATGGCGAGCGTTTTTACCGCATGTGGCGCTATTACCTGTTGTGCTGCGCAGGCACTTTCCGCGCCCGCGACAACCAGTTGTGGCAGGTGGTGCTGTCTCCCGGTGGGCGGGCAGGGGGGTACCGCAGGCCGCTGATGTAAGCGTTCTTTATTGATTGTTTATGGGGCTTACAAACGTGCTTCAATGCGCGTGTCCCTGTTTTGCCTTGCGCCCAGCACCCCATGTCCAGTCCGTTTTCTGCTCTTGCTTCTGTTTCCTCGACCGAAGTCTGGCCCCTGTCGGCCAGGTGGTTTTTGGTGCTGGGAGCGATCAGTGCTTGCGCCAGCGTGGTGTTCAGCGCCGCCTTCGCTCATTTGCCCGTGTTTGCCGGTGGCGTGCCCACGGCCGTACAAACCGCCTTGAGCCAGCAACAATTTCATTCGCTGGGCTTGTTGTTCACTGGGCTGGCGTTACGGGTCTGCGGGGCATCGCGCTGGCTGCAGGCGGCGGGCTGGCTCATGCTGCTTGGTCTTTTTTTGTTCAGCTTCAACCTTTATGCCCGCCATGTGTTCGCTTGGGATGCCTTGCGCGCGTTGGTGCCTTGGGGTGGCATGGCTTGGATTCTGGCTTGGCTGAGCTTGGCGCTGGGTTTTTTGAAGAAATCACAGCCCCCACGGGCTTGATTGGCCCCATCCAAACGGTCCGCCCCTGGCAGGCTGGGCTGGGTCTAAAGGTTTTTCCTATCGAGGTCATAAAAACTACTCATGAGTAGAAACCCTAGGCTGCATTATGATTGCGACCAATGAGTTACCTCATTCGATAGTTTTTTTAAACCACCCACAGGAAACACCATGTCCTCTTTGATCAATACCCAAGTCCAGCCTTTCAAGACCCAGGCTTTCCACAACGGCAAGTTCGTGCAAGTGTCCAACGAAACCCTCAAGGGCGAGTGGTCCGTGCTGATTTTCATGCCCGCAGCCTTCACCTTCAACTGCCCCACAGAAATCGAAGACGCGGCTGACAACTACGCAGCTTTCCAGTCCGCTGGTGCCGAGGTTTACATCGTGACCACCGACACCCACTTCTCGCACAAAGTCTGGCACGAGACATCGCCTGCTGTGGGCAAGGCCAAGTTCCCCTTGGTTGGCGACCCTACACACACCCTGACACGCGCTTTTGGCGTGCACATTGAAGAAGAAGGCCTGGCATTGCGCGGCACCTTCATCATCAACCCCGAAGGCATGATCAAGACCGCCGAAGTGCACTCCAACGAGATCGCC
>JBIKKE010000072.1:0-10553 GCA_044360575.1 Limnohabitans sp. | reverse complement strand
ATACGACGATGTGTCCAACGACCAGCGCAAGGTAATTTACCAGCAGCGCAACGACATCTTGGACGCCCAAGACATGCATGGCCAGATCTCGGCCTTGCGCGAGGGTTGCTTTACCGATTTGGCCCGCCAGTATGTGCCCGTTGAGTCGGTGGAAGAGCAGTGGGACTTGCCTGGCCTTGAGAAAGTGCTGGCCGAAGATTGGGGCATGCAGCTGGAACTCCAGGCCAAAGTTCAAGACTCCAGCGCCATTGCCGAGGAAGATATCTTGGAGATGGTGGTGACTGCAGCCC
This sequence comes from Limnohabitans sp., assembly GCA_044360575.1. Classification (GTDB taxonomy): domain Bacteria; phylum Pseudomonadota; class Gammaproteobacteria; order Burkholderiales; family Burkholderiaceae_C; genus Limnohabitans_A. The sequence continues at coordinate 10,263 of JBIKKE010000072.1, read as the reverse complement.
ATGCGCAGTTCCAAGCCAAGTTGGATCAGGCGGGAGGTGACAGTTTCGTCTCGTTTGAGCGCATGATTTTGTTGCAAAGCATCGACACCCATTGGCGTGAACATCTGAGTTCGCTGGATTACCTGCGCCAGGGCATTCACCTGCGTGGCTATGCTCAAAAACAACCCAAGCAAGAGTACAAACGCGAAGCGTTTGAGTTGTTTGGTCAGTTGCTCGATGGGGTCAAGAACGAGGTGACCCGTACCCTGATGACCGTGCGCATCGAATCGGGTGACCAGATTCAGCAGGCTGCACAAGCAATCGAAGAGCGTGCCGAGAAAATCAGCAACGTGACCTACACCGCTCCTGATGAAACGGGACAGCCACAAACTGTGGCCGCTGATCTGGCGGGCTTGCAGCAAGCTTATGGTCCGGTGGGGCGTAATGACCCTTGTCCCTGCGGCAGTGGCAAAAAGTACAAGCACTGCCACGGCAAACTCGCTTGATCGAAGCGAACCAACAAAACGGGCTTCGGCCCGTTTTGTCTGTGAGTCGACTGCAATACCTGTGTTTTCCTGAAGGATGTTTATGCCCGTGAATCTCCCACCACTGGACCCCGCACAACTGAGCCCCATCGCCGGCGTGCGCATTGGCATCGCCCAAGCGGGTGTTCGCAAAGCCAATCGCAAAGACCTTACGGTGTTTTTGCTGGACGAAGGCGCCAGCGTGGCAGGGGTTTTCACCAGTAACCGTTTTTGCGCAGCGCCAGTGCAGGTGTGTCGTGAGCACTTGAGCGCAGGCAGCGCGGTGCGCGCCTTGGTCATCAACACGGGCAACGCCAACGCAGGCACGGGCGCTCCGGGCTTGGCGCATGCCCGCCAGACTTGCGACGCCCTGGCCGGCTTGCTGCACTGCACCCCTACGCAAGTGCTGCCGTTTTCGACCGGTGTGATCATGGAGCCGTTGCCTGTGGACCGCATTGTGGCGGGGCTGCCTTTTGCCCTGGCCGACGCTCAAGCCGCCCATTGGGCCGCCGCTGCCGAAGGCATCATGACCACCGACACCGTGCCCAAAGCAGCCAGCGTGCAGGTGCAAGTGGGCGGTAAGACCGTGAGCATCACGGGCATCAGCAAGGGTGCGGGCATGATCCGCCCCAACATGGCGACCATGCTCGGTTTTGTGGCCACCGATGCCTGCATCGACCCTGCCTTGTTGCCCGCATTGGCCAAACAGCTGGCCGATGGGTCTTTCAACCGCATCACCATTGACGGTGACACCTCGACCAACGATTCTTTCATGCTGATTGCCACGCACCAGGCCGGTCACGCCCCCATCACCGCACTGAACAGCGCCGATGGTCAGGCCTTGGTGCAAGGCTTGATGCAAGTGGCCCGTCAGTTGGCACACGCCATCGTGCGCGATGGCGAGGGCGCGACCAAATTCATCACTGTGCAGGTTGAAGGCGGCCGCACGGCCGAAGAATGCCGCCAGGTGGCCTATGCCATTGCGCATTCACCCTTGGTCAAAACCGCTTTCTTTGCCAGCGACCCCAATCTTGGCCGCATTTTGGCCGCCGTGGGTTATGCGGGCATCGATGATTTGGACCAAGGTCTGATCGAGCTGCATCTGGACGACGTGCATGTGGTCTCTCAAGGCGGCCGCCGCGCCGAGTACCGCGAAGAAGACGGCCAGCGTGTCATGAAGGGCAGCGAGATCACCGTGCGCGTGGGCCTGGGCCGGGGTACTGCCAGCGATACCGTGTGGACCTGCGACCTCAGCCACGATTACGTCACCATCAACGCGGATTACCGTTCATGAACTCTCCTGCTACCTCAGCCTTGGATCAGCTGTTGGCCAAAGTCAGCCAACTGGTGGACCGCATTGAATCCGTCTTGCCCCAGCCCCTGTCGGCACCCGACTGGACACAGGCCATTGCCTGGCGCTACCGCAAGCGCTCTTCTGGTCACGGCGTGCTCGAACCTGTGCGTCATGTGGCGGCCATGACGTTGGCTGACCTCAAGGAAATCGACGACCAAAAAGAAAAACTGCAACGCAACACCGAGCAATTTGTACACGGTCGGCCGGCCAATAACGTGTTGCTCACGGGTGCACGCGGCACCGGCAAGTCCTCTCTCATCAAAGCATGCCTGAACACCTACGCACCTCATGGTTTGCGGCTGATTGAGGTGGACAAGGAAGACCTGACCGACTTGCCCGACATCATCGAAGTGGTGGCGGGCCGCCCCGAAAAATTCATGGTCTATTGCGACGACCTGAGCTTTGAAGATGGCGAGCCGGGCTACAAAGCGCTCAAGTCCATTTTGGACGGTACCGTGGCGGCCTCGACACCCAATGTGTTGGTGTACGCCACCAGCAACCGCCGCCACCTCTTGCCTGAATACATGAGCGAGAACCTCACCTACAAGCACACCGACGACGGCGAAGTGCACCCGGGTGAAGGTGTGGAGGAAAAAATTTCTCTGTCCGAACGCTTTGGTCTGTGGATCAGTTTTTACCCTTTCTCTCAAGACGAGTACCTGACCATTGCCGGCCAGTGGCTGAGCGCCTTGGGCGCCACGTCCGCCCAGATTGAAGCTGCCCGCCCAGACGCGTTGCTTTGGGCCCTGGAGCGCGGCTCGCGGAGCGGCCGAGTGGCCTACCAGTTTGCGCGGGACATGATGGGCCGGCAAGCCGACCCGGCATGAGCGCTGGTTTGTTGGTGGCCGATGGCGACCGCGCACGCGAAGACCTGAGCGTAAGTCAGGCTGAGCGTGCCGTGGTCGATGTGGCGGTGGGCGTGTTGTTGCAAGCCGATGGCCATTTCTTGCTCACCTCGCGCCCAGAGGGCAAGGTGTATGCAGGTTACTGGGAGTTCCCGGGTGGCAAGCTGGAGGCCGGCGAGTCGGTCGAGCAGGCGCTGCGCCGTGAACTTCAAGAAGAGCTGGGCATCACCATAGGGCAAGCTCAGGTGTGGAAAACCCAGATGGTCGACTACCCGCACGCACTGGTTCGGCTGCACTTTTGCAAGGTGTGGGACTGGCAGGGTGAGTTGCAAATGCGCGAAGCGCAATCACACGCTTGGCAGAGCTTGCCTGTGGCCGTGGCGCCAGTACTGCCGGGCACCATCCCCGTGTTGTCCTGGTTGGCCCAAGAGCGGCAATTCACAGGCCCCACGCACGCCTGAGTTTCACGTCATTGCAAGCGCGGATCGCCAAAAGGCTCGTCGGGTGGCGTATCGTCGGGCAGCTTGAATTCTTCGCTGGCCCAGGCGCCTAAGTCGACGCCCTTGCAACGGGCGCTGCAAAACGGTCGGTAGGGGTTGTGCGGGCTGTAAATGCTGGTTCCCGCGCAGGCAGGGCAACGCACCTTGCGAGGCGTGAATTCTTGGGGCTGGTTCGATTCACTCATGCGCACAAAGACATCTCAAAAGGCACATCTTCTGTGGTGGCCACCAGTTTGCCGTCGCTTTGCTGGCGCAGCATGCGGATCACCACCAGCAATCGGTTGCAACTGATCTCTGGCGTGATGCCAAACGATGGATCGATTTTGAGGCGCAGCAATTGAAAAGTGCGCCCTTGCGGCAGGTTTTGTTGCAGCTGACCGGCCGTGGCCATGACTTTTTGGCTGGAGCCGGATTCACGCAGTATTTGCAGCAGCAGTTTGACAGCTTGCGCCAAGGGACCAAAGGGTGCGACCCATTGCGAAAGATCTTGGCTGCGGCTGGTCGCATCGTGGTGTTGCCACGCATGGTAGGCGGGTAAGTCAAACTCGCAGGTCCCGCCTGGGATCACAGCGCGGCTTCGCAGGGCCATCAAAAAGTCGTTGTCATTCAGACTTTGGCCAATCCTGCCGCTGACCTGGTTGAGTGCGTCAAAGTATTCGTCAAGTTGGGCAATCAGACCATCCAGGGCCTTTTCGGAAATGGCCGGGTTGCCACGGTAGCCGTTGTACAGCTGTTTTTGGCGCTCCAGGTCTTTGAGCACATCGGATTTGAGTTCCGAGCGCGAAGCCACTTCGATGATCTCGAACAAAGTGGTCAGTGCAAAGTGGTGGTCCAACGCGTCTGTGCGGCCCATCAATTGGCCCAGGCGGTTGAACAATTGTTGCAAGCGCAGGTAAGTGCGAATGCGTTCGTTGAAGGGGTATTCGTACAGTATCACGCGGCGTATTCCAGTGTCACCATCATAGCCCGAAGTCAGCCGCCAATTGAGCCACTTGGGCGTCCAATGCAGTCAGGCTCAAGCCTTCATTGAAGATCACCACATCGGCGCATGCCAGGCGCTGCGCACGGGTGGCCTGCAGTGCGATGATGCGGTCGATTTCTTCGGCGGCCAGGCCACTTCGGGTCATGACCCTGTGCCGCTGGGTATCGACATTGCAGTCCACCACAATTACCTTGTCCACCTTTTTGCGCCAGCGTTCGCCCGATTCGACCAGCAAGGGCACGTCAAACACCAACACGCGCTGACCACCTTGCACCGCTGCTTGGGTTTGTTCTTCGGTGATCTGGCTGACCAAAGGGTGAATGATCGCTTCCAGTTGTTGTTTGGCTTGGGGGTTTTGAAACACCAAAGCGCGCATGGCTTGCCGGTCCATGGCGCCATGACCATCAACCATCTGCGGCCCAAAATTTTGGGCAATCGCGGCCATGGCCCGACCACCCGGAGCCGTCAGGCCGCGTGAAATCGCGTCCGCGTCGATCAAAGCAGCACCTCGTGTGGCAAGCATATGAGCCACAGTGCTTTTACCGCTGCCAATGCCGCCTGTGAGTCCGAGACGCCAAATGCGTTGCGTCGTTTCTGGAGTCGTCATGTAGGTCAAGTGTTTAGATTAAAAACCAGGGGAGGGTGCCAAAAGACATGACCCATAAGCCCGCCAAGACCAGGTAGGGTCCGAATGCCAATTCGCCATTCTCAGGCAATCGGCCTCGCCATTTAAGACCCAAGCCGCCCAAAATTCCCGTGAGGGATGCAATCAGCACCAAGGACAGCAATGCTGGCCAGCCCAACCAAGCCCCTAGACCTGCCAGCAGTTTTAAGTCACCTTGCCCCATGCCCTCTTTGCCCGTCAGACCTTTGAACAGCCAAAAAACAGACCATAAAAACAAGTAGCCACCTGCGGCACCCCAAAGAGACTCGTTCAAGCCGATCCCTGAAAGTCCCAGGCTCGAAGCCAGCAAGCCGGCCCAAACCAAGGGTTGGGTGATGGCATCGGGCAACAAACGCGTGTCGGCATCGATGGCAGCCAGGGCCACCAGGGCCGCCGAAAACCCAGCCCAAGCCAAGGCCTCGAAACCCCAGCCGTGTTTTGCCATCAACCCGATGAACAAGCCCGCGGTAATCAGTTCGATGGCCGGGTATCGCCAGCTGATTGGCGCTCGGCAGTGGGTGCATTGCCCACGCAAGGCGATGAAGCTGAGCAGCGGGATGTTTTCATGCCATCGCAGGGGCTGTTGACAGTGTGGGCAATGTGAGCGCGGTACAGCCAAATTGAAAGGGCGCGTTTCAAGGGGTGTGGCTGTGGTTTCGGCGTCCCACTGGGCTTGCAGCATCAGCGGCAGGCGGTGAATCACCACGTTGAGAAAGCTGCCAACCATCAGGCCCAGCAAGCCTGCCAAAACAAGTGCCAAAACGCCTTCGATCATGTCAAAACACTTGTCCTAAATTGAAAATAGGGAGATACATGGCCACCAAAATGGCGCCAATCAAGCCGCCCAACAACACGATGATCAGGGGCTCCAGCAAGCTGGTCAAGCCGTTCACTTGGTCGTCCAATTCTGTCACCATCAGGCCTCCCGCTTTGCCCAGTAAGCTGTCCAAAGCGCCGGTTTCCTCGCCTGTTGCGCACAGCTGGACGATCATCGCTGGAAAGTGAGCAGTTTGTCCCATGGCCTCGCTCAAACTGCTGCCCTGAACGACCCGTCTTTGCAATTGCAATGTGACACGTTCAAAAACTGGATGATCGCATGCCTGGGCTGTTGAACCCAGCGCCTCTGCCAAGGGTACACCGGCTGATAGCAAGGCCGAGAGGGTTTGTGACCAACGCGCCACGATGGCCGTGGTCAAAAGTGGCCCCAGAACTGGCCATGTCAGGAGCCATTGTGCGGCCCATGTGCGCAGACGGTTGGCTGCAGGCCCTGAGTGTTGTGCCGCCCAGATGGGCAACGCGAACACGAACAGAACCACTGGCCAAGCTTGGATCAGCAAGTCGCTCAGGCCCACCACCATTTGGGTGGACCAAGGCAACTCCGCGCCCAAGGACTGGAACACTTCTTCAAACACGGGCACCACCCACACCAAAATCAGCCCCAAAATCCCCATGGCCACCATCAACACTGCGGTGGGATACATCAGCGCTGAACGGATTTTGGAGCGAAGGGCTTCGTTTTTTTCGAGGGTCTGTGACAAGCGTTCCATGATCTGGTCCAAGATGCCTGCTGATTCACCCGCTTGCACCATATGCACAAAAAGGCCGCTGAAATGCCGAGGGTGCCGTGCCAAAGCATCGTTCAGCGCGACACCGGATGCCACGTCGTTGAGAACGGTCTGCATGACACGCACCAGGCTTTTATGGGACATGCTTCGGCACAACATGGCCAAGGCTTGCACCACGGGCACTCCAGCTTTCAGCATTGCCGCCCATTGCCGTGTCATGGTGGCCAAGTCTTTGCTTTTGATGCCGTCAGGGCTTGACCACCACATGCGCTGCACCTGCACTTTTTGTATTCCCTGTCGGCGCAACTGAGCTCTGGCCAGGTCGGCATGCAAAGCTTGTAACGTACCGCTTTGGGGACGACCCTGCGCGTCGCGACCCGACCATCGAAAAGTCGGACCTGCTTGTTGCGGTTTGGGGGCGTTCATGTATCGTCCCGTGTGGCCACCAAGACCTCGTCCAGCGAGGTGATGCCTTGGAGCACTTTGCGCAAGCCAGCGACGCGCAAGCTGTTGATGCCCTCCCGTCGGGCTTGTTGCGCCATCTCCTGAATGCCGGCTTCTTGCAACACCAAATTTTGCATCTCGGTGCTCACCGGCATGACCTGAAAAATACCGGTTCTCCCGGAAAAACCCTTGTGGCAAAGCGCACAGCCTACTGCTTCAAAAGCCTGAACTGTATCTGTGGGGCACAAGGCTTCTGGCCAACCGGCTTTGAGCAAAATGGCACCGGGTAAGGCAGTGGCTTGCTTGCAATGGGGGCACAGGCAGCGCACCAAGCGTTGCGCTGTCACCAAGCTCACGCTGGCGGCGATGTTGTAGGGGGCCGTGCCCATGTTGCGCAAACGCACCAAAGTGGCCGGAGCGTCGTTGGTGTGCAAGGTAGATAACACCAAATGCCCGGTTTGTGCCGCTTGTATGGCGATGTTGGCAGTCTCCAGATCCCGCACTTCGCCCACCATCAAAATGTCCGGGTCTTGTCTCAGAAATGCCCGCAAAGCTACGGCAAAACTGAGGCCCGGCTTGTCTTGCACGTTGACTTGGTTGATGCCTGCAAGTTGTATCTCGCAGGGGTCTTCCACGGTGGCGATGTTCACCTCGGCTGTGTTGAGGAGGTTCAGGCAGGCGTACAGGGATTGTGTTTTGCCAGAGCCTGTTGGGCCGGTCACCAGCACCAAGCCGTGAGGCGCGCGGATCGCGGTCAATAAGCGCTCAAGGTCTTCGGGCTCATAGCCAAGGCCTTGAAGGTCCAGCTGGGCTTGGGCCGAATCGAGCACTCTGATCACCAGTTTTTCACCAAAAAGGGTGGGCAAGGTGCTGACCCGCAAGTCCAGCTCCCGACCGTCTGCCAAATGCAGTTTCATCCGCCCGTCTTGTGGCAAGCGTTTTTCAGCGATGTCCAAACGCGACATCACTTTGATGCGGGAAGCCAACCGGTCTTTCAATGCCATGTGCGGCGAGGCGACTTCGCGCAACTCCCCATCCACTCGCATTCGCACCCGATAGTGGTGCTCATAAGGCTCGAAATGCAGGTCCGATGCCTTGAGCGCAACAGCTTGTTCCAGCAGCTGTTGCACATACGTCACCACCGGGGCATCTTCGGCGCTCGCAGAAGGCTTTGATCGTGCTGGTCCTGATTCCATGTTGGCCCCTTGATTGAATACCAAAGAGTTCAAATCATGGCGTTGTCCAGAGCGTTTGTAAATGCCGAACTGGCACAGGCTTGCAAGATGCCGCATTTTTGAGTCCAACAATGTGGCCGTGGTCAAGGACTTTTCATTCACCGAGCTGCCGAGCGGGCTCGGTCTTTGTTGGATGCAGGTGCTCAATAGGCTCAATCGCCCAGGTCTTTGTCAGAGTCGGTGGATGTTGTCATCACCCTCTTGGCCAACGATTCGTAGGAGAGGCTTTGTCATCGGTCGAGCCTTTGGGTCTGGATCCTCAGCGTGTGATCGACATCTTGTCAGATTCATCGGGTTGGCCCAACATACTCAAGGTACGAGGTGCCATGATTGCCAAAACATTGGCAGAGAAAAAAGCGATCAAATTACCGTGAATGTGGCAACGATGCCCAAGGCTTTTTGCGCACCACGGGAAAGTCAGCACACACGGCGAGCGATTTTTTGGATGGCAGATGTCGGGTCTATGTCAAGCCACTCATGCAACATGCCTTGGCGGCCAACTTGCTTGCCTGTGAGCATGGGGCCGCTGAAGTAAGTCATGTGCATCACCCGAGCCATTTTGACCTTGCAGTTGATTTGCAGTTGGGTCTGGACCGATACATAGGCGACCCCATCGGCGGTCATTTGGGGTTTTTTGTAATCAACAGCACTCCACAAAACTTTCTTGCCACCTTCGTCTTTGATCGAATTTGCATCAATGAAAAACATGCCTTGATCGTTCAAAGTCACGGCATCCCATTTGGGCGTGGCAGCGATGGCGTTCAGGGCGCCAAGGCCGATAAGCATGCAAAAAACCGAAATGGCCAATGGTCTTGTTCGCACAGGGGTTCTCCTGGTTGAGCTGATCAAGTGCGCCGGTTGAGCAATTGGGAAGCCAAAGTGAGCAAGGCTGAACGGTGAGGATTGTCAGGCAGCAGCATGGCGGCGTCGATGGCACGCTGAGCTTCGGCAGCTGCTGCATTTCTCGTGGCTTCCAGTGCGCCCGTCACTCGGACAATGTTGGCAATTTCGGTGATTTTGTCCACGCTGCCAGTTTCAATCGCTTCGCGAACGGTTTGTCTTTGCGCCTCGTTGCCGCGCTGCATGGCCAAAATAAGGGGCAGGGTAGCTTTACCCTCGCGCAGGTCGTCGCCCAAATTTTTGCCCATTTCAGCGGCATTGCCGTCATAGTCCAAAACATCATCGATCACCTGGAAGGCCGTACCAAGGGCCTGACCGTAGTCTGCACAAGCGGTCTCGATAGAGGAGGAGCTGCCAGCCAAAATGGCGCCCAAGCGGGCACTGGCCTCAAACAATTTGGCGGTTTTGGAGCGGATCACGCGCAGATAGCCGTCTTCGTCCAGAGAGGCATCGTGCATGTTCATCAGCTGCAGCACCTCGCCTTCGGCGATCACGTTGGTGGCGTCGGCCAGGGTTTGCATGACCCGCATGCTTTGTGCCTCCACCATCATTTGAAAAGCACGGGAATACAAAAAGTCACCGACCAGTACGCTGGCCGGATTGCCGAAGTTTTCGTTGGCAGTGGGGCGACCACGACGCAGTGTGGATTCGTCCACCACATCGTCGTGCAGCAAAGTGGCCGTGTGGATGAACTCGACAACGGCGGCCAAGTTGTGGCGCTGATTGCCGCTGTAGCCCAAAGCGCCGCAAGTCAGCAGCAGCAAAACGGGGCGCAAGCGTTTTCCACCCGCAGAAATGATGTACTTGGCCACTTCGCCAACCAAGGGGACACCGGAGTCGAGCTTTTGTGCAATCACAAGATCGACAGCGGCCATATCGGAGGCGACCAGTTCGAGGGCAGCAGCTGTACTGTGTTCGGAGGCTGACAAATGGAAAATCCGGCTGGGTTACCCGGCTATGCCGGGGCGGCAAAACGCCCATACATTGAGCGTTTTAAAGTCATTACATTATAGGGAAACCCATTCTCTACGTCGCCTTGGGTGTTAGCTTGGGCTTGATTATTTGCCAGGTTGGGCCGGTGCATGCTAAAATCTTAGGTTCCTTGGGGATTAGCCCTTGGAAACTTCCATTCAAAGAGGTCATTTATGTACGCGGTCATAAAAACCGGTGGCAAACAGTATCGTGTTGTCGCTGGCGAAAAAATTAAAGTAGAACAGATTGCTGCGGACGTTGGCCAGGAAATCGTGATTGATCAAGTTCTCGCAGTCGGC
>JBIKKE010000300.1:0-2869 GCA_044360575.1 Limnohabitans sp. | reverse complement strand
CTTGCCTGAGGCTGGTTTTTCGGGTGCGATGCCTTGGGCCTTGCAGTCTTCCAAAAAATCATCAATCGCCACTTCAAATTCATGCCGAAGCTCTGACACGGTTTCACCGTGAAAACTGATGATGCAACGCAGACCCAAAACACGGCCTACAAAAATGTTGTCCCGTTCATCAAACTCGATGCGGGCCAAATAATTCTTGTACGTCATGGTGTTCATGGATGGACTCCGATTCTTTCTAACAGCTCGCGTACTTCTTCCACTTGATAGCGCTTGGCCTCTTTACCAAAATATTAATGAATTATGGGTCATTCCTTGACCTTCGGATTTCTGTGCGAGTTGACTGGAACCCGTATTCGCTCATGGGTGGCTTTGTGCTGGCCACCATGCTGATAGGCATCGATTTCAGGCGGTAACGATCCACCCCTCCAGAGGATCAAAAGGCGGCAATCCGTATTGCGGGTGCCCCGTTTCGTGCTGATGCCGCGCCCAAGCCGCTTGCATCAGGCACAAGGTGGCGTCGAGGCTGTCGCCGGTCGCGTCGGCGGCCAAACGACCCAACAGCGCGTTGCTGGCCACCAGGCGCAGGCCCAGGCGGGTCTGGCCGCGCTCCAGCGCGCTCAGCAGTTCACGCCGTGCCAACAATCGCTCAGGGGTTTGTTTGGCTTTGTCATCACTCTTGTAGCTTTGATTGCCCAGCACCTCGCGCGCCAGTAAGCCGGGGTAGGCCTCCAGCGCCACGCGGCGGGGGTCGCCAGCGTGCAAACCGGGAAAGTGCACACTCGCTTGGCGCAACAAGGGCACGCCCGCGTGCAGCATGTAGGCCACGGGTGGGTTGACCCATTTCATGGAGGGGCTAGAGCCTGCAGGTTTATCGGCGGCGCGGTGGGCAAACTTACCGCCTGCAGGGCGGGCGTTGCAGAACGCTGCAAACTGTTCGCGAATCTGTGCGCGCTCTAAAGCGCAATAGTGGTCCATGCAGGCAGCCCAGTCGGTGGGCCAGCCCAGCGTTTCAACCAGTTCTCGCGGCAGGCCAAAGGGCAAATCAAAACCGCCCACCCAGTCGGCAGGCTGCGCCAGCCAAGTGCCAAAGGCGTCCAGGGTGTCAAAGGTTTGCAGGGCTTGCAGTTGCACCCGGCCCTGCCGGGCTTGGCCCAGCGCCAGCACGATGGGCTTGCGTTTGGAAGGGCTGCTGGAGAAGTCGCAGCCGATGAGCTGCATGCTTTCAGGCGCGGCCAATGATGGACGCGGTGGCCATCAGCTCTTCAAGCAAGGCCAGTGAAACTTTGCCAGAAACGTTGTACGGGTCGAGCTCGGCACGCTCTGAGTATTTGAGCAAGATGTTGGTATTGACGCGAGACGCATCCACCTGGCCCATGGTCCAGCCGCCAAAACGGCGCTCTGAGATTTCTTCGTAATGCAGCAAGACCACGTCTTTGTGCCGGGCATCTTTTTGGATGTGGCCATAGAGTTCGCTCACAGCGCTGCGGCCGCCTTCGATGGCTTGCAAAAAGATACCGCCGCCATAACAAAGGATGCCGGTGATGCCGGTGCTGGGGTTGAACTGGCGCGAGCGCGCCAAAATCGCATCGATGGTTTCAGGACGGTCATCCACCACACGGCTGGCGTAAAGCAGGCGTACCAACATGGTTAATCCTTTTTGGGAATCAATGACAAAAATTCGCGGCGCAGGTTCGGGTCTTTGAGGAAGGCACCACGCATGACCGAATTGATCATCTTGCTGTCCATGTCTTTCACCCCGCGCCAGCCCATGCAGTAGTGGCTCGCTTCCATGACGATGGCCAAGCCATCGGGTTGGGTTTTGCGTTGAATCAGGTCAGCCAGTTGCACCACCGCTTCTTCTTGGATCTGGGGGCGGCCCATGATCCATTCGGCCAGGCGGGCGTACTTGGACAGACCAATCACGTTGGTGTGTTCGTTGGGCAACACACCGATCCAGATTTTGCCGATCACGGGACAGAAATGGTGACTGCAAGCACTGCGCACCGTGATGGGGCCAACGATCATCAGCTCGTTCAGGTGCTCGGCATTCGGGAATTCAGTGATGGCAGGGCCTTCAACGTAGCGGCCCTTGAACACTTCTTTCAAGTACATCTTGGCCACACGGCGGGCGGTATCGCCCGTGTTGTGGTCGTTGACAGTGTCGATCACCAGCGAGTCGAGCACACCCGCCATCTTGTCGGTGACTTCGTCCAACAGTTTGTCCAATTCACCGGGCTCAATGAACTCGGCGATGTTGTCGTTGGCGTGAAAACGTTTGCGGGCAGCATGAATGCGCTCGCGGATCTTGACGGATACAGGTACGCCTTCGTCGTCGGGCGTGGCAGCAGAAGCAGTCATGGCATCTGGGGGGGTCATTAACATGGGGATGATCCTAACAGCGATTGATCGACGCACAAGGATCAGGGGTTTGGCTTTGGAGCCACTCAATAACGGTGCCCGGTGATGAAAAGCGCCAAGCGCATGAGGCCAAACGCAACGCGATCTCGCCAACGCTGGTGCCAAAAACGGTGCTTGAAAGACTCCGCCACAGGCGTGCTTTGCGTGGCGATCACCTCACTCAAACGCATGTGCAAACCTTGCGCAAACACGTGATCCGCCACCACCACATTGGCCTCGCGCGCCAACAACAGGCTGAGCGGGTCCAGATTGGACGAGCCCACCGTGGCCCAGGGACGCTCATGGTGGGCATCGACCACGGCCACTTTGGCGTGCAAAAAACTGGCGTCGTACTGGTAAATTTCAACGCCAGCAGCCAACAAGGCCCCGTAAACCGGACGGGCCGCATGGTATTGCATGAAGTACTCGTAGCGCCCCTGCACCAGCAATCGCACCCGCACACCCCGCCGGG
>JBIKKE010000071.1:0-10632 GCA_044360575.1 Limnohabitans sp. | reverse complement strand
GCGCCAGCAGCTTGCTGGCGCAGCTTTCGGGCTACAGCTACAACTTCAGCCACCGATTTGTCCGTAACTTCTGGCACATCCGCTGAGATATCGCCACCCGCTTCCACACGCGTGATGACTCCATCGTAGAAATTCACGCGGTTTTGACTTTCCATGCATGTATCGAACGAACGCTGAGCCATCGCCTGAAACAGCTCATGCAACTGCTCGCGAACAGATTTTTCCGCCGTGAGATCAGGTCTAGTCATCTCAAATTCCTCACGTTTAGTTGGGAGCTGCGCCAGCAGAGGCTTGATTCAAAGCCTCTCTGAGTTCATCAACTGCAGGTTTGTTCTGCAAGACCAAGCTCAGGCTCAAGCCAGTGCTGAGCTCTGCAAAATGCAGCATGCTGTCGTTAGGCGTGTTGTTGATGATCTGGCTGATCTCATCGCCCGTTTGCCCAGTTCCTTGCCCTGCGAACTGCGCTGCGTTCATCAGGGGCTGCATGTGGTTGTAGTACTTGGCAATCATCACGGCGCTGGTACGCACCTGACTTTGCATCTGCTCTGCAGTCAGCCCCTTAGCAACAAGCTGGGTGATCGCATAGTGCCTGAGGCTGTATAGAGTTCGTTCATCCCCAGTGATAGGGCAATCCAACATCTTGAGTTCAATAAGCAATTGCTTGAATTGCTTGCTCAACTGATTGGGCTGGGTCCCATCCCTCATTCGGAAAATCTTGGCCGCATGCTGCTCTTCAAGAACTTGAGCCAACGTCTTGTCTGCAAACTCTGGCGTGTACTGACGAATCTTTTCCAAAAGTAACCAGCAACTGCGATGAAGAACAGCCCCCATGGGCTTGTTCTTCTTGACGGTCTTGCCCCGCTGAATATGTGCGTACAAAACGGGCTCATCACCCACTTTGTGGATCTCAAGGTGTCGCCACTCCAAAAACTCAATCTCGGTGCCTGGACGCATGCCAGTGGCAGCCACAAAGGGGATGTAGACGGCCAGCAGTTCCCGAATCATTCGGCTGCGCTCCAAGCGGGCATCATCGACCCAACCGGGCAAATGAGCACAAATAAGCTCTATTTCCCTCACCGAGAAGTCTGGACGCCTCCCCCCTGCCTCACCTGTATTTTTGAGCACAGGGCGCTGCAGGCTGGTCATGAAGCCTTTTTCCACAGCGTGGTCTAACACCAGGTTCAGCGCCGCGTTGTGGTTGCTCTGAGCGCTCTGGCTAAGTTCTTTGCCCACCTTGTTCCTGCGCCACTCGCAAAAGTCATTGAAAACCTCGGTAGTGATCCTGTCCACGTTGTAGTTGCCAAAGAACGGGATCAGGTAGCCCTTGATGGTCGCCAGGTAGTCGTTGTTGCTGCCGCGCTTGGTCTTGTCCGCTGCAACCTTAATTTCCAGATCTCGTTGAACGATCTCTGCAACAGCTTTGAATTTCTTGGAAATAACTGGGTGGCCTGAGCGAGCCAAGATGCGCGCCTCCATCCATTGTTCTTCAGCAATAGAACGGGCTTTGTCCAAATCTGCAGTGCCAGTAGCTTTGCGCAGCCATCGGCCAATGGCCTCCACCTTGTAATGGGCTTGCCAGCGATCAGAGTCAGGCCTTCGCACTAGGCGAATTTCGTTTGATCGGACGACTACGGTCTCTGCTGCTTTTTCTCGCATAACCGTATTTTAAGGCTTGACGGGGGTTTGAGTCAACCTTTAATAAAACGTGCAATTACCGTGTAATTAAAAAACCATAAAAAAAGCACCTAGCTTTTAGAGCTAAGTGCTTGTTTTACAAGAAGAATCTTGGTGGCCTGGGGCAGAATCGAACTGCCGACACGCGGATTTTCAATCCGCTGCTCTACCAACTGAGCTACCGGGCCAGAACGAAAATTATAGCAGAGTCAAACGCACTTTCAGGCACTGGTGCGCCCTTTCAACTGTGGCGTTTGCTGCGTGTCAGGTCCACACCCAGTTGCTTGAGTTTTCTGTACAAGTGGGTTCGCTCCAAGCCTGTTTTTTCTGCCACACGGGTCATGGATCCTGCCTCGTGTGCCAGATGAAATTCGAAATAGGCTTTTTCGAAAGCATCACGCGCCTCACGCAGCGGACGGTCCAGTTCAAAGCTTTGTTGAACATCAGGGGCGGCAGCGGTCTCATGGGCCACCAAACTGGACATGGACAAGGTGCTGGAGAGGGGCTGCGGTGCTGCAGCCAGCATGGCTTGTTGAACTTGGTCTCGCAACAAACCTTGCTCAACCGCCTTGAGGAGTTTTTGCAGAGTAATGGGCTTTTCGAGGAAAGCTTGGGCGCCGATTTTGACCGCCTCGACAGCGGTGTCGATGGTGGCATGCCCACTCATCATGATCACAGGCATGGTCAACAAACCCGATGCGGCCCACTCTTTGAGCAAGCTGACGCCATCGGTGTCGGGCATCCAGATGTCGAGCAGAACCAGGTCGGGTCGCATGTTTTGACGGGCCTCGCGCGCCTGGGCAGCATTCTCGGCAAGCTCGACCTGGTGCCCTTCGTCAAAAAGGATCTCAGAGAGCAGGTCGCGAATGCCAAGCTCGTCGTCCACCACCAATATATTAGCCATATGCCTGTTTGTCTCTATTCATGAAGTGGGCGTTTGGAGCCCCTGTGCTTCTTGCACCACCGCGAATGATAACGAGACTTGCGCGCCTTGTATGTCACCGTCTTCCAGCAAGTTGCCCATCTCGATGCGGGCGGCGTGTTCGTCGGCTATTTTTTTGACCACGGCCAAGCCCAATCCCGTGCCTTTAGCTTTGGTGGTCACGTAGGGCTCAAACGCTCGTTGGAGGATGTGGGGCGCAAAGCCAGGACCCGAATCGGTCACGGTCAACCGAACGCGCTGCCGAGCGGGACGCCATTCGGTGCGCACCTGAACGCGGGCTGGCGACGCAGCGTCACCCCGCAACTCACAAGCATCTTGTGCGTTCTGCAGTAAGTTATGAATGACTTGGCGCAGTTGCTGCTCGTCGCCCAATATGGCCGGACATGCCGGATCAAGCTCGGCCATGACTTTGGTGCGCGGCGAGGTGTCCAAGGGTTCGGTGGCGTACAAGGCCATGACATCGGTGATCAGTTCATTGAGCTGCAATGGCTTGAGCTCGGCCGATGGCAGGCGTGCGTAGTCCCGAAACTCGTTGACCAAGCGCTTCATGGCATCCACTTGGTCCACGATGGTTTTCACCGATTTGGCCAACACCACCTCGTCAGCAACGTCGAGCTTGCCGATCAGACGTCGTTCCAAGCGTTCGGCCGACAACTGAATCGGGGTGAGTGGGTTCTTGATCTCATGGGCCAGCCGCCGGGCGACTTCGCCCCAGGCCTGCGCCCGCTCAGCAGACACGATCTCAGAAATATCGTCGAACACCAATAGACGCATGCCGTCAGGCAAGACGGCGCCACGTGCCAGCAAGTTCACGCCGGTTTGACTTAAACCTTGGCCAGAAGCGTGGATTTCAAATGACTTTTGCCAATGGTCGAGTTCATGCGCGCCCGTATCTGCGCCCAAAGCTGTGAACTGTTCACCCACGCCTTTGGCAAACTCGTTCAGTCCGGGCAGGCTCAAAATGCTTTGCTGGTCGTGTGCCGCCACGGGCACACGCAAGATGCGCGTGGCCCCGGGGTTGGCAGACTGAATGCGCCCTTCTGCATCGAGAACCATGACACCGGCCGTCAGGTTGTCCAAAATGGTTTGCAGATTACTTCTGGCTTGATCAAGTTGACTGAGACTGCGCTCGACGTTACCCCTGGCATCGGCCAGTTGTTGGGTCATGTCGGCGAATGAGCGCGTCAGCCCGCCCAACTCGTCCTTACCTTGTAAAGCCAACTTGGGCCTCAGGTCGCCTGCAGCCACTTGGCGCATGCCATGGGCCAGCAACAACAACGGCCTGGCCAATTGGTTACCCAACAACACCGCCAGCAAAATTGCGCCCAAAACTGCCATGAACAAACTCAGGGTGAGGGTGCCGATGTACATGCGCCGTAAACCTTCACGGGCCAGAGCCCTTTCCTGGTATTCACGGTAAGCCGCCTGCACTTCGAGGGCGTTGTTGACCAATGTAGGCGGCAGTTCTTGAACCACTTGCAAAAGACGCCGATCCTCATCCAGTGCCAGGCTCCACTGCGGGATCAGCACCAGCACTTTGATCCGGCCCTTGTCGGCACCAGAGGCAGATTCATCCAGGCCCTCATACCAAGACAAGCTCGAATTCTTGCGAGCTTCCCTGAATTGGAGCGCCGTAGGTCGCTCGGAACGGATCTGAAATTGCGACTGACCGGCACTGGCCACCATGCGTCCGCCCAAAGTCCAGATCGCCACTTCGGTGGCACCAATCTGTGTGCGGATTTTTTCGGCGGCCAAACCAGGGTTCGCTTCGCTCGATTCTGCCAAGTTGGCGGCTGCGGCTTTGGCTTGTTTGGCCAGGTCCTCGCTCAGGGTATCCAGTGTGGCCCTTCCCAAGTTCAAGCCTGCCACCAGCGCGGCTTCGACCTTGACGTCGAACCAGCTTTCAATCGAGCGCGACACAAACTGGTAGGACACCACATAAATCAGCACGCCAGGCACCACGCCCACCAAGGCAAAGATACCCGCCAGCTTGACAAGTAAGCGCGCGCCAAACTGACCTTTGCGCAGCCGCAGCCATAGCCGAACAGAACCCCACAAAATCGTCAGCAACAAACCGCCAGCCACAACAGCGTTGGTGACGACCAGCCATTCGTAGTTGTGGTTGTAGTTTTCGCTTTGGTCGGTCGCCTGTGTCATGAGCACCAACAAGCCCAGCCCGATCAACACCGAGCTGAGCGCACCCACCAACAACAGCCAGCGGCTGGCCCCTTTGGGCAGACTGGTGAACTTTTGGCGATAGGCTTGGGCCCAAGGCATGTCAGCGCACCAAGTCCTGGCTCAAACGGAGTGTTTTACTGACCTGCAAATTCCAATCGGATTGACCGCCTGCAGCAATCTGAAAGGGTCTGGGCAGTTGTGAGACATCCAGCTTGAAGTTGTAGCGAATGCGTTGCCGTGAGTCAGGGCTAAGGCTTTGGAGATCAACCAGTCGCCATGCAGACTGCCTGCGGATGACGCTCAGGGCTTCAACCAGGGTGTCAAAATTTTGCGAAATGCTGCCCGCCAAACCGGTGCCCGCGATCGGTTCTGAGGATACATTCAAACGCCAACGCCGGGTCAGGGGTTGAAAAGCCAGCCTGTAGTAGCGGTGGCTCACACCCACTTGGGCATCGGTCCAGTACCAGCGGTCTCGCAAAATCTCGGCTTCGGCCACAAAGTGCAGTGCCAGACCTTTGACCAAGGCATCTTCCAGGACAGGCCCCAACTCCAAAGACATCTGTGCATTGAGCACCAAATTGCCGTTCTCGCGCAGCGCTTTGAGTTCGGTCAGCTCAATGCTGGCGTTTTGCGCCCAAGCTGCGGAAATAGACAAGATGCCAACGCACAACAGCCGCACAAGGCTGCTGAGCAGCTCAAGCCCGTTCTTTTTCCAGCAGTGCGTAATAAAACCCATCGTGTTCACCCAATGCATTGTCCACGACCGGAAGACCTGTGGGTGTATGACCCGGTATCAAATGACCGGGAGATGGCAGCAATTGGGCATTGGTGTTGCGCTGAAGAAACGCTTGTATGGTTTCCTCCCCTTCGGAACGGAAGACCGAACAGGTGCAGTAAAGCAATCGTCCGCCTGGCGCCAAAAGAGGCCACAGCGCTTTGAGCAATTGCGCCTGAATTTGACCCAACTGGGCGCTGTCGTTGGGTCGGCGCAGCCAACGCACGTCAGGGTGTCTGCGCACGATGCCCGAAGCAGTGCATGGGGCATCCAACAAGATGGCATCAAAGCTTTGACCATCCCACCAACTGGCGGGCTGGGCTGCGTCTGCGGCGCGAACTTCTGCGCGAACCTCTGCCTGAGCACCCAAACGTTGCAAGTTCTGATCAATCCGCTGGCAGCGGCGGGCGTCTACATCAAGGGCCAGCACACGGGCTTGGGGGTAACAAGCCAACAAGTGGGCGGTCTTGCCACCCGGGGCCGCACATGCATCCAGGATACGCCAGGGCTGAGTGGCATCACGGCCTTGCAGCAACAATGGCGCGGCCACTTGGGCTGCAGCATCTTGCACCGAAACGTGGCCTTGGGCAAAGCCGGGCAACTGGGTCACCGGCACAGCCTTTGCCAACTGCAGGCCTGTGGCCCCAACCGCTTTGGAGGGCAATCCCAGGGCCAGCAGCTGCGCCTGGTATTCGGCCACGCTGTGGTGGCTGGGATCAACGCGCAAGCTCATGGGAGCGGGCTGCTGTGCCATGCCCAGTAAGGTTTGCCATTGACTTGGGTATTCGGCTTGCAGGCGCGCGATCCACCACAGGGGGTGATTCCAAAAGGCCTGTGGGTTGGTGTCGGTCAGGGCCACCAGGTCCTCACGTTCACGCATGAAGCGCCTCAGACACGCGTTGATGAAACCGCTTTGGGCATGCGTCGTTCTTTGCTGGCGCGCGGCTTCAACCGCTTGGTTGACCAACGTGTGTACCGGGTAAGGCGCCGCAGCGTCTTGCCAACTCAAGGCCAAGGCGGTACAAAGCAAAGCGTCGGCAGCCGGTGGTGGTGCTTTGCTGGCCAATTGTTCGCGCAGCGCGATCGCGCGTCCCAGTTGCCGCATGACCTGAAAAGCCAGCGCTTGGACACCGGGGCGCAGTTCGGAGGGCACAGCTTCAATTTCAGGCGTCAACGAACGCCCTGCTCGCACACCCTGCACCACCGCTGCGGTCGCTTGCAGCAGTTGCCACAAGGGTGCCGAATGGTTGGCCGCCCCCTGCTTGGACGGCTGACCCGGCTCATGTGCTTCGGAAGCTTTGAAGATCGTTCGAGGAGACCTCGGGAGATGATGGGCGCGTGGCTTTGGGGTCATGGTGTGGGCCGTGAATGCCTATATGAAAATGAAACAGCCCCTGACCACTTGGCGGTACAGGGGCTGTTCAAGGGTCACCGGGGGGCCGGTGACTTCATCGCTCAGGCGGCTTCGCCAGCGTCTGTGACGGCGTCTTCAGTCGACTCGCCGGCCAAGTCCGCAGCTTCTGCATCGGCAATGGCTTTGCGCTCGGCATCGTCCATCGCGTCTTTCACAGCGCGGGCCTTGTGATAGGCCAAACCTGTACCGGCGGGAATCAAACGACCCACGATCACGTTTTCCTTCAAGCCGCGCAACTCGTCGCGCTTGCCCATGATGGCCGCTTCGGTCAACACACGGGTCGTTTCCTGGAAGGAAGCGGCCGAGATGAACGAATCGGTCGACAAGGAGGCTTTCGTGATACCCAGCAACAAGTTGCTGAAGGTCGCAGGGATCTTGCCTTCGCGCTGCAAAGCTTCGTTGGTGTTGAGGATTTCGGAGCGCTCCACCTGCTCACCAGAGATGTAGGTGGACTCACCGATGTTCTCGACCACAACGCGGCGCAGCATCTGACGAACAATCACTTCGATGTGCTTGTCGTTGATCTTCACGCCTTGCAAGCGGTACACGTCTTGAACTTCGTCGACGATGTAACGGGCCAGCTCTTCCATGCCCAAAAGGCGCAGGATGTCTTGTGGGTCGGCTGGACCGTCCACAATGCTTTCGCCCTTGTTGACCACTTGGCCTTCGTGCACCAGGATGTTCTTTTCCTTGGGGATCAGTTCATCCCAGACCTTGCCTTCTGGATCGGTGATCTGCAAGCGGACTTTGCCCTTGGTCTCTTTACCGAACGACACGGTACCAGTCATCTCGGCCAACATACCCTTGTCTTTGGGTGTGCGGGCTTCGAACAGTTCGGCCACACGTGGCAAACCGCCGGTGATGTCTCGGGTCTTTTGACCTTCAACAGGGATACGGGCCAGCACTTCGCCAGGGCCCACGTCCATGCCGTCGCGCACCTGGATCAGCGAGCCGATCTGGAAGCCAATCGTCACCGAATGGTCGGTGCCGGGAATCTTGACTTCTTTGCCAGAGGCGTCGATCAACTTCACTTGAGGGCGAATGACCTTGGCAGCACCACGGCGCTTGGGGTCAATGACCACCAAGGTGGACAGGCCAGTGACCTCGTCCATTTGCTTGGCCACGGTGAGGCCTTCTTCGACGTTTTCGAATTGAACCTTACCGGCAAACTCGGTGATGATGGGACGTGTCAACGGATCCCAGTTGGCCAAGATGACGCCAGCCTTGATGGCTTGGTCTGGCTTGATGGCCAAGATCGCACCGTACGGCACTTTGTGACGCTCGCGCTCACGACCAGCATCGGAGATGACGATTTCACCGGAACGGGAAATCACCACCAACTCGCCTTTGGTGTTGGTCACATAACGCATCGTGGCATTGAAACCAATCGTGCCGCTGGACTTGGCTTCCACACTGGAGGCCACAGCCGCACGCGACGCGGCACCACCAATGTGGAAGGTACGCATGGTCAACTGTGTGCCTGGTTCACCGATCGACTGAGCGGCAATGATGCCCACAGCTTCGCCGGTGTTGATCAAGCCACCACGGCCCAAATCGCGGCCGTAGCAGCTGGCGCACAAACCAAAACGTGTCTCGCAGGTCAGTGCGGTGCGAACTTTGACTTCGTCCACGCCGACCAATTCCAACTCGTCCAACATGTCTTCGTCCAGCATGACGCCGGTCTTGACCATGACAGCGCGTGTTTCGGGGTGCAGCACGTCTTCGACAACGGTGCGGCCCAAAGCGCGGTCGCGCAGGGATTCGATCACTTCACCACCTTCAACGATGGCGCGCATCAGGGAACCGTTGCGGGTTCCGCAGTCTTGCTCGGTCACGACCAAGTCTTGCACCACGTCGCACAAACGGCGGGTCAGATAACCCGAGTTAGCGGTCTTCAAAGCCGTGTCGGCCAAGCCTTTACGCGCACCGTGTGTCGAGATGAAGTACTGCAACACGTTGAGGCCTTCACGGAAGTTCGCCGTGATGGGGGTCTCAATGATGGAGCCGTCTGGCTTGGCCATCAGGCCACGCATACCGGCCAACTGACGGATCTGAGCAGCAGAACCACGGGCACCAGAGTCGGCCATCATGTAAATCGAGTTGAACGATTCTTGGTCGACTTCGTTGCCGTGACGGTCGATGGTTTTCTCTTTGCGGAGTTGGTCCATCATCACTTTAGAGACAACGTCACCGGCTTTGCCCCAGATGTCAACCACCTTGTTGTAGCGCTCGCCAGAGGTCACCAGACCCGAGACGTATTGCTGCTCGATGTCTTTGACTTCTTTTTCGGCGGCTTCGATGATGGCGGGCTTCTCAGGCGGCACCAACATGTCGTCGATGCCAATCGAGATACCGGCGCGCGTGGCCAAACGGAAACCGTTTTGCAACAACTTGTCGGCGAACACCACCGTCTCTTTCAAGCCGCACTTGCGGAATGATGTGTTGATCAGCTTAGAGATTTCCTTCTTCTTCAGCGCCTTGTTCAGGTTGCTGAATGGCAGGCCCTTGGGCAAGATCTCTGACAACAGGGCACGGCCCACAGTGGTTTCCACCATGGACACGGACGGGATGAATTCACCGGTCGTTTTGTCTTTGGTCCACTCGGTCATGCGTACGTTGATCTTGGCAGTCAACTCAACGGCGTCGGCGTCCAAGGCGCGCTGCACTTCACCGATGTCGGCAAAGATCAGGCCTTCACCACGGGCGTTGATGCGGTCACGCGTGGCGTAGTACAAGCCCAGCACCACGTCTTGCGACGGGACGATGGAGGGTTCGCCGGAAGCTGGGAACAAGATGTTGTTTGAAGCCAGCATCAGGGTGCGGGCTTCCATCTGGGCTTCGACCGACAAAGGCACGTGCACAGCCATTTGGTCACCGTCGAAGTCGGCGTTAAAGGCCGCGCAAACGAGGGGGTGCAACTGGATGGCTTTGCCTTCGATCAGCAAAGGCTCAAAGGCCTGAATGCCCAAACGGTGCAGCGTTGGCGCACGGTTCAGCATCACGGGGTGCTCTTTGATGACCTCTTCCAAGATGTCCCAGACCACCGGTGTACCGGCTTCAACTTCTTTCTTCGCCGCCTTGATGGTGGTGGCGATGCCCATCGACTCGAGGCGGGCAAAGATGAAGGGCTTGAACAGCTCGATGGCCATCAACTTGGGCAAACCGCACTGGTGCAGCTTGAGGGTTGGGCCCACGGTGATCACGGAACGACCCGAGTAGTCGACGCGCTTGCCCAGCAAGTTCTGACGGAAACGACCGCTCTTGCCTTTGATCATGTCGGCCAACGACTTCAGGGCGCGCTTGTTGGCACCGGTCATGGCTTTGCCGCGACGGCCGTTGTCCAGCAAGCTGTCCACGGCTTCTTGCAACATGCGCTTTTCGTTGCGCGCAATGATCTCGGGGGCCTTGAGCTCCAGCAAGCGGCGCAGACGGCTGTTGCGGTTGATGACGCGGCGATACAGGTCGTTCAGGTCAGAGGTCGCAAAGCGGCCGCCGTCCAGTGGCACCAAAGGACGCAGGTCCGGTGGCAACACGGGCAGCACTTCGAGCACCATCCACTCGGGCTTGATGCCCGACTTCTTGAACGCTTCCAGCACTTTGAGGAGCTTGGAGTTTTTCTTGACTTTGAGTTCGGAGCCGGTCAAGTCA
>JBIKKE010000299.1:0-2899 GCA_044360575.1 Limnohabitans sp. | reverse complement strand
TCCAGCCTTGTCGCAGGTCCTGGTTTTCGTTCAACTCAGCCAACGCCTTGGCCAAAGCAAAAGCGCCTTCTCTTGGAGGGTCCACCAACCATTTATCGGCCGTGCCATCGGCCACCAGCATCTCTGGTGTCATTTCGAACAAATTGCGTGCCACAAACTCAGTGGGCGCCATAGCCTGCCCTGCGGGGCGTATGGCCTGGTTGGCGGCGTAGTTTTCAAGCGAACGGGCCACCAGGGTTTCGGCACCCTCAATCCCCAAAACCTGCGCCGCTTGGGTGGCAATCGGCAGCGTGAAATTGCCCAGACCACAAAACCAGTCGATCACTCGTTCGGTCTTTTGCGCTTGCAGCAAACGCAGCGCACGCGCCACCAGCACGCGGTTGATGAAGGGGTTGACCTGGGTGAAGTCGGTGGGCCTGAAGGGCATGGTGATGCCAAAGTCGGGCAAGCCATAACTCAGTTGCGCACCACCCTCGTCCAGTAATTGCACCGTGTCGGGCCCTTTGGGCTGCAACCACCACTGAACCTGTTGTGAAACGGCAAAAGCGCGAAGCAAGGCTTTGTCGCCATCGCTCAAGGGCTCGAGGTGGCGCAGCACTAGCGCCGTGACCTCGTCACCGCAAGCCAGCTCGATCTGCGGCAGTGTCTCGCGCGCATCCATGTGAGCAATCAGCGCACGCAAGGGCATGAGCATGGCGCTGACATGCGGCGGCAACACGGGACACACCTTCATGTCGGCGATGTAGCGGCTCTTGCGTTCGTGAAAGCCAATCAGGACTTCGCCTTTTTTGATCACATAGCGCACAGACAGTCGGGCACGGTAACGGTAGCCCCATGTTGGCCCCTCAATCGGGCGCAGCAGGGTTTCGGCCTTGACCTTGCCCAGGTGCCAGAGGTTGTCCTCGAGCACGCGCTGCTTGACCGCTACCTGGGCCGAGGCCTCCAAATGCTGCATCTTGCAGCCACCACATGCACCTTGGTGCAAACCAAAATTGGGGCACCCCGGGCGCACGCGCTGGGACGATTCGTGGTGAATATCGGTCACAGTGCCCTGCTCCCAGTTGTTTTTCTTGCGGTGCACATTCACCGAGACAATTTCAAAGGGCAAAGCGCCTTCGATGAACACGACTTTGCCGTCGGGTCGGCGGGCAATGCCTTGGGCATCCATGTCCAAAGACCCCACACGCAAAAAGCCTGCGGGCAGATCTTCACTGGAGTGACTGGTTTCGTCGGCGTGGGCTTGGGATAGTGAGATGTCTAGTTCGCTCATCCACCGATTGTCTCAGGATGAGCGTCTGGAAAATCAAAACGCCACAACGAAAACCAATGGATTTTTACGCTGACGCCCGACACTGGCCCCAGTGCCTAGAGCAATTTCAACGAGCGGGCAAAAACTTGGCAGGATCGACAGGTTTGCCTTGACGACGAATTTCAAAATGCAGTTTCACGCGGTCTGCATCGGTTTTGCCCATCTCGGCGATCTTTTGACCTTTGCGAACCTGCTGGTCTTCTTTGACCAGCAATGCCTGGTTGTGCGCGTAAGCAGTCAAGAAAGTGTTGTTGTGCTTCAAGATGATCAGGTTGCCATAACCGCGCAAGCCCGCACCGGCATAAACCACTTGACCATCGGCAGCCGCCAAGATCGGATCACCCGCTTGGCCAGCGATGTCTAGGCCTTTGTTCTTCACCTCGTCAAAGGCGCCAATGACCTGGCCATTGGCAGGCCAAGAAAAAGCAAAACCCTGGTCAGCAGTGGCTGGTGGGGGGGGCGTTGGCGCTTGGGGCAATGGTTTGGGCGCTGCTTGAGCCGCAGGGCCCATCGGCTGGACAACGACGCCGCTCGCCTCGGTGATGGCCGTTGGCGGGGCCACACGCAAGACTTGGCCAACCTCGATCAAATTGGCGTTCGACAAATTGTTCCAAGTGGCCAAATCACGCCAAGACTGACCGTTGTCCAGGGCAATGCGCGTCAAAGTATCGCCACGTTGAACGGTGTAGAAACCCGGCTTGCCCGCATTTTCTGAACCGGGCATCACTTTGGCGGAGGGACTCACCGCCGAAACATCGGGCGCAGGCGAAGCCACAGGAGCGGGGGCAGACATTGCAGTCCGACCGCCCACATTGCGGCTTTCCACTGGCGCAGGCACCCTGGGCGGCGTGTTGCAGCCAGCCAAAAGTGCCAGGGTGACCCCACCCAGCCAAAGACGAGAAACATGACTAAAAATCATCCGGATTCAACCCTTCAAGCAATGCCTGATTTTAGAGGCACAAAGTGAACCGCCTCTAAAACCTGTCGGTCGAACCCTTGACTGGTTTTGTGGATCACCACCAAGGCTTGATGGCCAGAAGGTGTGACTGTGGGAGCGACCAAGCGTCCCCCTATGGCCAACTGATCCAACCAAGCCTGAGGAACCTTGTCTCCACCCGCGGCTGAAATGATGCCAGCGTATGGCGCCCCTTTGGGAAAGCCCAGCATGCCGTCTCCAAAGATCAGGTGCACATTGGGCAAACGAAAGGGGAGCAGGTTCTTTTTGGCTTTTTCGTGCAAGCCGCGCAAACGCTCAATGCTGTAAACCTCGCTCGCCACATGGCTGAGGACAGCGGCCTGATAACCACAACCCGTGCCGATTTCCAAAATCCGGCCCAACTTGCCTTGAGCGTCTTGACGCAGCAACTCGATCATGCGGGCCACGACATTGGGTTTGGAGATGGTTTGTTCAAATCCAATCGGCAAACTGGTGTCCTCGTAGGCCTGACCGGCCAATGCCGATTCCACAAAAAGGTGTCGCTCCACCCGACCCATAGCTTGCAAAACCAGCGCATCTTGGACCCCTTGAGCCGCCAACTTGGCAACCATCTGAGCCCTGACAGCACTTGAATCCAGTCCTAAACCCATGGA
>JBIKKE010000298.1:0-2904 GCA_044360575.1 Limnohabitans sp. | reverse complement strand
GACCGCTCTCGTTATTGCCGAACACGACAACGCCTCGATCAAGGGCGCGACTTTGAACACCGTCACCGCTGCTGCTGCTTGCGGCGGCGATGTGCATGTGCTGGTGGCAGGCCACAACGCTGCTGCTGCTGCTGCTGCTGCAGCACAAATCGCCGGTGTGTCCAAAGTGATCCACGCCGACAGCGATGCCCTGGCTCATGGCTTGGCAGAAAACGTTGCAGCACAAGTGCTGGCGATTGCTGCCAACTACAGCCATATCCTGTTCCCGGCCACCGCTGCTGGCAAAAACGTGGCGCCTCGCGTCGCCGCCAAGCTGGATGTGGGTCAAATCAGCGATGTCACGCAAGTGTTCTCTGCTGACACCTTCGAGCGCCCCATTTACGCGGGCAACGCCATGGCAACCGTGCAAAGCCTGGATGCCACCAAAGTCATCACTGTGCGCACAACCGGCTTTGACGCCGCAGTCGCCACCGGTGGCAGCGCAGCGGTGGAAAGCGCAGCCGCGCAAGCCGACAGCGGCAAGAGCAGCTTCACCCGCAGCGAGATCGCCAAGAACGACCGCCCCGAACTGACCGCTGCCAAGATCATCGTGTCGGGTGGCCGCGCTTTGGGCAGCTCAGAAAAGTTTAACGAAGTCATGACGCCGCTGGCCGACAAGCTGGGCGCCGCCATTGGTGCCAGCCGCGCGGCGGTCGATGCCGGTTACGCAGCCAATGACCTGCAAGTGGGCCAGACCGGCAAGATCGTGGCGCCTCAGCTGTATGTCGCTTGCGGCATCTCGGGTGCGATCCAGCACTTGGCGGGCATGAAAGATTCCAAGGTGATCGTGGCGATCAACAAAGACCCAGAGGCTCCGATCTTCAGCGTGGCTGACTTCGGCCTCGAAGCCGATTTGTTTGCCGCTGTGCCTGAGTTGACTCAGTCGCTGTGATGATTTGACGATTGCAAAAAAGGCCTCCAAGAGAGGTCTTTTTTGTACCCGACCCCTATTTCCTCAGAACCCTAACGGAAACAAGACATGAGCTACATCGCCCCCTTAAAAGACATGCTGTTCAACATCGAGCATCTGGCACGCATAGACCAGATTGCGCAGATCCCTGGCTTTGAAGACGCTGGTTTGGAAACCGCCCAGGCTGTTCTGGAAGAGTGCGCCAAGCTCAACCAAGACGTGATCTCACCCCTGAACTGGGAAGGCGACAAGAACCCGTCCTTTCACAACGGCAGCGGCGTGACCACCACGCCTGGCTTCAAAGAGGCTTATCAGCAATACGCCGAAGGCGGCTGGCAAGGCCTGCAGCATCCGGCCGACTTTGGCGGTCAGGGTTTGCCTAAAACCATTGGTGCAGCTTGCGGTGAAATGCTCAACTCGGCCAACATGGCTTTTGCCTTGTGCCCCTTGCTCACCGATGGCGCGATTGAAGCTTTGCTGACCGCAGGTTCCGACGAACTCAAGGCCACCTACTTGGAAAAGTTGATCTCTGGCCAGTGGACCGGCACCATGAACCTGACCGAGCCGCAAGCTGGTTCAGACTTGGCCGCCGTGCGCACTCGCGCTGAGCCTCAGCCCGATGGCACTCACAAAATTTTCGGCACCAAGATTTACATCACCTACGGTGAGCATGACATGGCTGAGAACATCGTGCACCTGGTGCTGGCCCGCGTGGTGGGCGCACCCGAAGGTGTCAAAGGCATCAGCCTGTTTGTGGTGCCCAAGGTTCTCGTGAAAGCGGATGGTTCATTGGGTGAGCGCAACGACGTGCACTGCGTGAGCATCGAGCACAAGATGGGCATCAAGGCCAGCCCCACAGCCGTGCTGCAGTTTGGCGATAACGGCGGCGGCGTAGGATACCTGGTGGGCCAAGAAAACCGTGGCCTCGAATACATGTTCATCATGATGAACGCCGCCCGCTATGCGGTGGGTGTGCAAGGCATTGCGATTGCCGAGCGCTCTTACCAGCGTGCTGTGCAATACGCCCGCGACCGGGTACAAAGCCGCCCGGTGGATGGCAGCTTGCCTGCTGCGGGCCCCATCATTCACCACCCCGATGTGCGCCGCATGTTGATGACCATGCGCGCCTACACCGAAGGTTGCCGCGCCATGGCCGCCACCGCCGCTGCGGCCTACGACGCCTCGCACCACCATCCCGATGCCGAAGTGCGCAAACAAAACCTGGCGTTTTACGAATTCATGGTGCCGCTGGTCAAGGGTTACAGCACCGAGATGAGCCTGGAAGTCACCAGCTTGGGCGTGCAGGTTCACGGCGGCATGGGCTTCATTGAGGAAACCGGTGCGGCGCAGTACTACCGCGATGCCAAAATTTTGACCATTTACGAAGGCACCACCGCCATCCAGGCCAACGACTTGGTGGGCCGCAAAACCGCCCGTGACGGCGGTCAAACCGCCAAGGCCTTGGCCGCGCAAGTGGCACAGACCGAAGCCGAACTGACGGCATCAGGCAACGCCGATGCGTTGGCAGTGGTCAAGCGCCTCAAAGCTGCCCGCGAAGCCTTTGTTGACGTGGTCGAGTTTGTGGCGGGCAACACCAAGGCCCACCCGAACGACGTGTTTGCGGGCAGCGTGCCTTACCTGATGCTGGCCGGTAACCTGATGGCGGGCTGGCAAATGGGCCGCGCCTTGTTGGTGGCCCTCACACCCGAAGCGCAGGCGCAAGATGCCGCCTTCATGGCGGCCAAGATCACCACGGCTCGTTTTTACGCTGACCACATGTTGAGCAAAGCGCCCGGCATGCGCGACAGCATCGTGGAGGGCGCAGGCAGCGTGACCGCGATGGCGCTCGAAGCGTTCTGAAATTGATTCCAACAATAATTTGAGGAGACAACATGTCTAAATTACCCCCCGTTTTGGCCAACCTGCCATTTCCCGCGATCGCTTCGCCCCTGTTT
>JBIKKE010000070.1:0-10764 GCA_044360575.1 Limnohabitans sp. | reverse complement strand
CTCACGCCCCGCGCCGAAGGTATGAAAGGGGCGATTGCCCGGGCCCAGGCCTTGGTGGCCAGCACGCCCGGGGCGTGGATGCCCCAGCAGTTTGAAAACCCGGCCAACATCGACGTTCATGTGCGCACCACCGCGCAAGAAATCCTGGCCGACTTTCCGGAGGGCATTGACGCCCTCATCACTGGCGTGGGCACTGGCGGGCACCTGACAGGCGTGGCTCGAGTGATCAAGGCCAAATTCCCAAAACTCCAAGTCTTCGCGGTCGAGCCTGCGGCCTCGCCAGTCATCTCTGGTGGCGCACCTGCGCCTCACCCCATCCAGGGCATTGGGGCCGGGTTCATCCCCAAGAACCTTGACACCTCATTGCTCAACGGCGTGATCCAAGTCGATGCGGAAGTGGCACGCGAGTTCGCCCGCAGATCGGCCCGCGAAGAAGGCATGTTGGTCGGCATTTCCTCGGGGGCCACGCTGGCGACCATCGCACAAAAACTGCCAGACTTGCCCGATGGTGCCACTGTGCTGGGTTTTAACTACGACACGGGCGAGCGTTATTTATCGGTAGAGGGCTTCTTGCCTCAAGGATAATCATCACTTCTTGCTTGATAACCACAAGCCACAGAGGTTGCCATGATCCGGATTTCAGAACTCAAACTCCCCTTGTCGGCCCTGCCGGTCGATGTGCGCCGCGCCGCCGATGCGCCGTCTGAGACCGATGAAGACCGGCTGCCCACGCCCCACCCCATCGATGCGCTGCGCCAACTCGCAGCCCTGGCCCTTGGCATCAGCGCCGCCGACATCGCTGCACTCACGGTCTTCAAACGCAGCTTTGACGCCCGCAAGGCCGACTTGCTGGCGGTCTACATCGTGGATTTGTCGCTGGCCGATGCACAGACCGAAGCCGCCTTGCTGCGCAAGTTCGAAAAAAATCCACATATCCAAGCCACACCCGACATGGCGTGGTACCCGCCCTGCCAAGCGCCTGCCGATTTTGGCGAGCAAGAAGGTCAACGCCCTGTGGTGG
The DNA here is from genome assembly GCA_044360575.1 of Limnohabitans sp. Classification (GTDB taxonomy): domain Bacteria; phylum Pseudomonadota; class Gammaproteobacteria; order Burkholderiales; family Burkholderiaceae_C; genus Limnohabitans_A. The sequence goes on along the minus strand of JBIKKE010000070.1, from coordinate 9,743 downwards.
TGGGCTTTGGGCCTTGCGGCATGTTCGCCGCCCTGACGCTGGCGCAAATGGGTCTCAAACCCATCGTGCTGGAGCGGGGCAAACCGGTGCGCGAGCGCACCAAAGACACCTGGGGCCTGTGGCGCAAAAAAGTGCTCAACCCCGAGAGCAATGTGCAGTTTGGCGAAGGCGGCGCTGGTACCTTTTCTGACGGCAAGCTCTACAGCCAGATCAAGGACCCGCGACACCTGGGCCGCAAGGTGATGGACGAGTTCGTCAAGGCTGGAGCGCCAGCCGATATCCTGTACGCCGCGCACCCGCACATTGGCACCTTCAAGCTGGTCAAGGTGGTTGAGCACATCCGCGAGCAGATCATTGCCCTGGGCGGCGAGATCCGTTTTGAGCAGCGCGTGAGCGATGTTTTGGTCGCGCCCACCGCTGATGGCCAACAACTCACCGGCTTGCAGGTGCAAGACCTGCGCACTGGCGAACACCACTCCCTGCACACCCGCCACGCCGTCATGGCCCTGGGCCACAGCTCACGCGACACCTTTGTCATGCTGCACCGCCGTGGCGTGGTCATGCAGGCCAAAGCGTTTTCAATTGGCGTGCGCATTGAGCACCCGCAAAGCGTGATCGACCAAGCCCGTTGGGGCCGGCATGCGGGTCACCCGCTGCTGGGTGCGGCCGACTACAAACTGGTGCACCACGCACATAACGGCCGTGCTGTTTACAGCTTTTGCATGTGCCCCGGCGGCACGGTGGTAGCGGCCACCAGCGAGCCAGGCCGCGTGGTCACCAACGGCATGAGCCAGTACTCGCGCAACGAACGCAATGCCAACGCGGGCATGGTGGTGGCGATTGACCCGCCCGACTACCCGCTGGACACCTCTGCTTGGCAAGCCGCCTTCGGCGAATCAGATGGCGCGCAGCTGGCGCAAGAAGCCCACGCCTTGGCCGCGCAACAGCCCCCTGCGCCGCACCCGCTGGCGGGCATCGTGCTGCAACGCCAACTGGAAACGCGTGCTTTTGAAGTGGGCGGCAGCAACTACGAAGCCCCCGGCCAACTGGTGGGTGACTTTTTGGCACAACGCCCCTCCACCACTTGGGGCAGCGTGCAACCGTCGTACAAACCCGGCGTGAAGCTGGTCGACTTGGCCGATGTGTTGCCCGACTACGCGGTAGCGGCCATGCGCGAAGCGCTGCCGGTGTTTGGCCGCAAGATCAAGGGCTACGACATGGCCGATGCGGTGATGACCGGGGTGGAAACACGGACATCCTCACCCCTGCGAATTCCGCGCGGCGACGACCACCAAAGCACCAATACCCACGGCTTGTACCCGGCTGGCGAAGGCGCCAGTTACGCGGGCGGCATTTTGTCGGCAGGGGTGGACGGCATCAAGGTGGCCGAGTCTTTGAGCCGAGCCCTGTTGGCAAGGTCTTGAAACTCTCAACCCACTTCAATGCGCTTGGAGCTTTTGGTAACAAGCACAAGCCACACCCGTCAAAGGCGCCAGCAATTGGGGGGTGATCTCAGCCAGAGTGCCTTGATCTACCAAGGCCACAGCCCCTTGGTTGTGCAGCATTTGCCACGCACGCTGCCTGGTCTCAGCCGCAAAACCGAACCCTGCTTGCAAACTGGCCACAGGCATCTGCAGCGCATGACCCGGGCTGTTGTACCAAGCCATCAGCACAGACATGGTCTTGAGGGTCAGGTCCCGGTCCAGCCACTTATGACCCGCATGGACCGCCTGAATGCAACGGGCCAGCTCTTGGCGTGACTTGTCTTTGCCCACCAGGCCCGGCACCCCCGAATCGATGACGCGCATGACATCGTCAATCGGCGCATCGGTGAAGACCACAGGTCGAGTACGCGCGTGGTGCTGCTTCATGTCTTCCAAGACCGCCCAGCCGCTTCGATTAGCCAAGGACACATCCATCACAAGGATGTCCGGTTCGTGTTTTTTCAACGCTGCCAGTGCATCGTCCCCCGTACTGGCACAGGCTTTGACCACAAACTCAGGACATTCTTGAAAAACTTGCGACAAACCCTCGAGCAGCACCGGATGGGGATCTGCCAAAACCAGTTCAATGCTCATGAATTGCTCTTTCTAAAACATGGCACATGCTGCCCCGCGCTACTTGGGGTAAGGCCTGATGACCACGATAGCCAAGCAAAGGACAAACGGAAATCCTTAAAAATATCAAAATCATTACTTTCAAACCAGTAGTGCGCTAACGGCCTTGTCAGTGAAATCCATCACCGAACCGCGCGCCATCGACGTTTGGTCCGGTGCGAAGCCAATAGCTCGCAGGCATGGCGAAAACGCTGCAACGTGGTTTGAACACGGGCCAGCACCGAACCCACCGCATACCCACCGGGACCCCAGAGACCATAAGGAACCCCTGTCAGCAGGCTCATGCCCTCCCCCACTTGGTCGGCCACATGGATGTGAAACTGACCCCGTGCCACGGCTTGCACCACTTGTGGTGCCAGCATCAGGTGCCGCCGATTGCGCGCCGGCATCAATACCCCTTGTTGGCCATCCAGTCCCAACAGCTCGCAGCTGCGAAAGTAGCCTTCGATCTTTTCATTGATGCTGCCAACCGGCAGCAAGTCACCTTGCTGGTTGACAGCGCCTGTGACAGCAATGCCCTGGCGCAAAGGCAAGCCAGACAGACTGGACAACAAGGCATACAACTCGGCACATGAGGCTGAATCCCCCTCTACACCGCCATACTCCTGCTCAAACACCACCGCCGCATTCATCGATAGAGGGGCAATGTGGGCAAACAAGCCCGATAAATAACTGTGCAAGATCAGCACCCCTTTGTCATGGATGGGGCCAGACATGTCGACTTCGCGTTCAATGTTGAGCAAGCCCTCGTCGCCAGCGAACGCGCGGGCGGTGACCCGAACAGGCACTCCAAAACTGTGGTCGCCCAAATCCATGACGGTCAGGCCATTGACCTGCGCCACCCGTTCGCCACTGACCACCAATAAGCGTTCACCACTGGCAATGCTGTCTTGAACCCGCGCTTCAAGGCCATCACGGCGCGCTCGTTGGTGCTGTCTTGCCACCAGCACGTCCTGCGCCTGCACCCGTTCAGCCCCACGCATTTGTGCCAGTGCATGGCTCTCTACCACCAAGGCTCGCAACAAACCGGTGCGGGCGCTTTGGCGCGTTTGGTCGCCCACTGCACGGTGGCTGTCCTCCATGACCCGCGCAACGGCTCCGGCAGTGCAATGCAACAACCCCAAGCGTTGGCAAATGTGTGCCACCTCCACGGCCGTGGCCAGTGCATTTTGGGCTGTCGCCTTGAAGCTCTCGGCCAATTCCACCTTGCAAGCAAAATGGTTAGCCCAATCGGGGACGATCACTTGCACCGCATCGAAGGCCTGGTCCGAAGCGATCAGCACGAGCTTGATGTCCACATCCACCGCGTCGGACCACGCGTGCGGCTGGACCCCGGCGTTGGAAGAAAAACCCGGCTGTTCCAGCTGCAATCGGCCACTGCGCAAGAGCCGCCGCAGCCTTTCCCACACAGACGCATCGGCCAAAAGGTCTTGCAAGTGCAACATCAAAAATCCACCGTGAGCCCGCAGCAAACTGCCCGCACGCAGGTTGAGGAAATCGATCTCCTGCCCCCACCGTCGGCCGCGAGGGCGATGCTGCCAAACAGATTGTTGAAAACCGGGTTGTCTTCAACAACAACGGGTGCGCCTTTTGTGGCGTGGTGGTCCACCACCACGTTCACTTTGAGCCACGACAGCAACAGGGCCAACTCGGCCCGTCGCGTCGCTTCCTCATCACCGGGCATCAGCAGGCGGTGCTTTTCAAGCACGCATTGCAAAGCCAGTTCCATGTAGGCCGCCAGCCGGGCATCGGTGTCAGGCGGCAAATTCAGTGCTTGGCGTAACTGGGCCAAACCATGCGCCAAGCCTGGACGCAAAAAGCGCTGGCGCAGAGCGGCCAGCGCTTGGGCCATGGCACGCTCCGTAGAGCGCGCGCATTCAAGGTACTGGTCCATTTCTCCCCGCAGCGCCTCTTCGGCCGCGTTCAACGCTGTGCGTTCAGCCGCGCTGAGCAACAAGGCTTTGCTTGCCGTCACAGGTTCACCGTGGGCGTCTTTCAGGGTGAACACCATATGACCTTGGTCGCGAACCACTGAGAAATGGTGAACCTGCGCATAAGCGGTCAACTCGGCATAAGCCACCTCTGTTTGGGCTTTGAACGCCTGCTCAAGCTCTTTTCGTGCCACCAGAAAATCGGCCTCCAAAAAGCGCTGCGGCACGTCCTCCTGAATGGCTTTCGCCCAAGCAGCCATGCCCTGGTGCAACTGCCTGCCTAAACCGGCGGGCACCCGAAGCGCCAAGGCTTGGTCAGTTTGCTCAAAATTGTTCAAAAAGCACAGGTCTGGGGGCACAGGCCGCAAGGCAGCCTGCTCAAGCATGAGATGGGTCAGCATGCGGGTTGTGTCCGTGTCCACAGCACCCAAAACCAGCAGGTTATAGCCCGGCTGGCGGATCTGTAGTCCAAAACGGGCCGCCGTTTCGGCACGCTCTTGCCCGAACCAAGGCAATGGCAGCCCCAGCAACTCGGACGTGTCCTCAAAACCCAGCTGAGCAGGACTCACGGAGAGACACAAATCAGATGGGCTCAGTACAGCAACAGTCATCGGGCATCACAGTCTTGGCAAAGCCTGAGCGTATGGCCGGCCCCGCTCGCCGACTGTGCGGCAAGCCACGGTCACGCCCTGTTTGTGACGCACGAGACTTTTACGCTGACAATCGCTCTATGCAAGCTGACGACCCCACCTCCACACCCCATCCATTGCTCGCCATGCCGGACTCAAGCGCCCCAGCGCAACGGCCACAACAAGCACGCAACCCGCTGCATGGCCTGACCTTAGAAGCCATCGTGACCCAATTGGCCGACTTTTATGGCTGGGACGATCTGGGCCAACGTATCCCTGTGCGCTGCTTCACCCACGAGCCCAGCGTTGGCTCCAGCCTGAAGTTTTTGCGAAAAACACCATGGGCACGCGAGAAGGTAGAAAGCCTTTACCTCTTCATGTTGCGCGACCAAAAACGCCAGGGCATTTAATTGGCGCGGGCAGCCAGCCTGGCCTGCCCGATCAGTCCGACAGCATCGTACCTCTGCACTTGGGGGCGCCACAACGGCAGGCATACCGCGCTTTCAGCGCATCGGTCATCGGCTCATCGCTGAACAGGCCATAGTCAAAGGTCAACTCCTCTCCTTTGAAAACGGGCCTGCGCGTCAGGATGTAAATGCGGCCCCGGGCCTCGTCTGGCATGCAGTTGGGGCGGCACGAATGGTTGATCCACTTCGAGTCGTTGCCCCCGTACAGCGCATCAATGACCCGACCATCGTCCAGGTGGAAATAAAAAGTGTGGTCAGGCTGGGCCGCGTCGTGCGGGTGGCGACGAATGGCTTCGGCCATGCTGATGCGCTCACCCACATACTCGATGACCCGTTCACCTGGGGCCATGTGGCGTGTGGCAAACACGCCTTTGCCATGAACGCCCGAAGACAGGACCTCAATTGGACTGGGCGATGGTGAAAGCTTCATGAAGGCTTCACGTTCAGGCCGACGCCGGGCGGTTCAAGCCCAATTCGGCCACCATGGCCTCGCGCATCAAAAACTTTTGCGGTTTGCCCGTCACCGTGACCGGAAGCTCTTCGACCATGCGGATGTAACGTGGCACTTTGAAGTGCGCGATGTTTTGCTCGCAAAAGGTCCGAAGCTCTTGTTCGGTGCATTCGACACCTGGGCGCTGAACCACCCAAGCACACAGCTGCTCGCCATAGCGCTCGTCCGGCACACCAAAAACCTGCACGGCGGCAATTTTGGGATGGCGAAACAAAAACTCTTCGATCTCGCGCGGGTAGATGTTCTCGCCTCCACGAATCACCATGTCCTTGAGTCGCCCCACGATGTTGCAGTAGCCCTCCGCATCCATGGTGGCCAAATCTCCGGTGTGCATCCAGCCGTCTCGGATGGTGTCGGCCGTGCGTTCGGGCTCGTCCCAGTAGCCCTGCATGACCGAATAACCCCGGGTGCACAACTCGCCGGTTTCACCAATCGGCACGGTTTGGCCTTGGGTATCGACGACGCGCACTTCGAGGTGCGGCAAGACGCGGCCCACCGTGGTGACCCGCTTGTCGAGCGGGTCGTCGGTGGCGCTTTGAAAGCTCACCGGGCTGGTCTCCGTCATGCCATAAGCAATGGTCACTTCGCGCATGTGCATGAGCGACTGAACCCGCCGCATCACCTCGATGGGGCAAGGTGCACCCGCCATGATGCCGGTGCGCAAGGTGTGCAAATCAAACTTGGAAAACTCAGGATGGTCGAGCTCGGCAATGAACATGGTCGGCACGCCATGCAAAGCCGTGCAACGCTCAGACTGAACGGCTGCAAGGGTGTCCACCGGGTCAAAACCCTCACCCGGAAAAACCATGGCCGCCCCCACCGAGGTACAAGCCAAAACCGATAACACCATGCCAAAGCAGTGGTACAGCGGAACCGGGATGCACAGGCGATCTTGCTCAGACAGCCGCATGCAAGCAGCCACCGCGATGGCGTTGTTCACGATGTTGTGGTGCGTGAGGGTGGCCCCTTTGGGCGCGCCCGTGGTGCCGCTGGTGAACTGGATGTTGATGGGCTGGTGAGCGTTCAGGCTTTGTGCATCGGGCAGACTGGTGTGGCCTTGTGCCATCAGGGTCGCCCAATCGAGCATGTCGGCGTTGCCCCCTTCACCCAGTCGAATCACACACCGCAAAGTGGGCAACTGGGTGTCGGCAGCGCCAAAGCCCAGCTGAACCAGCATGCCCAGGTAATCACTGGTTTTGAAACGGCTGGCACTGACCAAAACCGACACGCTGGCTTTATTGAGCGCATAAGCCAGCTCGGCCACCCGATAGGCGGGGTTGATGTTGACCAAAATCGCCCCCAAGCGGGCGGTGGCAAATTGCGTGACCAACCACTCTGAACGGTTGGGCGACCAGATGCCCACCCTGTCGCCACACCGCACACCCAGCGCATGCAAAGCGGCTGCAGCGGCATTCACCTGGCTTTGAAATTCAGCCCAACTCCAGCGTATGCCTTCGGCACAAAAAATGGCGACATCGCGCTCAGGCCAGCGCTGCACAGCTTGGGCCAGCAATTCGTGCAAACAAGCGTTGCTCAGGGGCTGATCGTCAAACCCTCGAACATGGGACAGACCAGAAGACGGGGTGCGCGGGTGCGGCAAGGCGTGGTGGAGCGTCATAAATCGTTAGATGCAAAGAGCTTACAGGGAGCGAAATTGCAGAAATTATCACCAACCCGAACCAGACCACGAATAAACCGTTTGGGGTTCAAGGCGATGGGGCTTGGCCGTGGGTGCCTGCGTTGTCAAGTCAAGCACGCCTGCGCAGCAGCGACACCAGCAAAGTCATCACCGTCAAAGGCAGCACAAAACCCATCATCACGCTGCTGAAAGACCCCAAGGCGGCGTGCTGCTGTGACGCCAAAATCAGGTAGATCACATAGGCCACGTAATAAGCTGTGAAAACACCACCCTCCCAGCGGGCGATTTCGCCGCCGGTGATGAACATCGGCAAACAGGCCCCCCCATCAGCGATTTTTCTTTAATAAGACACGCCCAGACTTATTTTTAATAAAAAAAATAGCTTGGAATTTTATTAAAAGATAAACTACCCGCTTCTTGTTAAAGCCATCGCCATGGATCACCCCTACCGTGCAGGACGTTTCGTCCAACAAACCACTGGTTATAAAGCATTCATTCCGGCACCTCTGCCGCCGGACCCGCCGTTGACTTACAGCGGTGAATTGCAAAGCCTGTTGTCTGACGCTGACCGCAACATCGGTCGGCTCGATGCGCTGGCCTCCATGCTGCCCAACCCGGATCTGTTGGTGGCCATGTACGTTCGCCATGAGGCGGTTTTGTCCTCACAAATCGAAGGCACGCAAAGCACGCTGGAAGACGTGCTTGCATTTGAGGCCGACGCGCTGCGCGACGACACCCCCAAAGACGTTGAAGAAGTCGTCAACTATGTCCGCGCCATGAACCATGGCCTGGAGCGCCTGCCCGACTTGCCACTGTCGCTGCGTTTGCTTCGAGAAATCCATGCCGAACTCATGAAAGGCGTAAGTGGGGGAGAAAAATCGCCAGGGGAATTTCGCACCTCACAAAACTGGATTGGCGGGCGCGGCAGCTCATTGCGAGATGCCGCATTCATCCCGCCGCCGCCCCATGAGGTGATCAATGTACTAGGGCAGCTTGAAAATTTCCTGCACACAGAGCGTTCACGGGTGCCACTGTTGATCCGTTGCGGCCTGGCCCATGCCCAATTCGAGACCATCCACCCCTTTTTGGACGGCAATGGCCGTGTGGGGCGCCTGCTGATCACCCTGATGCTTTGCGAGGAAAAAGCGCTTTCGCGCCCCTTGCTCTACCTGTCCCTCTTCCTCAAAGCGCACCGTGCTGAATATTACGACCGCTTGACCGCGATCCGTATGCAAGGGCATTGGGAGCAATGGCTCATGTTCTTCTTGCGCGGTGTCAGCGCCACGGCCTTGGCGGCCACACAAACGGCCAAAGACATCGTGGCTATGCGCGACGCACACCGCAATGATGTGGCCAAAAATGCCAAAGCACTCACACTGCTGGACCACCTGTTTCGCTATCCCACGGTGTCGGTCAACAGCGTGCGAAAACTGATGGACTGCACATTCCCAACAGCCTCTAAATTGATTGCCGACTTTGCGTCGCGTGGTTGGCTACAAGAAATGACAGGCCATGAACGTAACCGAATTTGGCGCTACCAACCCTACCTGGAACTCTTCCACCGTGAGTCATTAACCGCGATGGTGGGAGCTAGACCCAATAACACTGTCCGTTAGCTTTTCAAGCATCTTGGACTCCAACGTCATGCCTACTACTGTCCTTGTCGAGTACCACGAATTTCAGCTCACTGGCTTATAGTGCGGCCTGCCTTTCAAGCGCTCGATTTACGCGCTCCTCCTGCCACGAGCCATAGCTTTGGGCAGATATCGGATCAACCCAATGAGTTCGGCCGTTGGCGCTCCGCCCAGCAACAACTGCAGCAGCGGCGCTGGGACTAGAGAATGCGCAATCTTTCGAAAACTCACGATGTTGCCCATCTGCAGTCAGAACAATGACGTTCGTTCGAACTAACTCACGAAACAGGTTGGTATAGGTGCCATCAACGCCCTCCCAGTCAAGCCGAGATTTTGAGCCCTTAAACACCACAAACTCACCGTTGATTTCTTGCCCTTTGGCTGTGATGCCATGTTTGCGAATGTCGCCAACAAAAATGGGGGAGTGCACTTCCAAGCCGTTGACCGCGACCGCCTCAGTGTCTGAATGATCTTGCTTGGAGATCAAGGTCAGTTTTGGCGATTCACGCAAAAACTCATAACCAAGAACAGGCAACAGAGTCTGTATCTGACTGAGGAAAAACTGCATGTCGGATCGATCAGCCTCTGGCAAGTTGTCGTACCCCGGATCGGTGTTGTTGAGCAACTCGCAGCGGCCTGCCTGCTGCGCAATCCGAATCAATCTGCTTTCCAAGTACTTGATATGCCCCTTGGTGAGATTGGCGTCTTTGCTGGTGACCACACACACCTTTGGCATTCCCCCGAATCAGTAGACAAATAATGATGTCAAAACTGAAGAGGAGCCATGCAAATGGAACGAACGAAATATGCCGCCG
>JBIKKE010000018.1:0-21308 GCA_044360575.1 Limnohabitans sp. | reverse complement strand
CTTTTTTGGCGCAGCACGCAATGTGGAAGAAGGCGGCAGCCTGACCATCATCGCCACGGCTTTGGTGGACACCGGCAGCCGCATGGACGAGGTGATCTTTGAAGAATTCAAGGGCACGGGCAACTGCGAGATTCACCTCGAACGCCGTCTGTACGAAAAACGCGTGTTCCCAGCCATCAACTTGAACCGCAGCGGCACCCGTCGCGAAGAATTGCTGTTGCAGCCTGAAGTGCTTCAAAAAACCCGTATCCTGCGCCAATTCATGTACAACATGGATGAAATCGAAGCGATGGAAATGGTCTTGAAGAGCATGAAGGCCACCAAGAACAACTCCGAGTTCTTCGACATGATGCGACGCGGCGGTTGATACCCTATAATCTACGGTTTTGCGGAAAGTGCTCTCAGATAGGCTGAAGAGTGGCTACCGTAGCGCAAATAAAAGGATTTCCCCATGAAAGACGGCATTCACCCCAATTACCGTGAAGTTTGCTTCCAAGACATGTCCAATGGTTTCAAGTTCGTGACCCGTTCATGCGCCAACACCAAAGAGATGATCAAAATGGAAGACGGCCGCGAGCTGCCTTGGTACAAGTTGGACACGACCAGTGAGTCGCACCCCTTCTACACCGGCACCCAAAAGTCGGTTGACAACATGGGCGGCCGCGTGGAGAAATTCCGCAACCGTTTCGGCAAGACCACCACCATCGCCAAGTAATTCGCGCATTGGTGTTCCCCAAAAGGGCAGCCCGGGCAACCGGCCTGCCCTTTTTGCATGGCGGCTTGCCGCATGCTCTCCAAATCATGACGCATGGTTTTTAAAATATGCTCAACTGATCCAGCCATCACCCACCCGACTTCAGCCCTGTCCGTGAACCAAACCACCCCTGCCATCGTTGCCCAAAGTGCTGTAAGGCAACTGCCACGTCTGGCCTTGTTGCTGCTGTGTGCGGCTTATGTGCTGTCTGGCTTTTGGGGACGCGAGCCTTGGAAATCACAAGATTTGGAGGCGCTGGGCTACATGCTCCAACTGGCGCAACCCGCTGCTGGCGAAATAGCCAATTGGTTCCGCCCCAGCTTGATGGGCCAGCACGACCCCCAATTGGCCCTTCTGCCTTACTGGCTGGGTGCTGTCTTCATGTTTGGCGCCCCCGCCGGCTGGGAGGACGCCTTTGCCCGAATGCCTTTCATCGCCATGTTGGCGCTGACCTTGGCCGCGACTTGGTACGCCGTTTACGCCTTGGCACGACACCCTGCAGCCCAACCTGTGGCCTTTGCATTTGGCGGTGAGGCCAAGCCAGCGGATTACGCCCGCGCTTTGGCTGATGGCGGTTTGCTGGCCTTGTTGGCCTGCCTCGGCTTGGCCAGATTGGCCCATGAGGCCACCCCTGCACTGAGTCAACTGTGCTTTGCCTCCCTCATTTTTGTTGGCTTGGCCACCCTGCCCCGTTGGCGTTTACACAGTGGCATTGCGATGGGTGTCGGCATGCTTGGCCTCACGCTTTCTGGAGCGCCCAGTGTTGCCCTGTGGCTGGGTATTGGCGGCTCAGTATTGAAAGCCCTCGGACAAAGCGACCCCACGCAGGCGCGGCTTCGCATGCTCGATCTGGGTTTGTTGGCTTTGCTGTGCCTGCTGTGCATCACCACAGCGGGCTACCTCGATCTTTGGCGGTGGCGTGTCGTATCACACACCTTGTTGGATCTGGATGTGCTGGCCAAATTGATGGTGTGGTTCACATGGCCCGCTTGGCCCTTGGCCGCATGGTCTTTGTGGCGCTGGCGGCTACAGCTGTCTCGTGGCTGGCGCTTCCCGCATTTGGCTTTGCCTTTGTGGTTCATCGTGGTCACAGTAGCTGCCACTTGGTTGACCGGCATGTCCGACAGGGCCCTTTTACTGGTGTTGCCCGGAATTGCCGCTTTGGCTGCTTTCGCTTTGCCTACTTTGAGGCGCAGCTTGGGTGCGCTGATTGACTGGTTCACGCTCTTGTTTTTCAGTTTCTGTGCATTGACCATTTGGGTGGTCTGGATCGCCATGCAAACTGGATTTCCGGCCAAGCCTGCTGCCAACGTCGCCAAATTGGCACCTGGATTTTTACCGGAATTTTCCCTCTTCACTTTTGGCTTGGCTTTGCTGGCCACCTTGGCCTGGGCTTGGCTGGTGAAATGGCGCATTGGCTACCACCGAGCGGCCATCTGGAAAAGCATGGTCTTGCCTGCAGCCGGCGCCGTGCTGTGCTGGCTTCTGCTCATGAGCCTGTGGCTGCCCCTGCTTAACTTTGCGCGCAGTTACGTCACCATGGTCCAAAAAGTACAAATGGTCACGGGAACCTCCCCTTGCTTGCAATATGCAGGCATCACGCAAGCACAAGGCGCTGCGCTTTTATTTCACGCACAAGTCCGCCTGCAAGCGGCCCAAACAGCCAGCAGTGACTGCCCATGGCTGGTGATCGACGAACGCAACCTGCCCCTGCTGGAGGACAAACTCAAAGCATGGGGGTGGGTCCAAGCCGCCAAAGCACAAAGGCTCGGCGACCGCAGCGAAAGCTTATTGATTTTTCGACCCCACCCCGATAAGTTGAGTCCGATGCCCAGCGCCACTGCAGCGGTTAGCCAATAAGCAATGACTGAACTGCGCACCATCAGCCGTCACGCAGGCACAGTGCTGGTGGGCCAATTGGCAGTCATGTCCTTTGGCGTCGCTGACACCATCATCGCGGGCCGCTACAGCCCCCATGCACTGGCGGTGCTGTCCCTGGCATCGTCCATTTACATCAGCATTTATGTCGCGCTCAACGGCATGCTGCAAGCCTTGCTGCCGGTTTGGGCAGAATTGCACGGCGCCAACCGACCGCTTGAAATTGGCCGTTCGGTGCGCCAAGCCCTCTACATCGCCTCGGGTGCTGCAGCCTTGGGCATGGCCGGTTTGTTGTTTCCAGATCCATGGCTGTCTTGGACCCAAGTGCCCCCTGAACTGTGGCCCGATGTCCGCGCGTATTTGCGAGTCTTGGCGGTCGCATTGGTGCCGTCATTGCTATTTCGCATGTACAGCACCCTGAACCAAAGTTTGGGCTACCCACGCTTGGTGACCTGGTTACAAGCCGGTGCATTGCTGGTCAAGATCCCACTGTCTGTGGTCTTGACATTTGGCATCGGCGATCAGGCAGGCATGGGTGTGGTGGGTTGTGCATGGGCCACCTTGGCGGTCAACACTTTGATGATGCTGACCGGCCTGTGGTTGTTAAAAACCCAAGACATTTACCGCCCCTATCAACTGTGGCGATGGCCAGAAAAAGTGCAATGGCCTGTCATACGACATTTTTTGCGAATGGGAATCCCGGCGGGCCTTTGCATCATGGTGGAAGTCACATCGTTTACTTTGATGGCCTTGTTCATCGCCCGTTTGGGCTTAGTGGCCTCGGCCAGCCACCAAATTGCAGCCAGCTTGGCGGCCGTGCTCTACATGGTGCCCTTGGCTTTGGGCATCGCCAGCAGCGCGAGAACAGGTTATTGGTTGGGTGCAGGCGATGCGCGCCGTGCACGCCAAGCGGCCGGCATGGGCATAGGCCTTGCCATTGGCGCGGCGATAAGTTGCGCATCTCTTTTGCTGTTGTTCCGCGACAGCATTGCCCAAGCCTTTACCAACGACCCATTGGTGGCACAAGCCGCCGTGGTATGGCTGGGCTGGGTGGCCCTGTACCACCTGGCCGATGCGGTGCAAGCGGTGTGCGCCTACTTGTTGCGTTGCTACCGCATCACCATCGCACCCTTGCTGATCTACGCCGCATTCTTATGGGGTTTCGGTCTTTATGGCGGGTATCTTTGGGCCTACGACAGCAGCACACTGAACGGGGTTATCCACTGGACAGCTCGGCCCTCAGTGGATGCGTTCTGGATCAGCAGTAGCTTGGCACTCGCCACGGTATCTTTGCTGTTCACAGCATTGGTCTGGCGAGTCAGCCAAATTCCTAAGAAAGAACACTGAAAGTCCCAAGCGCCCACTTACCTCGACACCTGCGTGTCATCAAAAGGTCATATGAAAACAGCACATTGGTGGTCCTGAACTTGTGGAGTTTTCATGTCCAATCCCGATGCCATCAACGAAGTCCAATTAAGACAAATTAGAGAAGATTTGCTCGACAGCATGGATGAGGAGTTCGAGCTCGAATTGGACGACCGCCTGGGCGCAGACCACGCGAACCATGACGCTCATACGGGTGAGCGAATTCGCTATTTTCGAGAACTGCTGCGATTGCAATCCGAATTGGTCATCCTCCAAGACTGGGTGGTCAAAACCGGTCACCGGATGGTCGTCTTGTTTGAAGGTCGCGACGCAGCAGGTAAAGGCGGCGTCATCAAACGCATCACGCAACGACTGAACCCACGGGTTTGCCGAGTGGCCGCGCTGCCTGCGCCCAACGACCGTGAAAAAACACAATGGTACTTTCAGCGTTACATCTCGCACTTGCCCGCCGCCGGTGAGATCGTGTTGTTTGACCGAAGCTGGTACAACCGCGCAGGTGTTGAAAAGGTCATGGGCTTTTGCAACGACGAAGAATACGAAGAATTTTTCCGATCAGTACCCGAATTCGAAAAAATGTTGGTGCGAAGCGGCATCCAATTGGTCAAGTACTGGTTTTCAATCACCGACGATGAGCAGCATGCCCGCTTTCTTGGACGAATACACGATCCACTGAAACAATGGAAACTCAGTCCAATGGATTTAGAAAGCCGCCGCCGCTGGGAAGACTACACGCGTGCCAAAGAAACGATGATTGAAAGGACCCACATTCCCGAGGCACCTTGGTGGGTTGTACAAGCCGTTGACAAGAAAAAAGCACGCCTGAACTGCATTGACCACTTTTTAAACCAAGTGCCGTACCACGAAGTTGAACACGCTGAAGTCAAATTACCGGGCCGCGTCCGTAACCCAGATTACATCCGCCATCCAGTACCCAAGGACATGATCGTTCCAGAAAAATACTGAAACGATCACTGACTTAAAAGATCGCCCTGAAGTACTTCTCCGCGCAAGGACATCATGGGCCAAGCTCGGTCGATGGCCACTTTCCGAAGCCGCTCATCGGCATCAACCGCCACAGGGTGCATCACCACATCCAGCAGCGGTAAGTCGTTGTGCGAGTCACTGAAAAACCAACTTTCGTGCAAGTCAGTCAGCGAAGAACCCCAGCGTTTTAGCCAAGCTTGAACATGTTGAACTTTGTCATGACCGAAGCACGACGTGATGGCATGCCCCACGCCCAAGGCCTGGGCAACCGGGTCAACCAAGGGACTTCGGGTGGCACTGACCAACACCGTGGTCAAGCCGCGCTGTGCAAGCTCAACCAACAAGCGAGGTGCCAGGGGTGCTATGGCCGGCATCAATACCTCCCGTTCAAACACAGCCCTGACGGATTGCAAGGAGGCCGCTTCTATGGAAGCGTCTAGGCCAATCCTAAAAGCTTGCAGGGCTGGGAAATTGAGTGCGCCGCGAGCATAGTCGCGCAAGAATTGATCATGGACAAAAGATTGCTCCTCTGAAATCAATTGTTCAGATCGCAAAAAGGCCATCCACAATTGGTTGCTGTCGGCCGCCAACAAGGTGTGATCCAGATCCAAAAAAGCGATACGCATTGACAAGTCCCAATGAACGGATGATGCATTGTCACCCGACTCCGTCAATTAACGAGAGGGCTCAATCAATTCAAAAGAAAAAGAACCTCCTTTGACGCTGACCATCACAGCTCGAACATCGTACGCACCCGGCACGATCAAGCGAGTGACATTGCGCAAAGGTTTTTTCTGCAACGTGAACGGTTGGTCGATCTTGAATTGGTGGCTGTCTCCGTGCACGACCAACACCGGCTTTCCCCAAAGCTGGGCCAAAGGCAACAAGGTGTCACCGATGCTTTTACGAAAACCAGACCACCCCGGGAAATCCTCCCAAGCTGTTTTTCCCTCCAAAACGTCTGCCTGGAATGAAACAACCATCGCATCGGCCTGCATCTGAATCGCTTGCTCAAAGCTGGCCCGAATCCAAGCCACATTGGCGTTATCGCGCTCAAAAAATTCATGAACCGCTGCCCTATCGCGGCTCTCCAAATTGTTGTTGCTGCCCACTACGTGCAGCGTCACGAACAACACCTTGTCGTGAATCCACCGCATGTTTTCAATGAACTTGCCATGCTGAGGATGCACACTGGACTGGTTGAGGACGGTGATGGGCTTTGAGCCTAAGGACGAGCCAGACGTGAAAAACATCTGCCGAATCTTTCCCAAGCGCTCCAATGGGTCAAAACTTCCATTGTTGACACGATGGCAGTCTGTCCATTCGTTGTCCCCAGGCGTGTAAACCACAGCGCCTTTGAATCGCTGGAAGTGTGTTTTTTGTCGCGCAAACTCTTCGTCACTGCAAAGTGTTGAACCCGACTTGATGTCCCCAACATGAACAGAGAATGCAGGCTCTATCTGGTTTATTCGGTCAATCAACGCTCTGTACGGAGGACCCGATTTTTCTGGTGCACCATAAGGCAAATCGCCCAATGCCACAAAGGAAAAAGCAGATTGTCCAAAGCTTGTTGTTGGAGTCAACACCCAGACCAAAGACCAACAAATCAATCTCAAGATCTTCAACATGACTGGATAAAAAATAAAAACAAAAAACAGCAGAAGTCATCGCCTCGACGAGGCACTCAAATTCAAATCGAAAAAATTAAACCGCGAACTAAGTCCCCATGGCAAGCTTAAGAAATGCTTGCTCAATGTCAAGTGCAGTCAGTCGCAGGTGCGGGTTACTCGATTCGCTGCCTGCGCGTCCCGCATCCAAATCCAGCTGAAACCCGTCACGCTCAGGCCAAACGGCGTTGAGCATGTCGAATCCCGCCTCAAAAATCATTGATTCTGCTTGCTCAATCAAACGTTGAGAGCGTCCTGTTTTCGACAATACCAGCACTATTTTGTTGCTCACTGAACGTGTCTTAGCCAGTCGCCTGGCCAAGGCCAAAGTCGGGCGCAAGTCATCCAGGGAAGTACCTGTTGGCAAAAAGACGACATCGCTTTCCTGGCTGACATCCTCTGTCAGCTCATCGGCCAAACCACGTGTGTCGACCACCACCAAGTCATAACCTGTGACTGTCTTGCGTAACTTTTTCAAACTTTTAAAAGCCCGGGCCTCAATTTCTGGCTCGATGCCATGACGCATACGCAAGGCACTCCATTCAACGCAAGTCAATTGTTCCAAATCAAAATCACCGATCAGCACTTTGTGCTTTTGACGGGCAGCAGCCACCGCCAAAACACGCGCCAATGTGCTCTTACCAACGCCGCCCTTTTGACCGATGAATGAAACGATTCTCATGGTGAATTCAACTTTTAAAAAGGCAACCCAATGGCCATTAAACAGCTTTGACCAACGACAAGGCTTGCAAGGCCACATCAAATGTTTTGGCTTTTCCCATGTAGTAGCGGTCTAAGCGCCACTCCTGCAAGATATCCATG
This sequence comes from Limnohabitans sp., assembly GCA_044360575.1. Classification (GTDB taxonomy): domain Bacteria; phylum Pseudomonadota; class Gammaproteobacteria; order Burkholderiales; family Burkholderiaceae_C; genus Limnohabitans_A. Next base: position 13,817 of record JBIKKE010000018.1, on the reverse strand, counting down.
GCCAATTGAAAATCCGAACTGTTGAGCAAGTAAAGATCTTTGACAGAAAAATCAACCTCTTCAACCAACGACAAGATCAGGTGAGAAAAAATCTGCGCTGTTTGATCTTGTGGTTCTTGCTCAATCAGCAATCGGACTTTTTTGATGGCGCGCATTTCGGGATCTCTTAAAAAAGTCTTATTGTGAACGTCGTGAATTCATTATTTATGAAACTATTGCGACGAAGTCGTGACAAAAGATGGGGAGGATTTTCAATTCTCAGGCGCCTGTCTTGAAGCTCAATGGTGGTTACAGCTGTTCACGAACGTCATGCGCTTGACACGGTCAGCGCCCATGATCCCCAGAAATGAAAAGAGACCTGCAACTCATTTATTTCAACGCTGGAGGTGGTCACCGTTCTGCTGCCATTGCACTCCAAGAAGTCATGGCACGTTCGCATCCTGAGTGGACGGTGACCTTGATCAACCTGTTCGATGTGATTGACCCTGAACACTACTATCAAAAATTGACGGGCTTTGCACCAGAAGATCTGTACAACCTCCGACTCAAAAGAGGCTGGACAAGAGGTTTGGCAACAGAGCTCAAAATTTTCCAAGCCATGATTCGGCTCACTCTGCCCAAGCTCAAAAAAAAATTGCATTTTTTTTGGCAAGCAACCCGTCCCGACATGGTGGTCTCACTCGTTCCCAATTTCAACAAAGTCATGTACCAAGCAGTGACAGAGGCGTTGCCCAAAGTACCCTATGTCACGGTCATCACGGACTTGGCCGACTACCCGCCCAACTTTTGGATCGAACCCGGCCAGGGTCAGCACATCATTTGCGGGACTGAGTTCGCTGCGTCACAAGCCTTGGCCTCAGGCTACGAGCAAAAATGGATCACCAAAACATCGGGCATGATTTTGCGTCCAAGCTTTTATCGGAAACAACAAGTCAATCGACTGTTGCAGTACAAAGAATTAGGACTTGACACAGCGCGCCCAACTGGCCTTGTCATGTTTGGCGGTAATGGGTCAAATGAAATGCTCAAGATCTCCAAGGAACTTTCTGCCCATCAGTTGATATTCATTTCTGGACACAACACCGATTTGGCCAAAAAAATTGAGTCCCAAACCACACTGGCCAGGCACGTTGCCATGGGCTATGTCAAAAATATCGAACACGTCATGAAGTTGAGTGATTACTTTGTCGGCAAACCCGGACCTGGCAGCTTGAGTGAAGCCGTGCACATGGGCTTGCCGGTGATCACATTTCGCAGCGCTGCCACCATGCCTCAGGAGCGCTACAACACGGTCTGGGTGCAAGAAAACAAGCTCGGAAAAGTCATACCCTCGGTTCGAGAATTGCGCTGTGCAGTTGAAGATCTTCTCAACGATCTACCGGTATTCCAACTCCATGTTCAAAAAATCAACAACACCGCCGTATACGAGGTCGTTGAAGCGTTGAGTCGCATCATGGACAGCAGCAGTATCCAAAATTCGAACAGAGAGACAACCCAAAACTGAGTGGCTCAAACGCAAATTCATCGATCCAAATTTTTCATCACGCTGTCACAGCCGTCAGAGATATTTTATTTGTCACTTCAAATGAAAGAACCCATGTCTGTACCGCTCAAGAAAGTACTGATCGTAGGCAGCGCACCAGACGCGATCAGAGCTTCTGAATGGGATACGTCCTGCTTTACACACACCCTCGTCATCAACAATGCTTGGAAAGCATTTTCGTCATGGGATACGCTCATCTTTCCCGAAGACTTCCCCCAAGATAACCGTCCTGCATCGACTCAAATAGGTGATAGAAGAACAGTGACCGCCAAAGACTTTGTCCCTGTGCAAAACAACTTTGGTGGCTTTGTTTATGCAGGCGGAACCATGTGTTTCACCGCAGGCTATTGGGCACTTGGCGCATTTCAACCCGATGTCATTGCTTACTTGGGTTGTGACATGATGTATGAAACACAAGCGGGCAGCCTGACTCATTTTTATGGGCAAGGAAATGCAGACCCCTTAAGACCCGATGTCACGCTGCAAAGCCTGGAAGCCAAGTCCCTGCGTTTGCTTGCACTTGCTCAAGACAAGGGCTGTAGCGTTGTGAACTTATCTCAGCGTCCAAAGTCTCGATTGATGTTCCCCAGAATCAACCTGCAAGCACTTCAAGACCGTGACTACAAACCCAACAAATTACCCATCAGCCCACAAGCCGTCAAAGCTGCGCTGTTGGCTGAATCCCTACTGGGTTACTGGGTGCCTTCTGGAAGATATTGGGAGGAATCTGAAAGATTCGACAAACTCAAACTCAGTCACATCGACGCGCTTTGGCTGGCCACCGCAACAAGTACAGAATGCCAAGCCGCATAAAGGCGTGCACAGCACATCAACAGGAACCATGCCATGAGCAGTTCAAGATCAATCACTTCACAACTCAAAATTGAACCAGACTCCGTCATGGCCGATGACGGACTCCGCTACAAATTCAAAGGTGGTGGATCACCGTTCCAAGATTCCGCCAACATGTCCACCATGAGTTGCTATCGCTGTGGACTTCACAAATCCCGATCCCTGGGCATCTTTGTTCGCTTATTGAACCAACGCTCGTTTGTGTGTCAAGACTGCTGCAACAAGCCTCGTTCATCATCGGCTCAGTCTGGCATGCGGAGCAAAGACTGTCCCATTTGAATACGAGCGCCTGACACCACCCCATCCGCCCATTCAAACCCTGGTGGTACAAAAATCAAAATGGTGGACCCATGCTCAAACCAGCCCATTTCTTGCCCCTTGGCATACAAAGCATCACAAGGCATCTCGTTGGGCCCGCGGTAACGCAAATTCAACAACACATCCACCGCGTGGAAGCGCATGCTGGCCACCAAGACTGCAGCTACGGGCACGATCAAAAATGGGACTCCTTTGTCGGTCTGCATGTGCAACACAGCCCGTTCATTTTTGCAAAACAACTCTGCCACCCGCTTGAGCGCCACAGGATTCACGTTCCAAGTGTCACCCGACATGTAGGTCACATGCTTCAAATGGACATTGTGGGGCGCATGAAAACGGTGGTACATGCTGCTGGTCAAGCGCAAAGTCAGGTAAGAGCCGCCCTCCAGAACAGCGGGCCAATGCTGGCATCGCTCAGAGGCACCCAACAGGGTTTGCAGCCGATAAGGAAACCCCTTGGCCTGATACACCTGCCCCTGCGTGATGGTCCCGCACGCCCCCACGATGGCATCACAAGGGGACGTGAAGTAGGCAGGGTCTGGGTTGACCGCCCGCGCACCGGGTTTGAGTTCGCGCGTAAAACAAGCATGCAGACTGTCAAATTTCTGCTGTTTCGCATCGCTCAAATCCAGATCACTGAACATGCGCCATACCGCCATGGACGACTTGACCACCCAAGGATGACGGATCTGACTCCACCAGCCCATGAAACGGGTCAGGGTGATGCGTGGAATGCGGTTGGTGAGCAAAAAGTTAAGGTCTTCTTGCATCATCCACTTTTGAAAAATTTGGCGAATCTTCATCATGTTGTCACTCAATTTGAATAAAAAGAAAGTTCATTGACTCAAGGAAATCAACGTGATCACCACTTGGATAGGACTGGGCGCCTTGGGCGCTTTGACCACTCTGGCGCCGGCCATACGTCAAAGAATTCAACTGTCGCGGGCCAAACACCGGTCTTTGGCAGGACATTCGAAAATGGCCAAACGTCTGGCTCGGTTGTTGCCCGGCTACAGTTTTGACGACAGCAGTTTTTTTGCATGCGATGGCGCACCGACGCATGTTCAGGCCCAACGCCGAGCGGCCTTCATGGGTCTGGCCAATACTTTGCAAAATCGCCATCCACTGAGCATCCAAGCCTCGGCACAGGCGCGGGACAACATCTCTGACATGCAATTCATTTCGGCGTACCGTGTGCCTTTTCAATTCAGTCCCATGGTGCGAGAGCACCTGAAAGTCGGCTCTTTTTTGCAGTCTGCCCATGGCGTTCAGGTCACCGATTTGGACGGTCAGGTTTTTTACGATCTGACAGGCTCTTACGGCGTCAATGTGTTTGGCGCAGACTTTTACAAGGAAACCATGCAATTGGGCATGGCCCGAACCCAAGCGCTGGGGCCGGTTCTGGGCTCGTATCACCCTGTGGTGGCAAGCAATGCGGAGCGACTCAAAGCCATCTCGGGTTTGGACGAAGTGTCTTTTCACATGTCCGGCACAGAGGCTGTCATGCAAGCCGTTCGTTTGGCCAGGTACCACACACGCCGCAAAAACATCGTGCGGTTTTGTGGGGCATACCATGGCTGGTGGGAAGACGTGCAACCCGGCCCAGGCAACCCCATGCCACCTCGTGAAACCTTCACCCTGAGCGACATGAGCGAGCGAAGCTTGCAGGTGCTGCGCACACGAAAAGACATTGCTTGCGTGCTGATCAATCCTTTGCAGGCTCTGCACACCAATGCCAATGCGCCCGGTGATTCGACTCTGGTGGACAGCAGCCGGCGTGCAAGCTACGACCGCGAGGCCTACACCACTTGGCTCAAAGCATTGAGAAAAGTATGTACGGAGCGATGCATTGCACTGATCTTTGACGAAGTCTTCTTGGGATTCCGTTTGGCAGCTGGTGGCGCTCAAGCTTATTTTGGTGTCCAAGCCGACATGGTCACTTACGGCAAAACACTGGGCGGCGGTTTTCCAGTGGGCGTTGTATGCGGAAAGCACGAATGGATGCGCCGATTCAACGAAAAGCGCCCCGCTGACATTTGTTTTGCCCGAGGCACCTTCAACGCGCACCCGGCCGTCATGGGTGCCATGTCGGCATTTTTGGACCAACTCGAGACACCAGCGGTCCAAGCCATTTACGAGGGCCTGGACGAACGTTGGAATGCGCGTGCAGCCCTTTTCAACAGCACCATGACGGCAAACGGATTGCCCTTTCAAGTGGCCAACATGTCCAGTGTGTGGACGCTTTTTTACACACAGCCCAGCCGTTACAACTGGATGTTGCAGTACTACCTCAGGCTGCATGGATTGGCGCTCAGTTGGGTGGGTACGGGTCGAATGATCTTCAGTCTCAACTACAGCGATGAAGACTTTGACGCTGTCATGCAAAAGTTTGTGCAGGCTGGTCTGGAAATGCAGCGTGATGGATGGTGGTGGTATGCACCCACCATCACCAATCAATCTATTCGCCGCAGCATCCTCAAAGAAACATTGTTTCGTTGACCCATCTTCGACGCTCAACCGTTGAAGGTTGAGCGTCGAACAATCACTCAACGGCTCAGGTGGAAATCTCTGTCAGCAAAACGCTCACCGCGCAAAAGTTGCAAAGGTGCTTTGTGGTACAGATAAATATCGTGAAAAGGATCGGTCAAAATTTTGGTCATCCACACCAAGCCTGTCTGAAAATCGTGCAAAAAGAACAAATGCACGGTGCGGAACAACAAAGCACCGATCCCCAAATAAAGCCAAGCGAAACCCACCGCACGCATGAACTCAAACAAAGTCTCATGCACTGGCAACAAACCCATGAAGCCTGGATTCATGAATATGGCCAAGGGCAACAATGCCCAAACACTCAAGAGCACAACTTTACGGCGCAGGTTGTAGCCCACCTTGATTTCTTCTTTGAACTCGTTGGTCGCCTCGTTCACATGGTCATAGCCCAAGGGTTCAAAGAAAAAATGACCTGCTTGGCGTGATGTCATTGACACCATCCAAGCCAATAAAGCCGCTATGGCTGGATCAATAAACATCAACCCATAAGCCACCACAAAGGCCGTCGCACTGAGCAGGTGCAAAGACTGGTTGATCCGGCAATGGTGGTAATAGCGGTGGTCGTCCCAACGTTGAACACGCAATGATTCCAAAAATTCTTTCACACGAACCCCTCTTGATGAATGTGACTGAATGATGATCGCTGAGTGTTAAAAATCAATGACACCCTTCTTGTCATCAAATTGTTAAATGCATCACCCAATATCAGGGGATGTACGAATCAAATCATGACCCCTACTTGGTTGAAAACATTGAGCCGCCAAATCCCAGCTTGCGCATCGCAGTGGTCACAGAAACCTGGCCACCAGAGGTCAATGGTGTAGCCCTCACGCTCTCGCGATTGGTGCAAGAGTTGAGCTTGCGACAACACACTATTCAGCTCATTCGTCCCAGGCAAACACCCAGCGAGACCGGATCGAGCCGAGAGGGCTGGACCGAACTCTTACTCAAAGGCATGCCTATTCCACGCTACCCTGAACTCAAACTGGGGTTTCCAAGCAAAAAATCACTCATTCATGCATGGACACAAAAGCGGCCAGACATTGTTCACATCGCCACGGAGGGCCCTTTGGGTTGGTCAGCCTTGCAAGCGGCCAAGGTATTGCGCCTACCGGTTACATCAGATTTCAGAACCAACTTTCAAAGCTACAGCAAGCACTATGGCGTAGGCTGGCTTCAAAAGCCAATCGTGGCCTACCTGCGTAAATTTCATAACCGCACGCACTGCACGATGGTCCCAACACAGGCGATGCGTGAACAACTTCACCAATTGGGATTCGACAATCTGCACACCGTAGGCCGAGGTGTCAACACCACTTTGTTTCACCCAGAAAAACGCAGCCCCGATTTACGTCGGCAGTGGCAAGCCGATGATGACACCGTGGTTTTGTTGTCAGTTGGACGGCTGGCCGCAGAAAAAAATCTGGACCTGACCATCAAGACCTACAAAGCACTTTTACAAAACAACCAAAAAGTCAAACTGGTTTTTTGCGGTGATGGCCCTTACCGTCAAAAACTTCAAGCCGAATGTCCAGACGCGATCTTCATGGGCATGTCAACACAGCCGCAACTGTCTGTCGCGTATGCCAGTGCTGACCTATTCCTTTTCACCAGCCTGACGGAAACATTTGGCAACGTCACGCTGGAAGCCTTGGCCAGTGGCACACCTGTGCTGGCATTTGACTGTGCTGCCGCCAAAGAGGTCATAGAACACGGCCGCAACGGTTGGTTGGTACAAAATGAAGACGCGCAGCTTTATGTCTTGCGCGCGTTGGACATCGTTCAGCACATTCAAAATTTAAAAGACACTCGAAAAAACGCTCACACCAGTGTCCTCAAGTGGGAATGGAACGAGATTGCCTTGCAAGTGGAGCATCTTTTCCGCCAAGTGCTGTCCACCTATTCACGCAGTTGAGGCGGGTCGTCGCAAAGACATCAGCCAGGGCGCTGCGGCCATCCACAAGGGTAGGCTCATCAGCACCATGGTGGTCAACAACGACCACTCCCAAGACAGCATCAAGCTGTATGCAGCCAGCATCATCAGCACACTCAAATTTTCATTGAAGCCTTGCACAGCAATGGATCGGCCAGCCGACATGCATTTTTTTCCACGTCTTTGCAACACCGCATTCATTGGAATTAACAGCATGCCGCCCGACCATCCCGCCAGGACCAAAACAGGAATCACCACCCACACATCCCGGATGAATGCCAAGCACGGCATCAACACTGCCAAAACCAAAGCCCAGCGCAAGGATTGGCGTGACTTGAAAGCCTCCCGCTTCAATGCAGCCATGATGGCACCCCCTATCACTCCCAAGGCCACCACCCCCTGAAGATACGCACCTTGCTGTAAATTCAAGCCACCATGCGTTTGCGCCCAGACCAAAACGACAAATTGCAGCACCGCCCCAACACCCCAACTCAGAGTGGTCACACGCAAAGACACCCCACCTAAAGTATCAGCCCACAGTTGTCGGTTATTTCTCCAAAATGGAAGCCATCGGACATCACGCCAAGCCAAAGCATGATGAACCTTGGGCTTCGTGGCCAGAATCCCTAGATTGCCGAGTGCAGACAATCCATACAACAGAACAACGACGGCCAAGCCTAAAACCAAATCGGTTTGCACCCACCATGAAGGTCTGTCTTGAACGCCCAAGAGATCCATCAAGCCCGGATCAGCGCCACCCAAGCCCATCAACCAACCACCTAAAACAACGCCGCACAGAATGGACACCACCATGGTGACTTCGACCCAGGCGTTGGCCTGAACCAGCCGCGATGAAGGCACGGTTTCGATGACCAGACCATACTTTGCGGGCGCGTAAACTGAAGCGGCCAATCCAGTCAGCGCAAAGGCCAACAAAGGATGCATACCCATCAACAAACTCAAAACAGCCAAGATCTTGAGCAAGTTCATCACCGACATGACGTCTCGCTTTGAAAAGCCATCGGCCAAAGGGCCCACCCAACTGGCCATCAAAACATACGACAAAGTGAAAGCAAACTTGAGCAAAGGCGCCCAATAACCGGGGTAAGCCTGCTCTTGTAAAAAATATACACCCAGCACCAGCAGTGCGTTGTCGGCCAATCCACAGAAAAACTGGGCCAGGATCAGCCAATAAAAACCTTTAGGCATTCACAGCGATACCCGGTGTGTGCGTTTCAATGTCTGACGCAAAATCCAACCATTGCGCCAAATCATTTCGGCGACCCACACCTTGGTAGGCAATGCCCAATTCGCTCAAGGCCTCAGGGTTGTAGAGATTTCTTCCATCCAAGATGAAGGGTTTGTTCATCACCGCTTTCATCGCAGCAAAGTCCGGGTTGTGAAAGTTTTTCCATTCAGTCAACACCATCAAAGCATCTGCACCCTCCAGCGCCTGCATGTCGGTGGGGGCCAGTGAAAAGTTTTCCAAGATTGCGTTATCCGAACCCAAGTCTTGCTGCAAGGCCAACAGGGCATGCTCGCCCGCAATCGGATCGAAAGCACACACTTCAGCGCCAAGCTCCAAAAGTTGACGAATCACCATGCGGCTGGGTGCCTCGCGCATATCGTCCGTGTTGGGTTTGAAAGCCAAGCCCCAAATGGCAATTTTGCGGCCACTCAGATCCATGCCGATGCGCTGGACCAAGCGGTCTACCAAAACCGTCTTTTGTCGCTCATTGACCCACTCGGTTGCAGAAACCACAGCCATCTTGTGACCATAGGCCTTGGCCGTGCTCACCAAGGCTTGTGTATCTTTTGGAAAGCAACTGCCACCGTAACCACAGCCTGCGTACAAAAAGCTGTGACCGATGCGGGTATCAGCACCAATGCCACGGCGAACATGGTCAACATCGGCATCCAAAGCGTCGGCCAAATTGGCGATTTCATTCATGAATGAAATCCTGGCAGCCAACATCGCATTGGCTGCGTATTTGGTCAATTCGGCACTGCGCACATCCATCCAAACTGTGCGGGCATGGTGACGGTTGAAACTGGCATACAGATCGCCCATCATGCGCTGGCTGCGTGCCTTGTGTGGGCCGTCGTTAAGGCCCACAACGATCCGGTCTGGGCGCATGAAGTCATCGATGGCCGCACCTTCTTTGAGGAATTCCGGGTTAGAAATGACATCGAACAGGTCCATCGACATGCCGCGGTGGGTCAATTCGTGAGAGATTGCTGCACGAACCTTGTCTGCCGTTCCCACAGGAACCGTTGACTTGTTGACCACCAACTTGAAGCCCTTGATGTAGCGACCAATGGTGCTGGCCACCGACAACACATGGCCCAAGTCAGCCGAGCCGTCTTCCGTCGCGGGTGTTCCAACCGCAATGAAAATAATGTCGCCATGCTCAATGGCCTCACATGCATTGTGGGTGAATCGAATGCGGCCATCTGCCCTGTTGCGCTGGAGCAGGTCTTTCAAGCCAGGCTCGTAGATCGGAACTTCGCCATCTCGCAAGAGTTTGATCTTTTCTTCATCCTTGTCCATGCACAAGACTTTGAAACCCAAATCAGCAAGACAAGCGCCTGTGACCAAGCCCACGTAACCCGATCCGATGACTGTGATTCGCATGATTGTTCTCCAATGAATGGAGTCATCATTCGTGAGTTACGTGACGATGTGGTGTCAAATTGATGAAGAAAATGCGACGGCAGCGTATCGTCTGTTTTTTATGACAGCCCACAAATTAAATCAAGGCTTTTCTGCACTTTGCAGAAATCCACTCGCTGAACACCACCGTGACCAAGATCAAAATCAGCAGCATGGTCACCTTGGGCCAAGCCAAAGTGGCCAACGCGCCTTCGAGCTTCACGCCAATGCCACCCGCACCCACCAAGCCCAGCACGGTGGATTCGCGGATGTTGATGTCCCAGCGGAACACGCTGATGCCCGCCAACGTGGGGGCCACTTGCGGTACCACACCCCACGCCATGGTCTGCGCACTGGATGCCCCCGTCGCCTCAATGGCCTCCACTTGATCGGCATCGATTTCTTCGATGGCCTCGTACAGCAATTTGCCAATGAAACCAATGGAGCGCAGGGCAATAGCCAAGATACCGGCCAACACGCCGGGCCCCAAAATCGCCACCAACAACAAGGCCCAAATGAGCGAGTTGATGGAGCGCGAGGCCACGATCACAAACAAGGCCACCGGGCGAATGAAGGCGGCACTGGGCGTGGTGTTGCTTGCGGCCAAAAAGGCGATGGGCACGGCCATCACCAAACCCAACAAGGTGCCCAAGGTCGCGATGTTGATGGTCTCCCACAAGGGCCACCACAACTCACGTACCGATGACCATGCGGGGGGCATCATGCGCGAGCCAATGTCTTTGAACTGAGCGGGTGCATCTGTCACAAAAGACCAAATGGTGTCTTGGGTCATGACCTGGAAGGTCCAACTCACAAAGGCCAAGGCCAAGACCCACAGCATGAACACCCCCAACTCCGATCGGGGTGAACGCTTGCGCCAATGTTGGAGGCTGGAGGACGTGCTCATTGGATGAACTTTCTGAGACGACCAGAGGCGTATTCGGCGAACATGACGATGACGATGATGACCCACAAAATCGCGGCTGCAGAATCAAATTCATAGCGGTCCATGGCCGTGTTGAGGGTGGCGCCGATGCCACCGGCCCCTACGATGCCAATCACCGCTGACTCGCGGAAATTGATGTCCAGCCGGTACAAGGACAAACCCATCAAACGGGGCATGACTTGCGACAACACCGCAAAGTCCAACACCTGCACATAGCCCGCGCCCGTGGCCCGCAAGGCTTCGAGTTGAGAGGCTTGGATCTCTTCAATGTCTTCGGCCATGAGCTTGGCCATGAAACCAATGGTGGCAAAGGTCAAAGTCAAGAAACCCGCGAAAGGGCCAAAGCCGAACATGGCCACCAAAAAGATCGCCACGATGATTTCGTTCAAGGTGCGCGTTGCAGCAATGAAGGCGCGGCACGCCAGATAGATCCAAGCGGGCGCTAAATTGCGCGAAGCCCCGACCGCCACAGGGATCGACAAGAACACACCCAAGGCGGTGGACGTAACGGTCATGGTCAGGCTTTCCTGAAAGCCCAAGACGATGTCACCCCAGCGGCTGGAAAAGTCGGGGTACATGAAGCCTTGCACAAAGGCCCAGCCGCGTTCAAGACCCAGCACCATGCGGGCCCAATTGACCTCAACCGAACCGATGGCCAGCACCAGGTAAATCAACGCACCGATGTAAAGCGCCCACCGTGTGAGCGCACTGGCAATGAAGGGGGGAGGCGTCCAGGTGCGCATGGGGCGTGCACCCAGCGACGGTGTCTCAGCGCTCATGCGGCGGTCAGGGCCAGGTTGTTTTCGGCACGGTCCTGGGCCGCATCGGCCGCAGCTTGCATGCGCTGGGTGATGGCGGTCCAGTCTTCATCGCCATAAATGCGCGTCAGCACGTCACGGTCAACTTGCGAGGCGGGTCCATCAAACACCACGCTGCCCCCGCGCAAACCCACGATGCGTGGCAAAAATTCGGTGGCCAACACCACATCGTGGATGTTGACGATCGCGGCCAGTCCGCGCTCTTTGCACAGCTCCAAAATCAAACGCATGATTTGGCGCGATGTTTTGGGGTCCAGGCTGGCGGTGGGTTCGTCCACCAACAGCAACTTGGGGCTTTGCATCAAAGCGCGGGCAATGCCTACGCGTTGGCGTTGCCCGCCCGACAGCGCATCGGCGCGCTTGTTCTCCATGCCGCCCAGGCCAACGCGCTCGAGCAGCGCATAGGCTTGCTCAATGTCTTGGGCTTCAAAGCGGCGAAACCAACTGGCCCAAAACCCGGTGTAACCTAGACGGCCCGACAACAGGTTTTCCATCACGGTCAAACGCTCGACCAAGGCGTATTCCTGAAAAATCATACCGATGTGCCGACGCGCCTGACGCAGGCCAGACGAGCCCAAGGCCCCCAAGTCTTGCCCATCCAGCTCAACACGCCCAGCACTGGGTTGCACCAATCGGTTGACGCAGCGAATCAGGGTGGATTTGCCAGCACCCGAAGGCCCAATCAGACCCAAAATTTCGCCCGAACCCACGGACAAACTCACGCCTTTGAGCGCCAAGTCACCAGTGGGGTAACGTTTCTCCAATTGTTGCAACACCAGCATGCTTGCGCCTTATTTGCAGGTGTAGCTGACATTCATGGCTTGGTCGATTTCACGCACCACAGCCCAATGCTGTTTGTAGGTGATGGGCATAAACTTCTCCTGGGGTGGCTGAGCTTTGTTGAATTCAGCCGCCAAGGTCGTACCTTCCCAGTTGAAGCTGAAGAAGGCCTGTTTGATCTTCTCAGCCAGCTCGGGCTTGAGGTTGTAAACATAACCATAACCCGTGGTGGGGAAGGAGGCCGATTTGTAGATCACCTTGGTCTGCTCCGGCTTGACCACGCCACGGGCTTCCATGCGTGACTTGACTGAGTTGGCAATCGCTGCTGCGGGGTAGTCCTTGTTGGCCACACCCAGAATGGAGTTGTCGTGCTTGCCGCTGAACACGGGTGTGAAGTCCTTGCCCGCTTCCATCTTGAACTGCTGGCGCATCAAAGCCGAGGGCGCTTTGTACCCCGAGTTGGAGGTTTCGGCCGTGAAGGCCATGCGCTTGCCCTTGATGTCCTCGATTTTCTCGATGCCACTGCCAGGAAAAGTGATGAACTCCATCTCGTAACCAAAGCGGTTGTCTTTGGAGGCCATCATGGCAAATGGAACAAAGCCAGCACAATTTACAGCGATCGGATTAGAGCCTGTATTGAAACCTGAAACATGCAAGCGGCCAGCGCGCATGGCTTCAAGTTGAGCAGCGTTACTTTGAACCGGGAAGAACTGAACACGTTTGCCCGTGACTTTGGACAAGTGGTCCAAAAAGGGTGCCCAAACTGGCGCGTAAACGGCAGGATCTTCGACAGGGGTGTAAGCAAACACCAAAGTGGCTGGGTCGATCCACTGCTTAGGGTCAGTGGGCGCATCGGCCACCATATCGCCATTGGCATCTTTGAAACGAGGATCCATCGCCAAAGTCGGCAATGACAACACAGCCACAAAACCCATCATCCAATTCACAACTGACATTCGCATGGCACTGCTCCAGTTAAAAATAAGCATCGTGCGCGCTGTTCATGACAATTTTATGAATTCAGAGGTGGATCTCCATGTCGTCCGCTTCTGATATCAATGCATTTGAGATGTCACTCGGCTCAATGGCATCAACAACATGAATGTGGATCCCTTGCCCAATTCGCTCTCAATCCGCAATTCACCACCATGGCGTTGCATGACATGTTTGGTGATGGCCAAACCCAAACCCGTACCACCCGTCTCACGCGATCGGCTGCGATCAATCCGGTAAAAACGTTCAGACAGGCGTGGCAGATGCTCTGGTGCGATACCCGGCCCGGTGTCCTTGACAGACAAAATCAAATCATCGCTGGTTTGTTGAAAAGTCACATGCACTAAGCCGCCCAAAGGCGTGTATCGCACGGCATTGTTGACCAAGTTGGAGACGGCACTCATCAATTCGGATTTGGCTCCCAACCAATT
>JBIKKE010000060.1:0-11570 GCA_044360575.1 Limnohabitans sp. | reverse complement strand
AATTGACCGAAGGAACACGATCAAAAACCAAAGAGTGCTTGCGACCTTGATGGCGGTTTGCAAGCAATTCAGACAGTGCTTGCGCATCTGACATCACTTGTGTCACCAAATCGGGCAAAGATACCGCTTCTTGCACACCGGGTGGCTGGCTGCCTTCAAGCTGGGACAAAGTCAACAAATCAGCCACCAGCGACTGCATGCGGTCTGACTGGACTGACATGTGCTGCAAATAGCTTTGAGTTTCCTGCCTGTCCAGTGGCAGAGATTGCAGGGTTTCAATGAACCCACTCAATACCGTCAAAGGTGTTCGAATCTCATGGGACACATTGGCCACAAAATCACGACGCATGGCATCGGCCTGGGCCACAGCTGTGATGTCACGCGTGAGCAAAAGCATTCGTCCTTCGCCGTAGGCATGCAAATGAACCGACAACTTTTGGGCATTCACCAAAGAGCTCCCACGCCCTTCAATGACCACCTCAGAACCATGAACAGACTGAGCAAAATAACGTGCAAATACAGGATCTCGAACCAAATGTACAACGTGTTGCATCCGGTCTTTGAGGGAATCCAGTCCCAAGTGTGAAGCTGCCGTTTCATTGCACCATTCAATGCGGGCTTCCTCGTCCAACAAGATCACGCCATTCGGGGAGGCCTGAATCGCAGACAAAAAATCTTGCAGCCTTTTTTCATGAATCGACACCAATTTTTCTTGCTGACGCAGCATCCGCTGAATGCGCAAAGCCATGTCTCGCCATACCCCTTGCCAGGGTGGATCCAATCTCAAGCTGGGCGCGCCAAGCCAACGGTCGAAGCGATGAACCTTCCAGGAAAAGTTCAGAGCGTATGCACTAACAGCCACCAAAGCAGCCAAACAAGCCCCTAACTCACCGCCCAAAAACCATCCAGGCATGCCTGCCAATAAAACGATAAACAGCAATTCAATGATCGCAAAAACCATGCGCAACCCAACTTCAAACGGAGGGATTTGTGGTAAAGCGGTAACCAGCGCCTCGCACAGTTTCAATCATGCTGCCTGCATCACTCAACGATTCACGCAAGCGTTTGACATGGACGTCCACCGTGCGCTCTTCGATGTACACATGGTCGCCCCAAACCTTGTCGAGCAAAGCACCACGGCTGTGTACACGCTCGGGATGGTGCATGAAAAAGTGCAAGAGCTTGAACTCGGTTGGCCCGATCTTTAAGGGCCTGTCAGCAAGACTGACACGGTGGGTATCAGCGTCCAACTGCAAGTCGCCCATTTTCACCAAGCCACCGGTTGCCTCTGGCACACGGCGACGCAAAACCGCCCGAATGCGGGCCAACAATTCGCGCGGCGAAAAAGGTTTGACAATGTAATCGTCGGCACCTGCATCCAGCCCCGCTACGCGATCGGCCTCGTCACCTCGCGCCGTCAACATCAAAATTGGGACAGTTTTGGTCCGCGCCGAAGCGCGCCACCGACGCGCCAAAGCCAGGCCACTTTCGCCGGGCAACATCCAGTCCAGCAAGATGACATCGGGCAAAATTTCGTTCAACTCACGTTGTGCGGTTTCCGCATCAAGAGCCCAAATGGGCTGGAAACCGTTGTGCTTCAAGTTGACGGCAATCAGCTCCGCAATGGCGGGCTCGTCCTCAACGATCAGGATACGGGGTAGTGTTCTCATTGAACCGCTTTTTCAATTTCTGTCAGGGCCGTGTGGCGTACATCAGCGCCCTTGACAACGTAGATCACGAATTCGGCAATGTTTTTGGCATGGTCACCGATGCGCTCAATGGCTTTGGCCACAAACAACAAATCGAGGCTGGCCGAAATGGTGCGTGGGTCTTCCATCATGTAGGTCACGAGTTTGCGCACAAAGCCGTTGAACTCGGCATCGATCAGATCGTCTTCTTTCAAAATGACCAGCGCTGTGTTCACGTCCAGGCGGGCAAAGGCATCCAGCGCTTTGCGGAGCAACCCGGTGGCCAAGTCTGCCGCAACGCGCAGTTCAGAAGCCGGCAGATTGCGAGGGCTGCCTTGCTCCAAGATCAACTTGACCATGCGGGCAATGCGTTCGGCCTCGTCACCGGCACGCTCCAGGTTACCGGTGATCTTGGAGATCGCCATCAACAACCGCAAGTCGCGCGCTGTTGGCTGTCGGCGGGCAATGATGGATGCCAGCTCAGCGTCGATTTCAACTTCTAATGAATTGACTTGCTTTTCGGTGGCCACCACCTGATCGGCTACTTCAGAACTGAACTGCGCCAAAGCATAAACAGCATGGCGAGTCTGAGACTCGACCAAACCGCCGAGCTCGAGAACGCGAGATGAAACGCTTGTGAGTTCGGCGTCGAATTGGCTAGAAATGTGCTTGTCCATGTGTCTCTCCTGATCAGCCGAATCGGCCAGTGATGTAGTCTTCGGTCTCTTGCTTGACTGGCTTCATGAAAATCTGTTCGGTCACACCAAACTCCACCAACTCACCCAAATACATGTAAGCGGTGAAGTCAGACACCCGCGCTGCCTGTTGCATGTTATGGGTCACGATGGCCACGGTGTAGTCTTTTTTCAGCTCACTGACCAATTCTTCGACTTTAGCGGTTGAAATCGGGTCCAGCGCCGATGTGGGCTCGTCCAGCAAAATGACTTTGGGCTTCACCGCGACAGAACGTGCAATGCACAAGCGCTGTTGCTGGCCACCGGACAAAGACAAGCCACTTTGGCTAAGTTTGTCTTTGACTTCGTTCCAGATGGCGGCCTTGGACAAAGCCCACTCGACACGGTCATCCATGTCCGAGCGGCTCAGGTTTTCATACAAGCGAACACCAAACGCGATGTTGTCGTAAATGGACATGGGGAATGGTGTTGGCTTTTGGAACACCATGCCGACTTGCGCACGCAACAGGTTCAAATCTTGTTTTTTGTCCAAGATGTTGGTGCCATACAGGTTGATTTCGCCCTCTGCACGCTGGCCTGGGTACAAGCTGTACATGCGGTTGAGCGTGCGCAGCAAGGTCGATTTGCCGCAACCCGAAGGACCGATGAAGGCGGTCACTTTGTTCTCGGCGATGTTGAGGTTGACGTCTTTCAGGCCCTTGAAGGTGCCGTAGAAAAAACTCAGATTGCGAATTTCAATCGCGTTTTTAAGAGGTGTTTGAGTGGTATTGGGCATATTGAAACCTTGTCTTTCGATCAAACTTTGACTTTTTCGCGGAAGAAAACGCGGGCCATGATGTTCAGGGCCAGCACGGTCAGGGTGATGAGCAAAGCGCCCCCCCAAGCCAGTTGGATCCAGTTTTCATAGGGGCTCATGGCGAATTGGAAGATCACCACCGGCAAGTTGGCCATGGGCGCGCCCATGTTGGTGCTGTAAAACTGGTTGTTGAGCGCGGTGAACAACAATGGTGCGGTTTCGCCGCTGATGCGGGCCAAAGCCAACAACAAACCGGTGATCACACCGCTTTTGGCTGCACGCAAGGTCACCAAGGTGGAGACCTTCCAACGCGGCGCGCCCAAAGCAAAAGCGGCCTCGCGCAAGCTGCCTGGCACCAAGCGCAGCATGTTCTCGGTGGTGCGCATGACCACCGGGATCGCGATCAAGGACAGGGCGAGACTGCCGGCGTAACCCGAAAAATTACCCACAGTGGCTACTGCGATGGCGTAAACGAACAAGCCCAAAACGATCGATGGGGCCGACAACATGATGTCGGTCACAAAGCGGGTGAACTCGGCTGTCTTGCTGGTATCGCCGTATTCGGTCAGGTAAATGCCCGCCAAAATACCGATGGGTGTGGACACAACCACCGCCAAGCCGACGATCATCAAACTGCCCACAATGGCGTTGCGCAAGCCACCGCCTTCAGAGCCCGGTGCAGGGGTGTCGTTGGTGAACAAAGTCAATTCAAGTGCGGCCAACCCATTGGAGAACAGCACAAACAAGATCCACAACAAAGCGACAAGCCCCAAGCTCATGGCGATCATGGACAAGGTCAAACCAATCAAATTGGTGCGCTTGCGGCTGCGGTAAAGAGGAGAAGATTCCATCAGCATGGTGTGGCTCGATTCAGTGAAGGTAAGAGGTCCAGGCAAAAGTTGTTAAGCATCAGTTGCCTTTGGCTTTTTCGGTGCGAATGATCAACCACTTGGCCATGGCCAGCACCACGAACGTGATGCAAAACAAGAGGAAGCCCAGGGCGAAGAGGGTGTTGAAGTGCAAGCCTTCCGCCTCGCCAAATTCGTTGGCCAACACCGAGGCGATCGAAGTGCCCGGAGAAAACAATGAAGTGGGCATGCGGTTGGCGTTGCCAATCACAAAAGTCACGGCCATGGTCTCGCCCAAGGCACGGCCCAAGCCCAACATCACGCCGCCAATCACACCGGTTTGGGTGTAGGGCAACACCACCTTGCGCACCACCTCCCATGTGGTGCAACCCAAGCCATAAGCCGATTCACGCAAGATGGGGGGGGTGATCTCAAACACATCGCGCATCACGGCGGCCACAAAAGGCAACACCATGAAAGCCAGGATGATGCCGGCGGCCAAAATGCCGAGGCCGTTGGTGGCACCGCCAAACAACCAGCCCACCATGGGCATGCCACCCAACACCGACTGCAAAGGCACTTGCAAATAGTCGGCGTACACCGGCGCGAACACAAACAAACCGAACATGCCGTAAATGATGGACGGCACAGCCGCCAACAACTCGATGGCTGTGCCCAGTGGGCGACGCAGCCAAACCGGGCAGGTTTCAGTCAAAAAAACCGCAATGCCAAAGGCCAAAGGCACCGCTATGAGCATGGCCAAACCGGCACTCAGCACAGTGCCGACGATTGAAATCGCGGCACCAAATTCTTTGTTGATGATGTCCCACTCGACGTACCACAAAAAGTGCGCGCCAAATTTGGCGAATGTGGGCCAAGCGTTGACAAAAAGAGAAACGATGATGCCCACCAAGGCGATCAACACCAAAAGCGAAAACGACTGGGTGGTCCGGTGAAAAACAACGTCCTGTAAACGCTGTCGCTTGGCAACAACGGCCATATTGGCATTGTGCGCTTCGGAGGCAGTCGATGATTGTGTGGTGTTCATGGTCTTATCGGCAGACATACAAAAAAATTGAACCTGATTTGAAAAACAAACCACCGACAATCGAAAGAATGTCGGTGGTCAAGGGTCAGTTCAAACAAACCCGCAAATCATCACTTGGTATTGATCTGGTTCCACACACGCTGGCGGATCTGATTGGTCAAAGAATCTGGCAGTGGCACATATTCAAGTTCCAGAGCCATTTGTTTGCCGTTCTTGAAAGACCAGTCAAAGAACTTCAACACTTCAGCAGACTGGGCTTTGTCAGCAGGCGTCTTGTACATCAAGATGAAAGAAGCCGTGGTCACAGGGTAGGACTTGGCACCAGGCTGGTCCACGATGGACAGACCCATACCAGGAACGCTGAACCAGTCGGCACCAGCTGCTGCTGCAGCAAAGGTTTCGTCGTCAGGCATCACGTAGTTGCCTGCTTTGTTTTGCATGGCCATCACAGCAATGTTGTTTTTCTTGGCGTAGGCGTATTCCACGTAGCCAATCGAACCCTTAGTGCGCGACACGTTGGCAGCCACACCTTCGTTGCCCTTGCCACCCACGGATGTAGGAGCTGGCCACTTGACCGCAGCACCACGGCCCACGGTGTCCAACCACTCTTTGCTGACGGTAGCCAGGTAATCGGTCCAGTTGAAGGTGGTGCCAGAGCCGTCAGCGCGGTGCACCACGGTGATGGTGGTGTCAGGCAGACGCTTGCCAGGGTTCAAGGCGGCCAGCTTGGGATCGTTCCACTTGCTGATCTTGCCCATGAACATTTCGGCCAACACGGGGCCGGTCACGCGCAAGTCGCCCTTGCCAAAACCGTCCAGGTTGAACACGGGTACTGTGCCGCCGATGATGGCGGGAAACTGCACCATGCCGTCTTTGTCCAGGTCAGCACCGCTGACAGGCGCGTCTGTGGCACCAAAAGCAACGGTCTTGGCGCGGATCTGACGGATACCGCCGGAAGAGCCAATCGACTGGTAGTTCAAGCCCACGCCAGTTTCTTTTTTGTAGGCTTCAGCCCACTTGGCATAAATAGGGAAAGGGAATGTCGCGCCAGCGCCGGTGATGTCAGCAGCCCATGTGGTGGCAGCCACAGCGCTCAGACCGATGGCGGCCACCAGTGATTTAAATTTCAGCATTTCAGCTCCTGTTTCAGGTTCAAAAGAATTAGTGTCAACAACCTGATGGCTGAAGACTGGTTTGACTTTAGCTTCCAATTGTGACAAGTTTGTGTCAAAAAACCTTGATTTAAATGGCAAATAACAGGTACTCGAAGGGCCTGCTGACAAAAACCTGAGCTTTGCAGCCTTGGATTGAGCTTATTTGCGTCAAAACCAGAGCACGCCGCTTCTGGCCGCATGCTTCGTCGCCCCGTTTGCCCCAATGTCAAAAGTACATGGCCTTGGCGGTCAAACACAAAACGCCCACCATCATTTAATGATTCCTAAAAAAACGGCGCGCTGAAGCAGCGCGCCGTCCAAAAGTTAAAAAACTGAGGTACCGAACTCAATACTTCAGATTGATCTGATAAACGGCGGTCGTTCCGCTGATCTCATTGCCAATCACCAGCAAGGGCTTGCCATTGGGCGACTTGTCTGCCGGTACAAAGTGCATCCCCTCTGGCCCCAGATCGCCCGTGGCGCCGTTGCGGGTGTTGATGTAGGTCTCATAAACCGGGCGGGTTGGGTTGCTCACGTCATAGACCATGACCCCGCCTACCCGCTCCAAGCCAATGAACGCGTAATGTTTCTGGCCAAACTGGGCCACGATCACGCCTTCCGGCTCTGGGCCTTTGTTGTCACTGCGGTCGTCTTGCGCGTTGCCAGAATGGCTGGCATTGAACTTGGCTTGAGGCAAGTCTTTGGTCAGCTGCTCCAACTGGTCACCGGAATCAAAGACCTGTTGACCCTGCGCGTTCCAGATGGAAAACGAGCGTGTGCCGTAGGCATAGAGTTTTTCGTAAACGCCATTGACGGCTCCCTGAGATGTGGTGACATTCAGGCGGCCCAGCTGGGCATCGGGTTTGAAAGGCAGCAAGGCGGGGCTCAAAGCCAGATCCTTGACGCGAGACTCTTCGTTGTAACCCGGCCAATCGGCCCGCGCATCCCCTTCGTTGGCGGTGATCAAGTAGGTTTGCCCGCCCACGCTGTAACTGGCGATCGCATCGGGCAAGTACATGCCCAGCACCGGCCAAGTCTTGATGTTGATGGCGCTGTCCCTGTCGCTGGCGTCCAGACCATTGCCCGCCAAGCTGTGGTCTTTGTAGCCAAACGGCTTGATGGCGGTCACCTTGGCGGTGGCAATGTCCACGATGGCCATGGCATTGTTTTCCTGCAAAGTGACGTAAGCTGTTTTGCCGTCCGCTGACACGGTGATGTACTCGGGCTCCATGTCTTGCGCGACCGTGGCCCCTGGCCCAAAAATCCGCACACCCGAGGCAATCAGGGCGTCTTTTTGGGTATTGAAGGCTTTGAAGTCGGCTGTTCTGGCGGTCAACACCACGTTTGAGCTGGTCAAACTCAGACCACTGACGTCCACCACGCTGATGGACCCCTCGGGGTCGACAGAGTCAGGCAGGCCATAAGAATTAGGCTCACCCTCATTGGCCAGCAACAGGGTTTTGCCATCTGGCGTGAACGTCACCATGTCGGGCAAAGCGCCCACCACAGCCGTGCCCAGCACCGCGTAATCGGAGGCACGCAAAACAATCAAACGGCCGGGTTGGGTTTTGTCCAAGGCCTGCACAGCCAAAGCCACCATGCCTTGGTGAATCGCCACGCCATTGGCAGCGCCTGCGCCGGCCCACAAACTGGCCATAGTCACAGTTTTGAGCAAAGTCGGCTGCGCCGGGTTGGTCAAGTCCAGCACATCCAGGCTGGCCAGCGCACCATTGACCACAAACAGCTTTTTGCTGGCCGAGTCATAGGCGGTGATTTCAGCCGAGCCTTCACCCCCTTGGTGAGTAAAACCACCCAATTTGACCAAGCCCAAAGCGACGGGCGTCTGCTCCACGGCATCAGAGCCGCCGCAAGCCACCAAAGCGGCCAGCAGGGTCAAGCTGCATGCGCCGTAGACCAAGGTTTTTTTCAAGTTCAGATTCATGTTCATCTCCTGTAATTTCAGTTCAACACCGTGTCTGAGCGCAAACCCAGGTTTTGGATGCGTGTGTCTTGCGCCGCAGGCGTGTCTTTCACACCAAAGGGCGTGCTGCCAAACTGGCTCTTCATGTACTTCATGAAAGCATCTTGCTCACTGCCCAAAGTGGCGGTGCTGGTGCTGGCCGCGCCACCCGCGGTGGCTTCGGTCATGGTGGTGTCCAGCTTGACCAGGTTCACAAAATCGGCAGTGGCCGGGAAGGGGTAACCGTCGCCACCACCCGCAGCCGTGCTCGTGCCTTCCGCCAAGAAGTTCAAGGTCACCATGCGGAAGGTGCGCTGGGCATTGCCCACCAAGGCCCCGTTTTGCACCACCACATCGCTGCCGATCTTGAGCGAACGGATGCGCTCACCCGGCGTGGTGACGGCAAAGTTGGCATCCAATGCTTGTGCTGTGCGGCTTGGGTCGTAACTGAAGCTCATGCCACCAACCTGAGGGAAACGACCCTGGCTGCCCAAAACCGCCACACCGTGCTCCAGCAAGGACTTGAGTTGCGCAGCCGTGACATCAAAGGCCCAGAGCTTGTTGTTGAACTTCAAAGCCGTTTCAATCGCCAATT
Source organism: Limnohabitans sp. (assembly GCA_044360575.1). Classification (GTDB taxonomy): domain Bacteria; phylum Pseudomonadota; class Gammaproteobacteria; order Burkholderiales; family Burkholderiaceae_C; genus Limnohabitans_A. The sequence continues at coordinate 2,786 of JBIKKE010000060.1, read as the reverse complement.
GAGAGATCTCTCCGGCTTGGCGCTTGGCTTCGGCGTTGGCTTTGGGCGCGGTCAGAACAGCGCTGGAAGTGGACCCCGCCAACGCCAAAACTTCACCAATTTCCGAGCGGATGCCGCCACCGTTTTTCAGAGAAATTTGAACAGTAGGGTCCAAGCGTTGGGCATACCAAAGGTTAGCGTCGGCCGACAGGTTGCCAAAGTTGGTCTCTTCGTTACGCACAAAAGCGCGGCGGCCTTCCAGAAATTCACCGGTTTTACCGAACACATTGCCATCTTTGGACTTGAGCACAGCCCTGATGGCATCTCGCACTTGGGTCACCAAGCCAGACACGGTGACACCGCCCGCAGTGTCGTCGGTTTCGCTGGTCACCCAGGCGCCTGAGAGTTGGTTGTCAAAGCGCTGGGTGATCAGCACGCCCTTGTCGTCAAATGGGGCCATGAAACGCCCGAGGTATTTGTAATCCGCGTCCACGTTGACCACCACGGTGGGTTGGCCCGCAGCGTCTTTGGTTTGAAAGGGGTATTCACCCGCCGATTTATCGCCGGTGCGCAGCACATCGTTGGCATCAGACAGCAAGGTGTTGGAGCCACCGGCCACGATGATGTCCACATTTTTCAAACGTTCGGCCAAGGCTTTTTCAATGGCCAAGGTTTGCATGTGGGCCAACAACACCACCTTGTTGATGCCCGCTGCGGTCATCTCGTCCACGCCTTTTTGGATGACCGCTGCCAAGCCGGCCACATCCACCTCGCTGCTGGTCAAAGCAGGCATGAACTTCAAATTGCCAGGCGATGTGATGTTGGCAAAAACTGGCGAACTGGCGCCGATCACGCCAATTTTTTGACCACCGACGTCCACCACTGTCCAGCCGGTCAATTTGCCCGATTGCTCAGAGGCCTTGCCTCCGTTGTCTAACCTGAGACTGGCCACATCGCTGTCGGCGGCAAAGTCAACGTTGTAAGCCAAATAGGGAAAGCGTGCGCCCGACCAGGCGCCACTCGACCGGATCATGTCGGCGAATTGCCGGGTGCCCAAATCCAGTTCATGGTTGCCGATGGCCGAAGCCTGCACGCCCATCGCATTCAAGAAAGCAATGTCAGCACGCCCCACATCGGCCACACCCAATGCGGCGTTCAAGCTGCTGTCATTGGCTGCATTCAAACGCGGCCCCGGAATGTAGTTGTCGCCCGAGCTCACTGTAAGTGTTTGCTGGGGGTATTGCGCACGAAACTTGTTGATCAACCCCGACAAGTTGGCCACGCTGTTGAGTGCCGTGGTGTCCGAGCCGTCGGCGTCGGAGATGTGCAGCAACTGCATCGTGAAAGCGGCTTCAGGCACCTGGGTGTCGTTGCCGCCACAACCGATCAGCAGCATCACAGAGGCCAGTGACGATGCCAACAATCTTCGACTGAACAAGTATTTCATGTGTATCTCCTTATTTAAAACGGTGAATAGAACTTAATCTCCCACCGTGACAAATCAAAGAAAAATTTATGACATTTATTTGAAAAAAATTCGTGAAATTCACCAATTTTTCACAACACCTTCATTTGAAAAAAGCAAATTTAGATTCTGTTTTTTTAAATTGGAGCCCATGTGATCTCAAACACTTCTCGCCGCGAATTTGTCGTCAAAATTGCCAGCGTTTCAGCGGCCCTGTCGGCTGGACCCTTGCTCAGTGCCTGCGGTGGTGACGCAGCGCAAGCCGAGTTCAATTTTGGTGTAGCCAGCGGTGACCCGTTGGTTGACAAAGTGATCCTCTGGACGCACGCCAAATTCCCTAGCAGTGACGCTGCAGTGGCCCTCACTTACCAAGTGGCCACAGACGCAGCTTTCACGCAAGTGGTCAGTTCTGGCATGGCCACTGCCACAACGTCCACTGGCTTCACTGCCAAAGTTGACGCAAGCGGACTCAAAGCAGGCACCGCTTACTTTTACCGTTTCAGCCAAGACGCTAATCACTCGCCCGTGGGACGCACACGCACATTGCCGCAAACGGCAGACAGTCTCAAGTTGGCCGTGATGAGTTGCACCAACTTTCCTGCCGGCTTTTTCAATGTGTATGCCGAGGTGGCCAAAAGCGACGCCGAATTTGCCCTGCACCTGGGCGACTACATCTACGAATACGCGGCCAATGGTTATGCCTCATCGGCGGCTGCCACATTGGGCAGGGTCTCATTGCCTGCCAACGAATTGCTCACGCTGGCCGACTACCGTGCGCGTCACGCGCAGTACAAGGGCGATCCCGACAGCAAAAATTTGCACGGTCTCAAACCCATGATCGCCATCTGGGACGACCACGAAATCGCCAACGATGCTTTCAAAGACGGCGCAGAAAACCACACCCCAGCCACTGAGGGGGCATGGGCAGATCGCAAGGCCGCAGCCCTGCAGGCTTACCACGAGTGGATGCCCATTCGCACCGGGTCTGACAGATCCAAGATTTACCGCAGTTTCAACTTTGGCGGATTGGTCAGCTTGCACATGCTGGACACGCGGCTGATTGGCCGCGACGAGCAAATTGACATCGCCGATTTGGCAGGAGCCAACGGTGCAACAGCGCGCAACACAGCCTTGGCTGCGTTTTCTTCACCCACCAGGCAATTACTGGGGACCGAGCAGATGCAGTGGCTGCAAGGCCAATTGATGGCCAGCACGGCCCGCTGGCAGGTTCTTGGTCAGCAAGTACTCATGGGACGCATGGAGTTTCCAGTCTCTGTCTTGGCTGCACTCAACACGTCTGATCTGTCACCCGCAGCCCAAGCCGCCGGACAAAAAGCCGTGT
>JBIKKE010000297.1:0-2961 GCA_044360575.1 Limnohabitans sp. | reverse complement strand
GGATTGGCCAGCGTGTCACTCACTGTGGCCACTTGGTCCAACCGGATACGGCCGCCACGCGATGTGGCCAGCTCAATCTGGCCAAGCTCTTGCGCCGTCTTCACGGTGGCCAAGGTACGCACCGGCTGCTCGCCCACGCCCAAATCCATGCGCCCGCCCGAACCCTCTTGCTGCACTTGCTTGAGCTGACGCGAGACCTCTGCCGCCGTGATGCCCAGCGCCTGCAAACGGTTCACATCCAGCGCCACGCGTACCTCACGGCTGACGCCACCCACGCGGTTGACCGCACCCACACCGCGCAGCGACAAGAGCTTGCGGGTGATGTCTTTGTCGACCAGCCAGGACAAGGCCTCCTCATCCATCCGCGCCGAGCGCACGGTGTAGGCCAGCACGGGCGTGCCCGCCAGGTTGAGCTTTTTCACCACAGGGTCGCGCAGGTCACCTGGCAAATCGGCACGCACGCCCTGAATGGCCGAGCGCACATCGTCCACCGCTTCTTGGCTGGGCTTTTCCATGCGGAACTCGGCCGTGATCGACACCACGCCGTCTTGCACCTTGGTGGTGATGTGCTTCAAACCCTGCAGCGGGGCCAACGCGTTTTCGAGCTTGCGTGCCACATCGGTTTCGAGCTGCGTGGGTGCAACACCAGGCAAACTGGCGGTCACGGTGATGGTGGGCACATCCAGGTCTGGAAAGTTTTGTACTTTCATTGACCCAAAAGCAATGAAACCTGCCACCGTCAGCAGCACAAAGAGCATGACGGCCGGAATCGGATTGCGTATCGACCAAGAAGAGACGTTGAGCATGACGTCCCTTTATTTGCTGGCGGGCTGGCTGGCGATCGCTTGGGCGGCGGGTGCGTCCACCACACGCACCGTGTCGCCGTGGTTCAAGAACGCGCCGCCACTGGCCACAACACGGGCATCGGCTTTGAGACCGCTCATCACCTCAACTCGGTCTGCACTTTGGCGTCCGATTTGCACCTTGAGTTGACTCACCTTTTGATCGGCACCAACGGTGTAGACATAGCTGAACCCATCGCGCACCACCACGGCGTTTTGGGGCACGGTCAGGGCCTGATTTTGCCCCAGCACGATCTCGCCTTGGGCGTACATGCCTGCTCGGGCACTCCCGGTCTGTGCTGGCAAATCGACATACACCAGCGCATTGCGAGTTTGCGCGTCAACCGAAGGCGCGATCATGCGCACCTTGCCTTGCAGCACCTGACCGCTGGCGGCCTTGATGTGAACGGGCGCTCCTACCTGAATACGACCGATCTCAGCAGCGGTGACCTCGGCCCGCCACTCGATGCGACCTTGACGAATCAGACGAAACAACTCCACGCCCGCACCCACCACGCTGCCCACCGTGGCCTGGCGGGCCGAGATGACGCCCGCATCGGGTGCAAGCACTTGGGTTTGCGACAAACGCACGCTTTGCAACTGCACCATGGCACGCGCCGATTGCACACGGGCCACCGAAGCAGCTTCCGCGGACAAGGCTTGGCTCAGTTGCGCACTGCTGATAAATCCTTGTTGTTGCAAACTGCGGGCTCGCTCGGCTTGGGCTTTGGCCTCCTGACTGCTGGCCGTGGCTTCGGCCAAAGCAGCATCAGCCTGCGCAAATTCAGCGCGCAATGTGTCGGCCTGCAAAACAGCGAGGACATCGCCACGCTGCACGCGGTCGCCCACATTCACACGCACCTCGGTGATCTTCAGGCCATTGGCCTCGGCTCCAATGATGGCTTCTTGCCAAGCAGCCAAGTTGCCGTTGGCTGTGATTTTTTGGGGCATGGTGCCCATTTGTGGCGTCACCACCACGACGCTCAACGAAGGCTTTGCCAACGCCTGAGGTCGCGCGTCTTGGGCAAGCCCTGCCAATGGCCATCCCGCTGCCAAAGCACCCACTAAGACCCAAATTCCAACATCGTTTCTCTTCATGAATTTTCTCTTGATGGCCATCCTGGCGCTTGGTGCTCAGGGCTTAAAGGGTTGGCATTTTAAAACCGAGGCAAAGTTCAGACGTTCATTCCATCACAGTTCGCCACAAGGTCAATACAGCCTCTCGCTGGTCAGCCAACGTTGCCATGGGCACATCGGTGGGCTCTTCATTCAAACGCGCACGGTGCTGAACACGGCGCAGTTCACGGTAAGCGTTAGCGGCCGACTCACCCACGCCCGAAGGCAGCAAGCCAACCTGTTCAGCCCGTTGCAGCAATGCGATATTGCCCACGTTGTCAGCCAACTCAGGATGCTGTTTGGTGTGCAACAACACCAGATATTGCACGGCAAATTCGGCATCGACCATGGCGCCAGGGCTGTGCTTGACGTCAAATCGGTCCGCCTTGACCGGATGGCCTTGGCGAACTCGTTCACGCATGGCCACGATTTCTGCTTTCAAACTGAGGGCATCGCGCGGTGAGCCGATCACCGAATGGCGTACTTGGTCAAACTGGGCCGACAAACTGGGCAAGCCCATGACAAAGCGAGCACGGGTCATGGCTTGGTGCTCCCAAGTCCAGGCCGTATTACTGCCACGCTGCTGCTGGTAATCGGCATAGGCCTGAAACTGCGTGACCAACATGCCCGCACTCCCATTGGGGCGCAGCGCCGTGTCGATCTCATACAGATCACCCTCGCCCGTTTTGACCGTCATCCAATTGATGAGCTTTCGCACATAGTTGGCATAGATTTCTTGAGCCCGCTCATCGGTGTCTTCGTACACAAACACAATGTCCAAATCGCTGCCATAGCCCAGCTCCTTGCCCCCCAACTTGCCATAACCAATGATGGCAATTGCGGGCGTTTCGCGGTGACGATTTTTGAGACGATCCCAACACCAACGGGCAGTCACGCGTAACACCGCATCGGCCAAGGCGCTCAGGTCATCGGCCACTTGCTCCACCGTGAGCACCCCCTCCACATCGCGTGCCAAGGTGCGAAACTGCTCTGCATGATGCGC
>JBIKKE010000069.1:0-10874 GCA_044360575.1 Limnohabitans sp. | reverse complement strand
ATTTCGGACAGACTAGCACCCGCTTGATTTCAGGCATGCCCCGAAGATGACAGACGGCCCTCACAGCGGCAGGTTCAGACACTCGGGCGACAGCAAGTCACAGGCCGGACAGTACAAGCTGGCGCCAAGCCTTCCAATCCCTGCATGCGCGTTTTATTCACCATTTTTCTAAAGACCTTGGGCCCATGAACTTTGACATCCCACCCGACATTGCGGCCCTGCGTGACCGCACGCGGCAGTTCATTGCCGAGCAAGTCATTCCCCTTGAAAGCGACCCACGCCACGGCCCACACGGTCCCTCCAAAGAACTGCGTGAAGAACTTGTTGGTCGTGCTCGCGCAGCCGGCTTGCTCACCCCCCATGCATCCCTTGAGATGGGCGGCCTGGGCCTGAGCCACATCGCCAAAGCGGTGGTGTTCGAAGAAGCCGGTTACTCCAACTTGGGGCCCACGGCACTCAACATCCACGCGCCCGACGAAGGCAATATCCACCTGATGGAAGAGGTGGCCACGCCCGCGCAAAAAGAACGCTGGCTGCGCCCCCAAGTGGCGGGCCTTACGCGCTCATGCTTTGCCATGACCGAACCCGACCCCGGCGCGGGCGCTGACCCCTCCATGCTCAAAACCACCGCTGTGCAAGATGGCGATGACTATGTGATCAACGGCGTCAAATGGTTCATCACGGGTGCCGAAGGGGCGGACTACGCCATCGTCATGGCCCGCATGAAAGACGGCACCGCCACCATGTTCTTGACCGACATGGCCAAAGAAGGCATCCGGCACGAACGCAGCATGGATACCATGGACAACTGCTTCACGGGCGGTCACGGCGTGCTGCACTTTGAGAACTTGCGCGTACCCGCCACTGATGTGCTGGGCGAAGTGGGCCAAGGCTTTCGCTATGCCCAAATTCGGCTGGCCCCCGCACGCCTGACGCATTGCATGCGCTGGCTGGGGCAGGCCCGCCGCGCGCACGACATTGCGCTCGACTACGCCAGCCGACGCCATGCTTTTGGCAAACCACTGGCCGAGCACGAGGGCGTGGGCTTCATGCTGGCCGACAACGACATCGACCTGCAGACAGCCCGACTGCACATCTGGCACACGGCTTGGTTGCTCGACCAAGGTCACAAAGGCGGCTTTGAATCGAGCCGCGCCAAAGTGGCCTGCTCCGAAGCCGAATGGCGCGTGGTGGACCGTTGCGTGCAGATTCTGGGTGGCCAGGGCGTCACGGCCGAAACGCCGGTCATGCGCATCTTCTTGGACATGCGCGCCTTCCGGGTGTACGACGGCCCGAGCGAAGTGCACCGCTGGAGCATGGCGCGCAAGCTGGTTTACAAGGCGCAGCAGGCGGCGCAGGCGTAAGCACCCCGGCTAGCGCCTTACCGAGCGCGCAGTCGGGCCAAGCTCAGCGCCGCCCCCAGGCCTGCCGTCACGGCTCCCAATAGGATGGCCCGACCTGCGCCCAGCGGCCCAAACAAGTTGAAACACAGGGCCACCAAAGCCGCCCCGCTGGCCTGCCCGATCAGCCGAGCCATCGCCACCATGCCGCTGGCGCCACTGGTGCGGTGTGCTGGTGCACTGGTCATGATGGCGCGCAAATTCGGAGACTGGAACAAACCAAAACCCATACCGCACAGCGCCATGCACAGCGCCATCAGGCCAAACGACACATCAGCGCTCATCACGCCCAGCCCGGCCATGCCCATGCTCAGAATGCTCAAGCCCACACCACCCAGAATCGCGGGTGGGTATCGGTCAGACAGCGTGCCTGCGACGGGCGCCATCAAGGCCACCACCAGTGCCCAAACCGACATGAGCACCCCCGTTTCCAAAGGGGGTCGCCCCAGCTGCTGTTGAAAAAAGAAAGGCAAAGCCACGAACGCCAAACCCTGGGTCGTGAAAGAGCTGAACGAGGTGAACACCGACAAGCTGAACAAAGGCCTGCGCATCAAATCCATCGGCAGCAAAGGCGCCACATGCCCTCGCTGGCGGCGCAACAAGCAGTAGCCGCTGCCCAACATGAGCAACAGTGAGCCTACTACCACGACAACACCTTCTTGCTGCGCGATGGCACTGAGCGTGAACACCAGCGACGCAAAGCAAACAGCCGACAGCAGCGCCAGCACACGGTCATAGGGCTCGTTGGTCTTTGCAGCTTCCGTGCGGGGCAGGTAACGCCGCGCCAGCAACCAGGCCATCAGGCCCAACGGGGCCTGCAAACCAAACAACCAGGGCCAGGGCAAGACGGCCAGCAACAACGAGGCCACTGTCGGGCCCAAGCTGAAGCCCAAACCCACAATCAGGGCGTTGAGCCCCGCGCCGCGCCCCAATTTCTCAGGGGGGAAAATGCGCTGAATCAGGGCCAAGTTGACACTCATGACCCCTGCCGCACCCACACCCTGAATGGCACGGAAAAAAGCCAACCACTCCAAGCTGGTGGCACAGGCGCTGCCCAGCGCCGCCAGATTGAACAGCAACATGCCCAGCAAAAACACCTTGCGTGCGCCCCAGCGGTCCCCCAACGCGGCCAGCGGCAACAACACGGCCACCACGGCCAACTGATACGCATGGACCACCCAGACCGACTCGGCCGGCGTGCGCTGCATGGCCGCACCGATCGCAGGCAGGGCCGTGTTGGCCACCGACTGATCGAGAGAGCCGAGAAAGACTGCGGTCAGCAATGACAGCAGGGCCATCCGATGCATGCCGTCTGTTGCTGGCTTGACGGCGGTGGTCATCAGGGCCTTAAGGGCCTTCAAGCCTTGGCCGCTTCGAGCGTGTCGCGGGTCTGCATGGCCACCTTGCGAGCGGCCTCGGCAAAGTCGTCACCACTCGATGCATAAAGCACGGCACGCGATGAGTTGACGATGACCGAGCCAGCGCTGGAACCATCGGCGTTGGCACGCCAACCGGCCTTGACAGTAGCCACGGCGTCACCCCCTTGCGCGCCCACACCGGGAATCAGCAGGGGCAATGTCGGGGCGAGTTCTCTCACGCGTTCGATCTCTGCCGGATAGGTTGCACCGACCACCAAACCGAGTTGGCCGTTCAGGTTCCAGGGGCCTTGGGCCAGGCGGGCCACATGCTCGTACAGAAGGGGTTGGCCTTCGACCGAGGCCAGGCGCTGGTTTTGCAGGTCGTCACCGCCGGGGTTGGAGGTACGGCACAACAAGAATGCGCCTTTGCCTTCGAACTTGAGGTACGGTGCCACCGAATCCCAGCCCATGAAGGGCGACAGGGTCACGGCGTCGGCGCCGTAGCGCTCGAAAGCCTCTTTGGCATATTGCTCGGCCGTGCTGCCAATGTCGCCGCGCTTGGCGTCCAGAATGATCGGCACTTGGGGGGCCACACGGCGCATGTGTTCCATCAGGCGTTCAAGTTGGCCTTCGGCGCGGTGGGCAGCAAAGTAGGCAATTTGCGGCTTGAAGCTGCTGACCAGATCGGCCGTGGCGTCCACGATGGCGGCGCAGAAGTCGTAGATCTTGTTGGCGTCGCCTTTGTAGCGGTCCGGGAATTTGGTGGGTTCGGGGTCCAGGCCCACGCAGAGCATGGAGCCGTTTTGGCGCTCAGCGGCGCGCAGCATGTCTAAAAAGGTCATGCCATTGATTTTAAGGGGGCGCCATGAAGCGGGTTGGGTGACAGCGGATTGACACGGGGCCGTCTAAGATGCGGCCCATGCACAAATTGACCTCCACACAATGGACCCTGCTGGTTTTGCTGACTTTGGTGTGGGGCATCAACTGGCCCATCATGAAGTTGGGGGTCACCGGCTTTCCACCACTGACGTTTCGCAGCCTGTGCCTTTGGCTGGGCACGCCTGTGTTGGGCTTGGCACTGGTGGCCATGAAGGTGCCGTTTCGAATTCCCCGTGCGCATTGGCGTGAGCTGCTGGTGCTGGCGGTGTTCAACATGTTCTTTTGGCATGCCTTGATCATCATCGCGGTGCAGTCGCTGTCCAGCGGACGGGCAGCAATTTTGGGTTACACCATGCCCATGTTTTCGGCCTTGTTGGGCGCCTGGTTTTTTGGTGACCAACTGGCCAAACGCTCTTGGGCAGGTGTGGCCGCAGCCAGCCTGGGCGTGGTGCTGTTGTTGTGGCATGAACTGTCCAATCTCAGTGGCAGGCCCACCGGTGTGTTGTTGGCTTTGGTGGCTGCAAGTACCTGGGCACTGGGCACGCAAATGCTGCGCCGTACCCGCATGCCCGTGCCGACTTTGGCCATTTCTTTTTGGATGACTTTGATGACCACCGGTGTGATGACGGTGTTGGCTTTGGTGTTTGAGTCCGATCAATGGGTAGCACCCACGCCATCCAACTGGTTTGCGATTGTGTTCAATGCGATGCTGGTGTTTGGCTTTGCACATGCGGCCTGGTTTTATCTGGCGCGCAGTTTGCCGCCCGTGGCGTCTACCCTGAGTGTGATGCTGATTCCCGTTCTGGGCGTGTTCAGTGGTGCAGTCTGGCTGGATGAGGTCTTGCACTGGCAAGACTGGGCTGCAGTGGCCTTGATGGTCGCCTCGATTGCCTGTGTGCTTTGGCCCCAGAAAGCCCGACAAACCTGATGCAACGAGTGCTTGAGCGGGTAGGTGCTTGAGCGGAGGTGCTTGAGCGGAAAAGTTTTTAAGCGGGCAGTCCACCGCCGCTTAAACGTTCACCAGGCTGGTTGAAGGGCCGCAAAGCCTTTTGGGGCCTGGCTGGCTTTGTCGAAAGTCACCACCTCATAGGCATCAGGCTGCGACAACAACTCGCGAAGCAACAGGTTGTTCATGGCGTGGCCCGAACGGAAGGCGCTGTAGGCGGCCAACAAGGGCTTGCCCACGATGTAAAGATCGCCCATGGCGTCCAGGATTTTGTGCTTGACGAACTCGTCGTCATAACGCAATCCATCGGCATTGAGAACCTTGTAGTCGTCCATGACGATGGCGTTGTCCAAGCCGCCACCCAGTGCCAAGCCGTTGGCGCGCATCATCTCCACGTCTTTGGTGAAACCAAAAGTGCGGGCGCGGGCAATGTCGCGCGAATACACACCTTCCGACATGTCAAACACCACCTGTTGGCCGGTCGAATCCACCGCAGGGTGCCGAAAGTCGATCTCAAAGCTGAGCTTGTAGCCGTGATAGGGCTCTAATTTGGCCCACTTGATGTTGGCGCCCTCGCCCTCGCTGACCTGCACGGTCTTGAGCACTCGCAAAAACCGCTTGGGTGCGTTTTGCTCAACGATGCCTGCGCTTTGCAGCAAAAAAACGAACGATGAGGCCGAACCATCAAGGATAGGGACTTCTTCGGCCGTGATGTCGACATACAGGTTGTCGATGCCCAGCCCTGCGCAGGCCGACATCAGGTGCTCGACTGTGAACACCTTGGCTTGACCCACTGAAATGGTTGAGGCCAGGCGGGTGTCAGTGACCGATTCAGCTCGGACGGGGATGTCCACAGGCTCGGGCAGATCGACCCGGCGAAACACGATACCCGTGTCAGGTGCAGCAGGGCGCAAGGTCAGTTCAACCCGCTGGCCGCTGTGCAAACCCACGCCGACGGCTTGGGTCAAGGTTTTGAGTGTGCGTTGTGCAAGCATGGGCCAATTTTAAAGGCCAGAAGGGCATCGCTGCCCTTCTGACCCTTACGGCTGTATTGCCAAGGCGTTGGTCCCGATCAGTCGGCCTGCTTGCGCAAGAAGGCTGGGATCTCGATGTCGTCCATGCCGGCATTGGCCATACCGTCCACTCGCGCAGCCGCATGGGTGCGGTTGCTGCGCCAGATGGCGGGTGTGTTCATGCCACTGGCGCCCAAGCTGGCGGCCGAGTTCAAAGGCGCAGACACCGCATCTTGCCCGCCCATCATGAACGGCACGTTGTCGGTACCGGTGCGCAGCACCTTGAGTTCCGGACGTACAGCGCCTGCCTTGGCCAAACCGGTTGCAACCACGGTCACGCGGATCTGGTCACCCAAGCTTTCGTCGTAAGCAGTACCGTAGATGACGTGGGCTTCTTCTGAAGCGCAGTCGCGGATGGTGTTCATGGCTTGCTTGGACTCGGACAACTTCAAAGAGCCTTTGGCTGCGCTGATCAAGACCAAAACGCCGCGTGCACCTTTCAGGTCAACACCTTCCAACAAGGGGCAGGCCACGGCTTGCTCTGCCGCAATGCGGGCACGGTCAGGGCCGCTGGCCGCTGCAGTGCCCATCATGGCTTTGCCAGGCTCGCCCATGACGGTGCGCACGTCTTCAAAGTCGACGTTCACATGGCCAGGCACATTGATGATTTCCGCAATGCCGCCGACAGCGTTTTTCAGCACGTCGTTGGCGTGCGAGAAGGCCTCGTCTTGCGTCATGTCTTCACCGCCGGGCAACTCCAGCAATTTTTCGTTCAGCACCACGATCAAGGAATCCACATTGGCTTCGAGTTCGCGCATGCCTTCATCGGCATTGGTCATGCGGCGCTTGCCTTCGAAGTCGAAGGGCTTGGTCACGACACCCACGGTCAAAATGCCCATGTCTTTGGCAATTTTGGCAATCACGGGGGCTGCGCCTGTGCCAGTGCCGCCGCCCATGCCGGCGGTGATGAACAACATGTGCGCGCCTTCGATAGCAGCACGGATTTCTGATTCAGCAGCCTCAGCAGCTTCACGGCCTTTGTCTGGCTTGCTGCCAGCGCCCAAGCCGGTCTGACCCAGTTGTACAAAACGGTGTGCAGCACTGCGCGCCAGAGCTTGCGCGTCGGTGTTGGCGCAAATGAACTCAACGCCTTGAACTTCGCTCACGATCATGTGTTCGACAGCATTGCCGCCGCCTCCGCCCACGCCGATCACCTTGATCTGGGTGCCTTGATTGAATTCTTCGGTTTGGATCATTTCAATGGTCATGGTGCTCTCCTAAATATTTGCAGTTGCCGGAATTTGTAAACGTTTTTTTGAAATCAATTTTTGAGGGGTCAAAGGCTTGTCAACATCGACATGGCCTGGACCAAAGAGGGCTGCCACGAATCGTGAATGCGAGGATCCAGCGCATCAGAAGGTCCCCACGATGAAGTCTTTGAATCGCCCGAAAGCGTTGTTCACAGAACTTTTCTTTTGCGTGACCTTGTAGCCACGCAAACGGGCCAATCGGGCCTCTTCGAGCAAGCCCATCACTGTGGCTGCTCGGGGCTGGCTCACCATGTCGGCCAACCCACCTGAGTATTTGGGCAAACCCCTGCGCACGGGTTTGAGGAAGATGTCTTCGCCCAACTCGATCATGCCGGGCATCACCGCGCTCCCACCGGTCAAGACGATGCCGGAAGACAAGACCTCTTCGTAGCCCGATTCACGGATCACTTGGTGCACGAGCGAGAAAATTTCTTCGATGCGTGGTTCGATGACGCCAGCCAATGCCTGGCGACTGAGCATGCGAGGACCCCGGTCACCCAAGCCTGGCACCTCGACCTGCGCATTCGGATCAGCCAACATTTGTTTGGCATAGCCGCTCTCAACCTTGATGTCTTCGGCATCCTTGGTGGGGGTACGCAAAGCCATTGCAATGTCGCTGGTGATCAAGTCGCCCGCGATCGGGATCACCGCTGTATGGCGAATGGATCCGTTGGCGAAAATCGCTACATCGGTTGTGCCTGCACCAATGTCCACACACACGACGCCCAGTTCACGCTCGTCTTCGGACAACACGGCCAAGCTCGACGATTGCGGGTTGAGCAGCAGTTGGTCGACTTCCAAGCCGCAGCGGCGAACACACTTGATGATGTTTTCTGCCGCACTTTGGGCGCCGGTCACGATGTGCACTTTGGCTTCGAGGCGCATGCCACTCATGCCAATCGGCTCTTTGACTTCTTGCCCGTCGATCACGAATTCTTGGGGGGCTACCAACAGCAAGCGCTGATCGCTGGAGATGTTGATGGCTCGCGCCGTCTCCATCACTCGGGCCAGGTCGGCTTGGGTCACTTCCTTGTCTTTGATGGCCACCATGCCACTCGAATTGATGCCGCGAATGTGGCTGCCCGTGATGCCGCAATTGACCCGGGTGATCTTGCAATCGGCCATCAACTCGGCCTCTTTCAAGGCTTGCTGAATGCTTTGCACTGTGGCGTCGATGTTGACCACCACGCCCCGCTTGAGGCCGTTGCCGGGTGCAATCCCAAGACCTGCAATCTTGAGTTGACCATCGGGCATGACCTCGGCCACCACCGCCATGACCTTGGAGGTGCCAATGTCCAAGCCAATGACCAGATCTTTGTACTCTTTTGCCATGTCAACCACCGTTTCCGTTAAATGTCACCGTCTTGACCCATCAAGACCGTTTTTGTCGTTCTCAGCCAGCGTGCTCACACCCCGCAAACGCAAGGCATAACCATCTTTGTGTCTGAGGTCAGCGCCCAACAAAGCCATCGGCGTCCGGTTGTACCGACCCGTGACCTGGGGCAATGTCTTCAAGAGCAAATCCACCCGTTGCAACAGCTCGCTTTCCGTACCTCGGCCCAACTCCACGAGTGCGCCGCTGTCGGTCCACACCCGCCAACTGCCCCGGGCTGTCAATTCGATTTTTTCAAGTCTGAAGTCGAGGGTTTCAAACAACGGCGTCATGAACCTGTACATGCGTGTGACCAACTGGGATGTGCCCTCAGGCCCTTGCATGCGCGGCAGCTTCTCAATGTCCACGTCTTCCACCGGCGCCTCAAACACTTGGCCCTGTTCATTGACCATGAAATTGCCGCCTTCTTCACCCCAAGTCGCCATAGGCTGATGCTCCAGCACCACCGAACGCAGTTGTCCGGGGAAAACGCGGTGTACCACCGCCTCGCGTACCCAGGGCACCGACTGAAACGCCTGCTGTGCTTGCGCCAAATTCAGGGTGAAGAAATTGCCACTCAACTGCGGCACCACATGGTTGCGAAAACTCGCTGCATGACTGCGAACCACCTCGCCCTGCACAGTGATTGATTGAATGGCAAATACGGGATGGCGCAGCACCCACCAAGCCCCGCCCCCCAAAGCCAGCACCACGAACACCAGCAACAGCAACGCAGCTGCCAGATTCATGAGCCGAACATCGGCGGGCAAAGGCAGGCTGTTGCTCATTGCGCGGCCCCTTTGTAATCGAGGCTGGCGTGGGCCAACAAATGGCAGCACAAAGCCTCATAAGACATGCCTGCTGCACGTGCCGACATCGGCACCAGCGAATGACCCGTCATGCCTGGCGAGGTGTTGATCTCAAGCAAGTACGGCTGACGCGTGGCCGCGTCGATCATCACGTCGATGCGGCCCCAACCCCTGCACCCCAGAACTTGGTAGGCCTTGATGACCAAGGCATCGATGGCCGCCATTTCTGATTCGGGCAATCCACAGGGCACCAAGTACTGCGTGTCGTCTGTGAAGTATTTGTTTTGGTAGTCGTAGTTGCCGTCGGGCGCTACGATCCGAATCATGGGCAGGGCTCGGGCATCGCTGCCATCACCCAACACGGGGCAGGTCACCTCGTCGCCCACGATGCATTGCTCACACAAGATATCGCTGTCGCAGGCAGCGGCTGCACGCAATGCAGCGGGCAAATCGGCCGCTTGGGTGACCTTGCTCACACCGATCGATGAACCTTCGCGCGCGGGCTTGACGATCAAAGGCAAACCCAAAACAGCGATCAGTTCATCGGCCGACAGTTTGTCAATTTGAGCAGGATGCACCAGCACATGGCGCGGTGTGGGCAAACCTTCGGCTTGCCAGACACGCTTGGTCATGACCTTGTCCATGGCCATGCTGGACGCCATGACGCCAGAACCTGTATAGGGGATGCCCATCAATTCCAAGGCGCCTTGCACGGTGCCATCTTCGCCAAAGCGGCCATGCAAAGCAATGAAGCAGCGGTCGAACCCTTCCTGCTTCAAAGTCATCAAGTCGCGCTGTGCGGGGTCAAAGGCATGGGCATCGACACCGCTGTCCAACAAAGCCTTGAGCACGCCCTGACCCGACATGAGGGACACCTCACGCTCGGCAGAGCGTCCGCCCATCAAGACAGCCACTTTGCCCAGTTGCGCGGTCGATGAAAGGCTCAAGCCGCTCATGCTGCCGCCTCCTGCGTTGCCACCGAACCGGCCAAGGCCACCACTTGGGCTGGGGTGGCACCAATGGAGCCAGCCCCCATGCAAATGAGCACGTCGCCATCGCGTGCGTTGTCCATCACCATGCGTGGCATATCGGCGATTTGATCCACAAACACCGGCTCCAGCTTGCCCGCCACCCGCAAGGCACGCGCCAATGAGCGGCCATCTGCGGCCACGATCGGGGCTTCACCTGCGGCATAGACCTCGGACAACAGCACACTGTCGCAGCCTTGGCTGATGACTTTGACGAAGTCTTCAAAGCAATCGCGTGTGCGGCTGTAGCGGTGCGGCTGGAAGGCCAAGACCAAACGGCGGCCTGGAAACGCGCCACGCGCTGCCGCCAAAGTGGCTGCCATCTCCACAGGGTGGTGACCGTAATCGTCGAT
This sequence comes from Limnohabitans sp., assembly GCA_044360575.1. GTDB lineage: Bacteria > Pseudomonadota > Gammaproteobacteria > Burkholderiales > Burkholderiaceae_C > Limnohabitans_A. Next base: position 406 of record JBIKKE010000069.1, on the reverse strand, counting down.
GACCGTGAAACGGCCTGTGCCATCGGCCGTGGCCACATCGCCATAACGCTGAAAGCGGCGTCCAACGCCCTTGAATTGGGCCAAGGCCCGTTGAACAGCCGCATCGTCCACGCCCAATTCGACCGCTACCGAAATGGCCGCCAAGGCATTCAGCACATTGTGCTCACCGGGTAAATTCAACACGATGGGCAAGTCAGGCAGGGTGACGCCGTTGCGGCGTTGCACCGTGAAGTGCATTTGCCCGTTGTCGGCCCGAACATTCACGGCGCGCACTTGCGCGCCTTCGTGCAAGCCATAAGTGGTCACGGGCCGAGCGATGCGCTCCACGATGGACTGAATGCCTGGATCGTCTGAACACACAATCGCCGTACCGTAAAAAGGCATGCGGTGCAAAAACTCGACAAAC
>JBIKKE010000068.1:0-10877 GCA_044360575.1 Limnohabitans sp. | reverse complement strand
ACGATGCAAGCCTCTTGGATGATCCTGGCATCCTTGTTCTTCTCGTTGATGGGGGTTTGCATCAAATACGCATCGGCCCACTTTCAGACTTCCGAGCTGGTTTTTTTCAGGGGTCTGATCGGCGTGTTGTTCATGGCCACCTTTTGCAAAATGCAAGGTGTCCCTTTGCGCACGTCGATTCCCATGATGCATGTCTGGCGTTCGGTGGTGGGTGTCACGTCACTGGCCGCCTGGTTTTATGCCATCGCCCACTTGCCGCTGGCCACCGCCATGACGCTCAATTACATGAGCGGCATCTGGGTGGCGGTTTTTCTGGTGGGTGGCACCTTGGTCATGGGCAAATTGCAAGAAGCGACCCGGCAAGGGCCCATCGTGCTGACGGTGATCGCCGGTTTTGGCGGTGTCATCTTGTTGCTGCGCCCCACCATCGAACAAGACCAGTTGTTTGCCGGCATCGTCGGTCTGCTCTCGGGCCTGATCGCTGCTTTGGCCTACATCCAGGTCGCGGCGCTGGGGCGGCTCAACGAACCCGAAGCGCGCACGGTGTTTTATTTCTCCATCGGTACCGCTGTGGTGGGCGCCGCGCTGATGCTGGTCACCGGCGTCAGCCCATGGGTTTGGCCCAGCGTGTTGTGGTTGCTGCCCATTGGTGTGCTGGCTGCGCTGGGGCAGTTGTGCATGACCAACGCCTACAGCCGGGGCTCGACCCTGGTGGTGGCCAATCTGCAATATTCGGGCATTGTCTTTGGTGCTTTGTTTGGCCTGATGCTATTTGGCGACCAAATTCCGCTCATGGGCTGGTTGGGCATGGCCCTCATCATGGCCAGCGGTATCGCCTCCACCGTGCTGCGCAACCGTACACTGCCCAGTGCCCCCGCTGAAGACCATTGAACCTTGGAGACCACCATGAACAACCTTTTGATCAACGCCCCCCAATTGCAAACGCTGCTGACGCAAGGCACCCCCTGCGCCATTTTCGACTGCAGCTTTGACCTGATGAAGCCCGAGCTGGCGGGTGGCTTTTTTGCAGACGAGCGCATCGCGGGCGCCTTGCCGGCCAACCTGGACAAGAACCTGAGCACGCACACGCCCGGGGCAGGTGTCAACGCTGGACGCCACCCCTTGCCGCATCGGGAAGCCGTGGCCCAATGGCTGGGCAGTCTGGGCGTTCACAACGGTATGCAGATCGTGGTGTACGACCGCAACAAAAGCGCCTACTGCGGCCGCTTGTGGTGGATGCTGAAATGGTTGGGCCACGAGGCTGTGGCCGTGCTGGACGGCGGCATGCAAGCCTGGAAAGACGCTGGTGGCGCCACCGAATCAGGCCCCTTCACGCCCCCTGCGCCTGCAGCATTTGAATTGAAAGCACCGCTGCGCCAGTTAGTGCTGACCTCCGAGGTGTCAGCGGCCTTGGGCAGACCCGAGCAAACCATCATCGATGCCAGGGCCGGGGCACGTTTCAGGGGTGAGATGGAGCCGCTCGACCCGGTCGCAGGCCACATTCCCGGGGCCTTGAACCGGCCCTACACCGACAACTTCGACGCAGACGGTCGCTTCAAATCGCCCGAGTTGCTCCGCGCCGAATGGTCACAAGTGCTGGCCGGCCGAACCCCCAAGAGCGTGGTGCACCACTGCGGTTCTGGCGTGACGGCTGTGCCTAATTTGATGGCGATGGAAATGGCCGGTTTCGGCGTCACCGCGCTGTATGCAGGCAGTTGGAGCGAGTGGTGCAACACACCCGGCTTACCCTGCGCCAAGGGCTGAAGCTTTAGGAGCGTACCCCGGGTGCGGTTGCCCTGCGCCAAAGGCTGAATTTGTAGGAGCGCACCCCGTGCGCGATGGGCGTGGCACACGCCCGATTGAACAGCAGCGTCAGTGCTGGTGGCCCGCCAAAGCACTGACGATGACCACCATGCCAATGCCCACGGCCAGCCACAAAATTTGTGCTGCCGTTTCACGGGCTGACAGTCGCTTTTGCAGCTGCGGAATCAGGTCGGCCAAAGCCACATAAATAAAGCTGCTGCTGGCGACCACCAAAAAGAACGGTAACCATTCGCGCAAGGCATCGACCAAGACATAGCCCACAGCACCACCCAAAGCGGTGATGGCTCCTGCCATCGACACCTTGACAATGGCAGCGCGGCGGCTGCTGCTGCCCTGCCGCAAAACGGCCAAGTCGCCCATGTGGTGAGGAATCTCATGGGCCCACACCGCCAGCGCAGCGATCATGCCCAAGTGCATGTCGGCCATGAAGGCCGATGCGATCAAAATGCCATCGCCAAAACAGTGAACGCTGTCCCCGGCCAACACCGACCATTGCCCCCTGGGTGAGTCGGAGTGCGCATGCTGATGAGAATGGGCATGGGCGGCTTCATGGGAACCATGGCCATGGTCGTGCCCATATCCATGCTCGTGTCCGTGGTGCCACAACTCGGCCTTGTCGAGCAAAAAGAAAAAAACCAAACCCACCAGCAAAGTCAAAAACAGCTCGTGCGGGCCCACGCCGCTCTCAAAAGCTTCTGGCAATAAATGCAGGAAAGACGTGGCCATCAAGGCCCCAGCGGCCAAACTCAACATGTGCTGGGTGTAGCGGCTCAAGACGCCAAAACTCAGCCATGCCGCCACCCAAACGCTGCCAATGCCGGCAACCAAAGTGCCCACCAATATCGCCAATAAAGTCATCATATTTCCCGGGGTGCTCTGCACCCCAAAACAAACCGCCCCTATGGGCGGTTTGAAAGAACTCACGCCCCGAGGGGCGTTTTCAGCATTCACACATCACGCCACACCGTAGCGTTTGAACCAAGCCAACATGCGCTGCCAACCGTCGTCTGCCGCTGGTTTGCGGTAGCTGGAACGGTAGTCGGCATGAAAAGCATGTGGCGCATCAGGATAAACCACAAATTCACTGGCCTTGGCAGCTGCCGGCCCTTTGACCAGTTCGGCTTTCATTTTATCCACCGTATCCAGGGGTATGCCCGTGTCTGCGCCGCCATACAAGCCCAGCACAGGTGCCTTCAAACTGCCCGCCAATGCCAGTGGGTGCTGAGGTGTTTGGGGGGTGACATTGCCCACCAAGCGGCCATACCACGCAACACCTGCTTTGAGCTTGGGCTGGTGCGCCGCATACAACCATGTGATACGTCCTCCCCAGCAAAAACCCGTGATGGCCAGCTTGTCGGTGTTGCCACCATTCGCCGCTGCCCAAGCCACGCAAGCGTCCAAATCTGCCATCACTTGCGCATCGGGCACTTTGGCGATGATTTCGGACTGGAGTTTGGCCAATTCACCGTACTCACTGGGGTCCCCTTGGCGCACAAAAAGTTCGGGAGCAATCGCCAGATAGCCGGCTTGAGCGAGACGATGGGTGGTGTCGGCGATGTACTCATGGACACCAAAAATTTCTGAAATGACCAGCACCACCGGCAAACCGGTTTTGCCAGCGGGCGCACTGCGGTAAGCAGGCATCTTGAAACCGTTGACGTTGATGGTGACCTCCCCGGTCAGCAAGCCCGTAACGGGCGTTTTGATGGCTGTTTGAGCCATGATGGGGGCAGCCGCTGCGGCATAGCCCACGCCCAATGCGGCTTTCAAGGCCATTCGGCGGGTGGTGCCACTTGCGTCTACCCGACCTCCCAAAAGGGCTTGGGCATCGTTCATCAGGTCGTTGTTCAAGGCAGGTCTCCATGTCCAGATATAAGAGGACGCTGATCTTGACACAGGCGCCTACGGTTTGCACGCGGTTGGCGATTTAAACTGCCGACATGCCCCAGTCTCTGCCCGTTCTTTACTCATTTCGCCGCTGCCCCTACGCCATGCGGGCACGCCTGGCGCTGCACGCCAGCGGCATCGCGTTGGAGCACCGCGAAGTGGTTCTGAAAAACAAACCGGCGCACATGTTGGCCCTCTCGCCCAAAGGCACGGTGCCTGTTTTGTGGCTGCCGGATGGCCAAGGGCCACACGGCGGCAGGGTTCTGGAGCAGAGCCTGGACATCATGCTGTGGGCCCTGCGCCAGCGCGACCCGCCGGCTTGGCTGCCTGCATCGGATGCGGGCATGGCCGATGCGCTGGATTTGATCGCGCACAACGACGGGCCTTTCAAGCAACAACTGGACCGCTACAAATACCCCAACCGTTCGGGTTTGCAAAGCGGTGTTGTCGACCGCGATGCGGCGGCAATTTGGTTGCACTCGCTGGATGCGCGGCTTCGCGCCCAGCCTTTTTTGTCTGGCTTGCGCTTCGGCTTGGCCGATGCGGCCATTGCACCCTTTGTGCGGCAATACGCCCACACCGACCCGACCTGGTTTGCAGCGCAAGCTTGGACCGCCTTGGCCGCCTGGTTGGCCGCGTTCGAGGACTCTGCGCTGTTCGCGGCCATCATGGTCAAACACGCGCCCTGGCCAGAACCCGCACCTATTGTGTAGGAGCCCACCCCGTGGGCGATGGGCATGGCAAACGGCCTTGAAACCATTCGACCACGGGGTGGGCTCCTACAAAGTCGGGCTCAGTGCGCCTGCTCCCAATTCGGGCCAAAGCCAACTTCGGCGAGCAGCGGCACTTTCAAATCGGCCACGCTGGCCATGATGCGCGGGATCTCGGTGCGCACCCATTCCACCTCAGCCTGTGGCACCTCGAACACCAGTTCATCGTGCACCTGCATGATGACCTTGGTGGCCTTGCCTTGTTCGTCCAACGCCTTTTGCACCGCCACCATGCTCAGCTTGATCAGGTCCGCCGCCGTACCCTGCATGGGGGCGTTGATCGCGGCGCGTTCGGCACCAGCACGGCGTGGGCCATTGGGGCTGTTGATCTCGGGCAACATCAGGCGGCGGCCAAACACCGTCTCGACATAACCCTGCGCCTTGGCCTGTTCGCGGGTGGCGTCCATGTAGTGCTTGACGCCTGCAAAGCGCTCAAAATAACGGGTGATGTAATTTTTGGCGGCGGTGTTGTCAATGCCCAGCGCCTTGGCCAGACCAAACGCGCTCATGCCATAGATCAGGCCGAAATTGATGGTCTTGGCGTATCGGCGCTGCTCGCTGCTCACGGTGTCAGGGGTCGCGCCAAACACTTCGGCGGCGGTGGCCTTGTGCACGTCCAGGCCTTCGTGAAAGGCCTTGAGCAAGGCCGGGTCGTCGCTCAGGTGCGCCATGATGCGCAGCTCGATCTGGCTGTAGTCGGCACTCGCGATCACGCAGCCCGAGGGGGCCACAAAGGCCTCGCGCACTTTGCGCCCCTCCGTCGTGCGCACCGGGATGTTTTGCAGGTTCGGCTCGTTGCTCGACAAACGGCCTGTCACCGCCACCGCCTGGGCGTAATGCGTGTGCACCCGGCCCGTGCGCGGCAAGGCCAGTTGCGCCAACTTGTCGGTGTAGGTGCCTTTGAGTTTTGACAGGCTGCGGTGCTCCAGGATGCGGGCGGGCAGTGGGTAGTCTTCGGCCAGTTTTTCCAGCACTTCTTCGTCGGTACTGCGTGCGCCGGTAGCGGTTTTCTTGATGACGGGCAGGCCCAGCTTGTCAAAAAAGATCTCGCCCAGCTGTTTCGGGCTGGCCAAGTTAAAAGGCTGGCCAGCGATTTCATAGGCCTCGGTTTCGAGTTGCACGATGCGCTCGCCCAAAGCTTGACTTTGCACAGCCAGCGTGGGCGCGTCGATCAGCACGCCATTGCGTTCGATGCGGTAAAGCGCTTCGCTGGTGGCGATTTCGAGGTCGTACACGTACTTCAGACCTGCATGCGCTTCGATTTGCGGCCACAGCGCCAAATGCACGTCCAGGCACTGGTCCGAGTCTTCGCACGAATAGTGCGCGGCCTTGTCCACGTCCACCTGCGCAAACGGGATCTGGTGCGCGCCTTTGCCACACAGGTCTTCGTAAGTCACGCCCTTGCGGCCCACATGCCGCTCGGCCAGGCTGGAGAGGCCATGAGGCTTGTGCACTTCCAGCACATAGCTCTCAAGCATGGTGTCGTGCGCGTAGCCCTGCACCTCGATGCCGTGGTTGGCGAACACATGGCGGTCGTATTTGATGTGCTGACCCAGTTTGTGACGGGCCGGGTTTTCGAGCCAAGGCTTGAGCTTGGCCAGCACCTCAGCCAAGGGCAACTGCTCAGGCGCAGCCGGGCCATTGTGAGCCAGCGGAATATAGGCCGCCTCGCCGGGCGTGACGCTGAGCGAAATGCCCACGATCTCGGCACGCATGGCATCGAGCGAAGTGGTCTCGGTGTCGATGGCGGTGAGCGGTGCTTGCTCGATGCGGGCCAGCCACTGGTCGAACTGCGCCCAATCGAGCACCGTGTCGTATTTCAAGTCGCCCTGCACGGCGCTGGCCGCGCTGTCCAAATCGGGCAAGGCAGCAGGTTCATCGGCAACGGCCTCACCAAAGAGGTCGCCCATGCCCGTGTCCACCCCCCGACTTGGTGGCTTGGCGGTTTTGGCCTTGGGGGTGGGCGCAGGCACGGTCCCGCCCAGCGACTGCACCAGCCCCTTGAAGCCATAGGTTTGGTAAAAATTGAGCAGCTTGTCTTTGTCGGGCGCATGCAAGTGCAGGCTGGCCAGCGACGGCAAATCGGGCACCCAGCCGTTCAAATCACAATCGGTTTTCATGGACACCAAGGCGCGGCCCTTGGGCAGCCAGTCCACCGCTTGGCGCAGGTTCTCACCCGCCACGCCTTTGATGTCATGGGCGTTTTCCATCAGCTTGTCGAGCGAGCCGTATTCCATCAGCCACTTGGCGGCCGTCTTGGGACCAACTTTGGCCACTCCGGGCACGTTGTCCACCGTGTCGCCCACCAGGGTCTGGTAGTCGATCATGAGCGAGGGCGGCACGCCAAACTCGGCCGTGACGCCCGCCACATCGCGCACCTTGCCGTTCATGGTGTCGATGATGGTGATGTGCTCGTTCACCAATTGGCTCAGGTCTTTGTCGCCGCTCGACACCGTGACGGTGATGCCCTGTTGCGCAGCCACATGGGCCAGTGTGGCGATCACGTCGTCGGCCTCCACGCCGGGCACGTCCAGCACCGTCCAGCCCATCAGGCGCACCAGTTCATGGATGGGCTCGATTTGGCTGCGCAAATCGTCGGGCATGGGGCTGCGGTTGGCCTTGTACTCGGGGTACAACTCGTCACGGAAGGTCGGGCCTTTGGCGTCGAACACGCAGGCGGCATAGACGGCGGGCACATCCTTGCGCAGCCGCTCCATCATGTTGATCATGCCGCGAATGGCGCCGGTGGCAGCACTCGTCGGGTCGCCGGGCACAGCCCGCAGGTCGGGCATGGCATGAAAAGCACGGTACAGGTAGCTGGAGCCATCGACCAGCAAGAGGGTCGGCTTGGATGTTTCGGGGGTGGTGTCAGGGGTGTTTTCGCTCATCCCTCGATTGTGTACCGGGATCGAGGCATGACCTTCAAGCGACCTCATGATCGGGTGACCGAGTCTGAACCGGGGTGATGTGAAAAACAAACCCCAATGACCTCTGACGAACCTCCAGATGGTGTTTGGGGCCTGCGCTGAGGGTATGTGGCAAAGCGAAGCGCCTCTGAGCCTCGGCGCAGGCCCCACACACCATCGTTCCACCAGCAAGGCACGGGCAGACCCGCAAAGGGCTGGGTGCGCTGGGCCTCAGAGGCGCTTCGCTTTGCCACATCGGCCCCGCGCAGTCCGCCCTTTGCGGGTCATTTGGCTCTTTTCGCCCTCTACAATCAGTGCTTTCCCACCTTAGCCAGCACTTATCCTGGCGCTTAGACCCTCTCCACATGGCGGTATTCACCGAAGTCACCGAAACACAGGCCAACGACCTGATGCAAGCCCTGAACCTAGGGCAGCTCACGGCCCTGCGCGGCATCGAAGGTGGCATTGAAAACACCAATTACTTCGCCACCACCACCCAAGGTGAGTATGTGCTCACCTTGTTTGAGCGCCTGACCCACGAACAACTGCCCTTCTACCTGCTCTTGATGAAATTCTTGGCAGGCCGTGGCATCCCGGTGCCCGATCCGGCCACCAACCGCGATGGCGATGTGCTGCACACCTTGAACGGCAAGCCTGCTGCTGTGGTCAACAAACTCGCGGGCAAAAGTCAATTGAAGCCCCAGGCCGTGCACTGCGCCGCTGTGGGTCAAATGCTGGCGCGCATGCACCTGGCAGGGGCCGACTACAACCGCAGCCAGCCCAATTTGCGGGGACTCACTTGGTGGAACGAAACAGTGCCGGTGGTCTTGCCCCATCTGGACGAAGCCCAAGCCGTCTTGCTGCGCAGCGAACTGGCTTACCAAAACCACATCGCCGAAAGTGCCGCTTATGCCGCCTTGCCCCGTGGCCCCGTGCACGCCGACCTGTTCCGCGACAACGTGATGTTCGACGGCGAGCAACTGACCGGCTTTTTTGACTTTTACTTTGCAGGCGTGGACACCTGGCTGTTTGATTTGGCCGTGTGCCTGAACGACTGGTGCATCGACCTGCCCACGGGCCAACATGACGCCGAACGCGCTGGGGCCATGCTGCAAGCCTACGGTCAAGAGCGCACCCTGTCTGCGCCTGAGCGCGCTTTGTTGCCTGCCCTTTTGCGGGCCGGGGCTTTGCGGTTCTGGATTTCCCGGCTGTGGGACTACCATCTGCCCCGAGAGGCGTCCATGCTCAAACCGCACGACCCGACCCATTTCGAACGCGTTTTGCGCGGCCGCATTCTCCACCCCGTGTCCTTGTCTGCCACCGTCTGACCACCATGCACCTGCAAATCGTTCCCGCCAGCGCTGGCCTGAAATGGGCCAAACAAGGCCTGCGCACTTTTTGGCGTCAACCTTTGGCCATGACGGGTCTGTTCTTTTTGTTCATGACCACGGTTTCTGTGGTCTCGATCGTTCCTTTTGTGGGCAGTGCTTTGGCCCTCATTGTTTTGCCTGGGCTGACGCTGGGCATGATGGCGGCGACGCAAACCGCCTCTCAAGGTAAGTTTCCCATGCCCGGTGTCTTATTTGCCGCCTTCAAGGCCGGGCCTCACCGCAAAACCATGTTCCATTTGGGCGGCTTGTACGCGGTGATTTTTTTGGTGGTGATGCTGGTGTCCACCTTGGTCGATGGCGGCACCTTTGCCAAAGTCTATTTTGGTGGCGCCAAAATGACACCCGATGTGGTGACAGCCGACTCGTTTCAAACCGCCTTGTGGGTGTCCATGCTGTTTTATGTGCCACTGTCCATGATGTTTTGGCACTCACCCGCCTTGGTGCACTGGTACGGCATGCCGGCGGTCAAAAGCTTGTTCTTCAGCTTCATGGCTTGCTGGCGCAACTTGAAGGCGTTCACGGTTTACGTGATGGTTTGGGGCGTGATTTTCATGCTCAGCGCCATCTTGGCTTTGCTCATCACGGCCTTGATGGGCAGCCCTCAATTGATGACGGCGGCCTTCTTGCCCATGGCGCTGATGGTGGCGGGCATGTTCTTCACCTCCATGCTGTTTTCGGTGCGCGACTGTTTTTCAACCGACGTTGACGACGAACAAAGCGCACCACCTCCCAGCGCCGATTGAGATCAGTGCTGGTGGCCGTGTGCGCCATGGGCGTGGCGGTGCGTCACCTCATCTGCTGAGGCGGCCCTAACCTCAACCACTTTGAGTGCCAGGGTCAGATGCTGACCCGCCCACGGGTGGTTGCCATCGAGCATCACTTGGTCGCCTTTGATTTTCAGCACATTGAACACCTGCTCGCGCCCGTCAGGCGTGCGGCCACGCAGCTGACCGCCCACCTTGACGCCTGGCGGGAATTCACTTTTGGGAATGCTCTGCACCAAGCTTTCATCGCGCTCGCCAAATGCGTCGGCTGGGGCCAGCTTCAAGGTGGTGGCAAAGCCCACTTCTTGGCCTTCGAGGGCTTCTTCAATTTTGGGAAACGTGTTGTCGTAACCGCCATGCAAATAAGAAGTGGGCTCTTGGGCCCTGTCCAGCAGTTGGCCTTGGGCATTGGTCACCTTGTATTGCATGGTGACGACGGTGTTTTGGGTGATTTTCATGGGATCTTTCAAGGCAGAAAAGAAGTTTAGACCACGGTGAGTTTGGCCACGCTCAGCGCCAGCCATTTCACGCCGTGGCGAGGAAAATTAACCTGGGCGCGGGCATCGGCCCCCACGCCCTCCACCGCCAGCACCTTTCCCTCACCAAACTTGGTGTGAAACACGGTTTTGCCAGCGCTGATGCCGTGCTCGGGCGCGGCTTTTTGCACCGGCACGGGGGGGCTTTTGTAGGTTTCGGTGCTCAAGCTGCTCTGCCCCCAAGCGGGGCGTGTCTGGCGGTTGAAGGCCGGGGTTTGCGGCCAGCCAGCACCGGATGAACCGGCCCCTGCGCCAGCCGTGCCCAGGTTGGAGAACCCGGCATTTTTGGGCGTCACCCATTTCAGGCAAGCCTCTGGCAACTCGGCCAGAAAACGGCTTTTCAAGTTGTAGCGGGTTTGGCCATGCAGCATGCGGGTCTGCGAATGGCTGAGGTACAAACGCTTGCGAGCGCGTGTGATAGCCACGTACATCAGGCGGCGCTCTTCCTCCAGCCCATCAAAATCGTTCATCGCGTTTTCGTGGGGAAACAGGCCTTCTTCCAGACCGGTGATGAACACCGCGTCAAACTCCAAGCCCTTGCTGGCGTGCACCGTCATCAGCTGCACCGCGTCTTCGCCCGCTTGCGCTTGGTTGTCGCCCGCCTCAAGCGATGCATGCGTCAAGAAAGCCGCCAGCGGGCTCATGATCACGCCGTCTTCGCTGAACTCGTCAACCGTGCCGAGGTCGGATTCAGGCGCGTCACTCAAGCCCTGGCTGGCTGGGCTTTGCGACAAAGCTTGGGGCAAGGCCACCGCGCTGCGGCCAAAGCCTTCTTGCGTCACAAAGCTCTCGGCGGCGT
>JBIKKE010000004.1:0-33132 GCA_044360575.1 Limnohabitans sp. | reverse complement strand
CGATCAGCGAGCCCATTACCACCACCTGGGATATCAAGAAGGGCATGACACCACGGATGACGTCATGCATCGGAATACGGCCCACGCCGCACACCACGTTGAGCACCGTACCCACCGGCGGGGTGAGCAAACCGATGGCGTTGTTCATGATGAACAGCACGCCAAAATACACGGGGTCAATGCCTGCTTCGCGCACCAGGGGCATCAGCACGGGCGTGAGGATCAGCACTGTGGGCGCAAAGTCAAGCGCTGTGCCCACAATCATCACCAGCAACATCAGCATGACCATCAGCAGGATTTTGTTGTCGATGAACGGCCGCAAAATTTCGACAATCTGAGCCGGAATATTGGCCACCGTGATGAGCCAAGCCGATACCAGCGCTGCGGCCACGAGGAACATCACCACCGAGGATGTTTTGGCGGCAGACAAAATAATGCGGTACAGGTCTTTGACCTTGATTTCGCGGTAGATGAACAGACCCACGAACAAGGAATACACCACAGCCACCACCGCCGCTTCGGTGGGCGTGAAGACGCCCATCTTCATGCCACCAATGATCACAATGGCCAACAAGTAAGACCAAAACGCGTTGATGGTCACTGAAATACGTTCTTTGAACGGCACTTTCTCGGCCACCTCCACCTGGTCCTTGCGAGCCACGATCCACCAGGTCACGATCAGGGCAAAACCCATCATGAGCCCTGGAAAAATGCCTGCCATGAAGAGCTTGGAGATCGACACGCCGCCGATCACGCCAAACAAGATGAAGCCAATCGAAGGCGGAATCACGGGTGCGATGATGCCGCCCGCTGCGATCAGTCCAGCCGATCGGTCCATCCGGTAACCGGCTTTGCGCATCATGGGCAGCAAGACGGCGGCCAGCGCTGCAGTGTCGGCCACGGCCGAGCCCGACAAGCTGGCCATGACGATGGCAGCGAACACCGCCACATAACCCAAGCCGCCACGGAAGTGGCCCACCCAGACCATGGCCGAGTTGACAATGCGTCGGCTCATACCGCCTGCATTCATCAACTCACCGGCCAACATGAAAAAGGGCACCGCCATCAGCGGAAAATTGTCGGCCCCATTGATCAGGTTTTGCGACACGATCTGGGTGTCGAAGTTGTCCAGGTGCAGCATCAAAGCCACGCCTGAGACCAGCAATGAGAAGGCCAGCGGCATGCCCAGCGCCATGGCGGCGAGCAGTGAAACAATGAAGACAATCACGGTCATTTGGGTGCCCCTTGGGTGTGGGCGGTCACGACCTCTTCAGAGTCTTGCACCTGGATCAAGTCATTCTCCTTAAAGTTGCCCTTGGCCAGCTGCACCAGTTTGCCCAGAATCATCAGACCCATGGCCACGCTGGTGATGTAGCCCACGCCATAGACCCAGCTCATGGGGAGTTCCGTCACGGCCGAGCGTGTGGTGGCGTTGATGCCGTGTTGTTTGAGGGTGCCGTAAAACATCAGGCTGCAGCAGCCCAGCATCAGCAGGTTGGACACAGCGAAAGCCACTTTTTTACCGCTAAGGCTGAGCTTGCGCACGATGGAGTCCAAGCCCAGGTGACCGTTTTCACGCATGGTCACGATGGCACCCAAAAAGGTGATCCAAATGAACAAAAACCGCGACAACTCTTCCGAGCTGATGATCCCGTCGTTGAAACCGTAGCGCAGCACCACATTGCCAAATACCATGATCACCATGGCCGACAACATGATGACCAGCGTGACTTCGGCCAGCTTGAAGAAAAGATCGTTGATTTTTTTCATACGGAAATCAAAAAAGCCCCCTCCAAGGAGGGGGCGTGTTATCGGTCAAATCATCACTTGGTGTCTTCGATGGCCTTGAGCAAAGCCGGACCGTTCTTTTCACCAAAAGTCTTGGCAATTTCTGCTGACACGATCTTCTGGAACGGGGCCATGTCCACCTTCTCGATCACCTGCATGCCCGATTTTTTCAGGTCTGCCACCACCTTGCCCGCGTTGGACGCGTTCAAATTGCGTTGGAAAGTGGCCGCTTCGCGTGCTGCATCGACCATGACTTTTTGGTAGTTGGCCGGCAGGCTGTCGAACTTGGCCTTGTTCATGGCCACCACCAGAGGCGAGTAAACGTGGTTGCTCACCGTCAGGTGTTTTTGTACTTCAAAAAACTTGGACGACCAGGTCACGTTGATCGGGTGCTCTTGTGCGTCAAAGGTGCCGGTTTCAAGTGCTGTGTACAGCTCGGCAATGGGCATCGGTGATGGGTTCATGCCCAGCAGGCGAAAGGCTTGAATGTGGTACGGGTTGGGTGTGGAGCGGATCTTCAGGCCCTTCAAGTCCTCGGGCTTGTTGACCGGACGTTTGTTGTTGGTGAAGGCGCGCCAGCCGTTTTCCCAATAGGCCAAGCCTTTCAATCCGTGGGGTGTCAGCTCGTTGAGCACGCTGGTGCCGACCGCACCATCCAGTACGTTGTAGGCGTGTTGCGCGCTGCGAAATACAAAGGGCAATTCCATGGCCGCAGTGTTGGGCACGATGCCATTGAAGTTGGAGGCACCGCTGGAGACGATGTCGATCGTGCCGCCGCGTGTACCGTTGATCATGGCTGCGTCATTGCCCAACTGATTTGCTGGGAACACAGTGATTTCAACATCGCCGTTGGTGCGTTGTTTGACCAGCTCAGCCAGCTTCAGGGCGGCGGCGTGCTGGCCGTCCGTGGGGTTGACCGCGTGGCCCATTTTCAGGTTGAACTTGGAGGCGTAAGCGCTGGAGCCGACGGCGGCCACAAGGCAGGCGAGAAGGATGCGGGAAAGTTTCATGGTTTTGTCTCCTGGTTAAAAAGCGGGGTTAAAAAAGCTCAATCGGTGGGTAGCGCGAATTCTTGCGCACTGAAGACGGTGTGGAACACGGTGCCATCGAACATGGCGATCATGTCTTTGGACACTTCTTTGCTCTTCATGCGCACCTCGGAGGCCAAGGCGATATCGATCGCCTCGCGGCTGGGGTAGCGCACGGCCAGAACCATGCCGAAGTGCGGGTCCTTAGTGTCGCTTTCTACCTGCCGCAGCACGCGCACTTCTTGGGCGCCGGGAAAACGTGTCCACAGGGGCACCAGGTTGTCTCGGATGTAGTGGTTGAAGGCGTCTTCTAGGCCGGGTTTGACTTGGCCTTGGAAAAATGCACAGCGGATGAACATGAGGAATCCTTGTTGAAAATCAAATTGCCGGGTGCAGGCGTCTGTGCAAAGCCTGAAGCGCTTGCGCGACGACCTCGTGCACAGGTTCGGTGATGGGCAGGCGAATGACATCGGTCTCATCGGCCTGGGGTTTTTCAAGGGCGAGGAACTGGCTGTCGAGCAAGTCGGGCTGCATGTAATGGCCCACGCGTTGGCGCATGCGTTGCGCAATCAAATCAACAGCGCCGTCGAGAAAGACAAAACACACTTCGCCCGCTTGGTTCCGGATGCGGTCGCGGTACGCCCGCTTGAGGGCCGAACAGGCCACCACGCGTCCTCGCGGATGCTCTTGAGCCAGGTACTTCCCGATGCGGTCAAGCCAAGGCCAGCGGTCAAGGTCTTGCAGGGCAATGCCCGCCCTCATCTTGGCCACGCTCTCAGGCAGGTGCAGGTCATCGCCGTCCACCATGTCCAAGCCCAGGCTTTCGCTCAAGGCGGCAGCCATGGTCGATTTACCGCAACCGGAAACTCCCATGACGATCAGTCGCAAAGGCGGGGTGTTCATGCGGTGCCGTCAATCATGTGCCCGACAATGCCTTGAACTCGGGCACCGGCGTGCGCAGGGGCTGACCCGAAATGCCCGCCTGCATGTTGGCAAAAGCCAGATCGGCCATGGCCTGGCGCGTTTCGGTTGTGGCGCTGGCCATGTGCGGCGTCAGCACCACATTGCGCAGGCTCCACAGCGCTTCGGGCACGTTCGGCTCGTTGTCGAACACATCGAGGCCTGCACCTGCGATGGTGCTGTTTTGTAAGGCGGTGATCAGGGCTGCTTCATCGATGACGCTGCCACGCGCCACGTTGATCAAAAATCCGCGCGGCCCCAATGCCTTCAACACCTCGGCGTTGATCAGGTGTTTAGTGCCTGCACCGCCAGGCGTGATGGCCACCAAAAAATCCACGTTCGCCGCCAGTTCGGCCGCATTGGGGAAAAACTGAAAACCCGAATCGGATTTTTCGCTGCGGGCGGTGTAGGCGATCGACATGCCGAAAGCCTGCGCCCGCTGTGCAATGGCCTTGCCAATGCGGCCAAGGCCAACGATGCCCATGCGTGCCCCCGAGACCTTACGGCCCAAAGCCATGGGGCCGCCAGGCCACTGGCCTGCACGCACAAACTGGTCGGCTTGGGGAATAGCGCGTCCTACCGACAGCACCAGACCCATGGCCAGGTCAGCCACATCGTCGGTCAGCACATCCGGGGTGTGTGTCACGGGAATGCCGTGTTCAATGGCCGCAGGCACATCTACACCGTCGTAACCCACACCAAAAACCGCCACCACTTTGGCGTTGGGCAACTGCGCGAGCAGGCTGCGCGGCACGCTGGCCTCTCCCGTGCCCGCCACACCCACGATGCGTGGGGCCAGAGCAGCAAATGCGGCTGGATCGGTCACATGGGTGCGGTCGTGCACGGTGTACAGCGTCTCCAGGGCTTTTTGGTAGAAGGGGTGCAGTTTGGCCACGGCCAGCACATCGGGTTTGGACAATTCACAACTCCTACTTTTTACTCTTGGACAGCGCTGTCCAAAAGGATTAAAAAAACGCCACTCTTGATGAGAGCCTATTTCTGCGCCTGTCTGGGCTATTCAACCTCAGACAAAATCAGCCCTCAAAATCTGTGGGATAGCGCTATCCTATAGATCTTGTAGCCCATCATTTCTACGCATAAACCCTTGCCAAGCCCACTTGACCAGACCAAAAAACACCGCGCTTCCGGTCGCGTCACCCTGAGCGATGTGGCCCGCGCCGCGGGTGTCAGCCCCAGCACCGTGTCGCGGGCGCTGCGCGGACAACGGGCCGTGGACCCAGCCCTGATCGAGCGCGTTATGGCTGTGTCGGACATGCTCGGCTATTTACCCGACCCTGCGGCTCGGGCGCTGGCCTCTCAGCGCAGTGATCACGTTGGCATTCTGATTCCGCTGCTGTCCAATGCTTTGTTTGTGGACCTGCTTGACGCCGCGCAAACCAGTTTTCGCGCAGCCGGTTACCAGACCCTCATGGGCGTGACGCACTACAAGCCCAGCGAAGAAGAACAACTGCTGCGTGAGCAATTGCTGCACCGACCGGCAGGTTTGTTGGTCACTGGGCTGGATCACAACCCGGCCACACGCCAGTTGATGGCCCGCAGCCAAGTGCCCTGCGTACACCTGATGGATTTGCCCGCCAGCGACGGCGAAGCCTTGTACTGTGTGGGTTTTCGTCAAACCGATGCTGGCGCAGCCATGACCCGGCATCTGTTGGCAAGCGGCCGCCGCCGAATCGCTTTTGCCGCAGCCCAACTCGATCCCCGTGTGATGCAGCGACTGTACGGATGGCGTCACGCCCTGCAAGAGGCCGGAGCCTTCGATTCCACGCTGGAATTCCTCAACCCCGCGCCCTCATCGTTGGCTTTGGGGGGCTTGATGTTCGAGCAAATCATGCAGCAGCGTCCAGCCGTGGACGCCATCTTTTTTTGCAACGATGACCTGGCCCAAGGCGCTTTGATGGCGGCGCTGCGTAGGGGTGTATCGGTGCCGAAGCAGGTCGCCATTGTCGGCTTTAATGACCTGACCGGCAGCGACCAAATGTTGCCCCCGCTGACCACCGTTCGCACGCCGCGTGCCCGCATTGGCCAGGCGGCAGCCGAAATGCTGCTGAGCCTGATGCGCGGCGAAGAGCCCGCTCAACCCCAACTCGACCTGGGCTTTGAAATCGTGCTGCGCCAAAGCAGCTGACAGACCGATACTTTTGTGCAAGTCCCTGCGCGCTTGTTCAGCGGGGGCCATGCAGCACATTGACCAGCGCCTCACCTCGGCTCAGGCGGGCAATGTTTTCGGCCAGTGTTTCCTGGCGGCGGCGCACGGTGCCTGCAGTCCAGCCGGACATGTGGGGCGTCATCAGCACATTGTCCAGCGCCGCGAAATCGAACTTCGATGGTGTGCATTCGTTTTGTGTGAGTGTCGGGTATTGGTACCAGGTGTCGATCACGGCGCCACCTATCTGGCGCGCCTTCAGTGCGTCGTAAAGTGCTTTTTCTTCGATCACCGCGCCGCGTCCCACATTCATCAGCACTGCATCAGGTCGCATCGCTGCGATCGCGCTTGCATTCACCAAGCCGAGCGTGTTGTCGGTCAATGGCAGGCTGACCACCACCGCATCGGCGCTGGCCATGAAGGCCTGCAAACCATCTAGCGTCCAGCTTTGGTCCACCAAGGGGTGGCGGATAGGGCTGCGGTTGGCCACATGGATCCGCATGCCAAAGGTTTTGGCGCGGTGCGCTACGGCCTGCGCGATGTGCCCAAAGCCCAGCAGACCCAGGGTTTGAGTTCCCATTTCAGAGCGCAACGCCGGCTGGCGACCGGCCCAAAACGTCCACCGTCCTTGGCGCAGGTCTTGGTCAGCGCGGGCCAGCGGCACATGGCGCATCAGCAAGGCTGCCATCACGTATTCGGCGATCGCGTTCTCGTGCCCAAAACAATTGGCCAGCACACACGTCGCTGGCAGCAGCGCGGTTGCGATGGCATCGGTGCCTGCAGCCGGAGCGTGGAACAAACGTGCCTTCAGAGGTTGGGGCATGGCGCTGTTGAGCTGGATGCCGATGACCACGTCAGCGTTTTCATAAAGCGTTCGCTCACCTGGCTGGTCTAGGCCATCGCTCAGCTCGCTGATGCTGTGATGGGGTTCGATCAATGCTTCAAAATCTTGGCGAAAATTGGCCGCATTTTGGCCGTGAAAAACGATCTTCAAAGGTGCAGTGTTCATGGCGGCTCGAATTGGCAAAAGGTGCGGGGCCAGGCGGTGATGGTCTGGCCTGCTGGCTCAGCGACAATCGTGCCTTCATTTTGATGGAAGAACAGCCCCATGACCCAGCTGAAAAAAGTCATTCTCTTCACCGACACCGACGGCCGTGCCCGTTTTCGCGATGATTGGGTAAGCCTGACCGAAGGAACGCCCCAAAGCCAGTTGTCGGCCCTGATGGCAGCCAGTGGGTGCCAGTTGCGCCAAAGCCCGGTGGGTTTTCGCAGCAGCTTCCATTGCACCGGCAACCCGCAGTGGCTGTTTGTGCTGGGCGGCCAAATGGAGATCTTTTTGCAAGACGGCAGCTCGCGCACCTTTGGTCCGGGTGAGTTTTTCTACTCGGCAGACACCTTGCCCGAGGGAGCCACGTTTGACCCTGCTGTGCACGGCCACTGGAGCCGCCAGGTTGGGCCCGACCCCTTGGTGACTTTGTTCGTGCGCGACTGATTCAACTTAGCCATCAGGCAAAAAAAAGAGCCCGCTTTTGGCGGGCTCTGTTCATGGAGAAGGGGGCTGATCAGCGACCGAAGCCACGACCTCCGCCACCACCGCCGTTGCCACCCCGGTTGCCGCCGCCATAACCGCCGCCACCACCACGGCGGCCGCTGCTGGCCAAGCTGTCGATGCTGGTGCGTGTTGGGTCAGGCTGGCCGCTGCTGCGCACGGGCTTGCGGTTGGGCAAGTCCAGTCGCGCAAATTGTGTGGTTTTCAAAGGGTCAATGTGGCGCGGCAACTCGTCACCGTCGTTGCGGTGGCGGTCCTGCCCACCTTGTCCACCTTGTGGGCCGCGACCAGGTCCGCGGCCGTCATGACGTGGGCCGCGTGGTGCGGGACGACCTTGGCCATCGCCGCGGTTGTCGAAACGTGGATCGCCGCGTTGCTCTTGACCACGGCCACCCTCGCGTCCACCTTCACGGCGACCATCGCCTTGGCCTTCAAAACGAGGCGCGCCTGGCGGGCCATTGCGGCGTGAGGGGGCTGGACCGTTGCGCGGCGCACGCGCAGGGCCTTGGCCCTCGCCGCGTGCTTGGCGCTGACCTTGGCCGCCACCACCACCTACGGCGACTTTGTTGTCGCGGATGCGTTGCATCATGTCTTGGCGAGCGGCCTTGGCGGCTGCTGCCATCACATCTCGGCTTGGCGGCTTGCCAGCACCGCCCCAAAGGGTCTGACGACCCATGGCGATGGGCTCGGCCACTTCCCCTGGCTCGGGACCAAAACCTTCGAGCAACTGCACTGGAATCTCTTGCTTGGTGAAGCGCTCGATGTCCATCATGAAGCCTTCTTCGTCCAGGCACACCAGGCTCACCGCTTCGCCGCTGGCGCCCGCACGACCTGTGCGGCCAATGCGGTGCACGTAGTCTTCAGACACGTTCGGGATTTCAAAGTTGACGACGTGCGGCAAGTCTTCGATGTCGATACCGCGCGCGGCAATGTCGGTGGCCACCAAAGCGCGAATCTCTCCGCTCTTGAAACCGGCCAAAGCCTGGGTGCGCGCCGTTTGGCTCTTGTTGCCGTGCAGGGCCATGGCCTTGACGCCATTTTTAGTCAGGAAGTCGGCCACGTTGTTGGCGCCGAACTTGGTGCGCGTAAATACCAACACCTGGCTCCAGTCGTGCTTTTGGATGATGTGCAGCAGCACATCTTTTTTCTTGCTGCGACCCACGGGGTGGATCACTTGTGAGATGCGTTGCACCGTGGTGTTGCTGGGCGTGACCTGAATGCTTTGCGGGTCTTTGAGCAAGTTGGCCGCGAGTTCGCGGATTTCGTCGCTGAAGGTGGCCGAGAACAGCAGGCTTTGCTTGTCTTTGGGCACCAGGGCCAGCACTTTTTTCACGTCGTGGATAAAGCCCATGTCCAGCATGCGGTCGGCTTCGTCTAGCACCAAAATTTCGATGCTGGACAAATCCAAGAAGCCTTGGCCTTGCAAATCGAGCAAGCGGCCGGGTGTGGCCACCAGAATGTCCACGCCTTTTTTGACCTTGCTGATTTGAGGGTTCATGCCCACGCCACCAAAAATCACGGCGGAGTCGAGCTTGAGGTATTTGCCGTAATCGCGCACGGACTCTTCGACCTGCGCGGCCAATTCACGGGTGGGCGTGAGCACCAGAGCGCGGATGGCTTTGCCACCAAAGCGGTTTTGGCCGGGCTCACTGAGGCTCAGCTTGTGCAGCATGGGCAGGGTGAAGGCGGCGGTTTTGCCAGTGCCGGTTTGGGCGCCGGCCAGCAAGTCTTGTCCAGCCAAAACGGCGGGAATGGCCTGAGCCTGGATGGGAGTAGGCGTGTCGTAGCCGAGCTCGCGCACAGCTTGCATGATGGCCGGAGCCAGATTCAATTCTTCAAAGTTCATTTTCTGAGCGCCATGTCCGGCGCAAGCATCGGCTCATTCAACTGCTGTTGGCAGTTACCAGTGTTGGCCGATAAGTCTTAGAGTGGGCATGGAAACCGCAGGCGCTTGTTTTGAGCGTTGCCCGGGTCAGGCCCCAGCAGAAGTGCTGATGTTGAAGCAACTGGAGGCCTCAACGAGATGGATTGTCTCACAAAGCCAGCAAGGCGTTGTCAATGACTACTTTGACCGCCCAGCACCGTTCTCTGCACGTCATGGGTTCAAACCCCAATTCAATGCGGAAGCAGACCCGCCTAGACTGTCAGTCACCTGCATCAAACAACACTCGGGAGACCCCATGTCCATGAAAACCCCCAACACACGCCGCCATTGGTTGATGGCATCCGCTGCCTTGGCCGCCGGTCTCGCCAGTTTGGCCATGGGCCCCGTCCATGCTCAATCGGCCGCATGGCCGGCCAAACCCATCAAAATCGTTGTGGCCTTTCCACCAGGAGGTCTGACCGATGCTTATGCCCGCAACTACGGCGAGTTTCTCAGCGGCCGTTTGGGTGTGCCGGTGGTCATTGAAAACAAGCCCGGTGCAGGCGCCATTATTGGTATTGACGCGGTGGCCAAGTCACCCGCCGACGGCTACACCTTTGTCATGAGCACTTCGGGCACGTTTTGGCAAAACCGGGTCTTGTATGCCAAGTTGCCCTATAACCTGGACAAAGACCTGACCCCCGTGACCGTGTTCCCATCTGGCCCATTGGTCGTGGGCATCAACGACAAGATTCCGGCCAAAACCATGGCCGAGTTTGTGGCCTGGGCCAAGAAGAACAACAGTTCCATGGGCACCTATGCCCCGGGCTCTTACCCGCACATGCTGGCCGACCAAACCAACCGACAGCAGGGCACCACGATCCAGTCGGTGCACTACCGGGGTGAGGCGCCCATGTGGCTGGATGTGGCGTCAGGGCAATTGCAAATCGCCGTGGGCAGTTTTCAGGCCTTCAATGCCGTGTCCACCCGGGGCGTACGCGCCATTGGCGTGACCGGCAGCTACCGTTCACCCAAGCTGCCCGATGTGCCCACCTTGACAGAGCAAGGCAACACCGAAAAACTGGTCACGCTTGAGGGCGGCCTGCCCTTAGTGGCCCCGGCAGGTACGCCCGAAGCGGTGCTCAAGCGCATGGCCGATGAAGCGGTGGCTTGGTCCAACACCGACAAAGCCGCCAAGCTGCGCGAAACCTTCGCCATCCCCAACAAGCCCAAAAACCTGGCGGCCACCCGCAAAGACTGGGAAGCCGAAGTGCCCGTCTGGATCAAATTGGCGGTGGACTTGGGCATCAAGCTGGATTGAAATTAGGCTTTGGGGTGCCCTATTGCTTGTCCGGTGGTCTTGAAGTCGCGGTTTAATCACGCCTTATGAAAAAGACCGATCAAATGAGTTTTTTCGACGCGCCTGTCGATTTGCCCTCTGACCCCGAAGCCATGGCCCAAGCGCTTGCGCAGCACCCCGACTTTCGCGTCTTACGCCGTTTGGTGCCGCACAGCGATTACGGGCCCATGAACGGGCAGGCCACTCAGCGCGTGATCGTGCTGGACACCGAGACCACCGGGCTGGACAGCAAGAGCGAAAGCATCATCGAGCTGGCCATGTTGTCGGTGTTGGTGGACACCGTGACCGGTTTGCCCGTGGGGCCGGTTACCATTTACGAATCGTTTGAAGACCCAGGCAAACCGATTTCGCCGCAAATCACCGAGATCACCGGCATTGACGACAGCATGGTGAGGGGCTTGCGCATCGACGATGCGGCCGTGACCGCGCTGGTGCAGCAGGCCGATTTGGTCGTGGCGCACAACGCCGGGTTTGACCGACCGTTTGTCGAGGCGCGTTTCCCGGTGTTTGCGGGCAAGGCCTGGGGCTGCTCCTTCATGGGCATCGACTGGAAAAAAGAGGGCAGCGGCTCGGCCAAGCTGGAGTTTTTGGCGTCTG
This sequence comes from Limnohabitans sp., assembly GCA_044360575.1. Taxonomy (GTDB): domain Bacteria; phylum Pseudomonadota; class Gammaproteobacteria; order Burkholderiales; family Burkholderiaceae_C; genus Limnohabitans_A. Next base: position 21,822 of record JBIKKE010000004.1, on the reverse strand, counting down.
AGCGCGGCTGGTTTTACGACGCGCACCGGGCGCAGGTGGACTGCCATGCCTTGTTGCAGGTGCTGTCTTCGCCTTTGGCCGATGGTCAAACCGGTTTGTCGCGGCTTTTGGCCGGGGTGGGGCAGACCCGTTACAAATTGAGAGCTACTGGCGCGCCTTTTGAATCCAAAGACAAACTCAAAGCCCGCGGCTACCGCTGGGACGGCGAGGGCCGAGTGTGGTGGTGCAGTTTGGCCTCGGACGTTCTGCTGGACGCCGAGTGCGAATGGCTGCGCGATGAGGTTTATGGCCGCCGCAGTGCCCGGGTGCAACTTGAGGCCCTGGACAGCCGGGTGCAGTATTCGGCGCGATCAGGGCACTTGACGGAGCGGACCGTCTGAGTTTTTTACCTTCAAACCCTGGCAAGCGGGGATAATGTCAGGTTGCACGCGCTGCAACCGCGCTTTTTCTATTCAGGTTTACACATGGCTCAATACGTATTTTCGATGAACCGGGTTGGCAAAATCGTGCCCCCCAAGCGTCACATCCTCAAAGACATTTCGCTGTCTTTCTTCCCCGGTGCCAAGATTGGCGTTTTGGGCACCAACGGCTCGGGCAAGTCCACTTTGCTCAAGATCATGGCGGGCATCGACAAAGAGATCGAGGGCGAAGCCATTCCGATGGCGGGCCTGAAAATTGGTTATCTGCCCCAAGAGCCTGTGATGGACCCCGAGCAGACCGTCCGTGAAGCTGTTGAAAGCGGCATGGGCGAAGTCAAGGCCGCTCAGGCCCGCCTGGAGGAGGTGTACGCCGCCTACGCCGAAGAAGACGCCGACTTTGATGCCTTGGCCGCTGAGCAAGCCAAACTCGAAGCCATCATCTCCACCGCGGGCGATGCATCCGAACATCAACTTGAAATCGCCGCTGACGCGCTGCGCCTGCCGGCATGGGACGCCATCATCGGCAAACTCTCAGGCGGTGAAAAGCGCCGTGTGGCCCTGTGCCGTTTGCTGCTGTCGCGCCCAGACATGTTGTTGCTCGACGAACCCACCAACCACTTGGACGCTGAAAGCGTGGACTGGCTGGAGCTTTTCTTGCAGCGTTTTTCGGGCACTGTGGTGGCCATCACCCACGACCGTTACTTCCTGGACAACGCCGCCGAGTGGATTTTGGAACTCGACCGGGGTTCTGGCATTCCTTACAAGGGCAACTACTCCAGCTGGTTGGAGCAGAAAGACGCCCGTTTGGCCACGGAACAGCGCACGGAAGACGCGCGCTCCAAAGCCATGAAGAAAGAATTGGAATGGGCGCGTGCCAACCCCAAAGGCCGTCAAGCCAAGAGCAAGGCGCGTTTGGCCCGCTTCGAAGAGTTGAGCGACCACGATTACCAAAAACGCAATGAGACCCAGGAGATCTTCATCCCTGTGGCCGAGCGTTTGGGCAACGAAGTGTTCGAGTTCAAGAACGTCAGCAAGTCCTTTGGCGACCGTTTGCTGATCGACAACTTGAGTTTTCAGGTGCCTGCGGGCGCCATCGTCGGCATCATCGGCCCCAACGGCGCTGGTAAGTCGACTTTATTCAAGCTGATCGCGGGCAAAGAGCAGCCCGACAGCGGCGAGGTCAAGATTGGCCAGACCGTGCGCATGGCCTTTGTAGACCAGAACCGCGACGATCTGGACAACGACAAAACCGTGTGGGAGGACGTCTCGGGCGGTCTGGACATCATCAATGTGGGCAAGTTCCAGATGCCCAGTCGCGCGTATTGCGGTCGCTTCAACTTCAATGGCGGTGACCAGCAAAAGAAGGTCGGCATGTTGTCGGGCGGTGAACGTGGCCGTTTGCACCTGGCCAAAACCCTGATCGAAGGCGGCAACGTTTTGCTGCTGGACGAACCATCCAACGACTTGGACGTGGAAACACTGCGTGCATTGGAAGACGCACTGCTGGAGTTCGCCGGCTCCATCATGGTCATCAGCCACGACCGCTGGTTCTTGGACCGTATCGCCACGCACATTTTGGCCGCCGAGGGCGACAGCCAGTGGGTGTTCTTTGATGGCAACTACCAAGAGTACGAAGCCGACAAGAAACGCCGTCTGGGCGAAGAAGGTGCCAAGCCCAAGCGCGTGCGTTTCAAAGCACTCAAGTGACTTGCTAAAGCGCTGAAGATTGCAAAGAAAACGGGCCCTAGAGGCCCGTTTTTATTGGCAGGCTTGTGTCAAGCCATGGCGGGTGCTTGTTCCATTCTGCGTTGGGCGATCAAGGCGGTGAAAAAGCCGTTGAACCATTGCATATTGACAGGTTTGGCCATGAAGAGGGTCCCATCGGGCAAGCCGCCCTTGGCCGAAATGTCTTCTTGGCTTAGAGCAGAAATCACCAAGCAGGTCATGCGCTGAAAATGCGCCGAGTGCTTGAGCGTTTTGAGCAATTCAAAACCGTCCACACCGGGCATGTTGAGGTCAGCAATGAGCACGTCAGGCTGGATGTTGGTCATGTCAATCAAGGCTTCGAGACCCGAGGACATGGCGGTGCAATCGACAGGCATGTCACAGCGGCTACAAAAGTTGCGGATCATTTCCCGTGTCACGGGATCGTCCTCGACCAACAAAACACGCAGTCGATTTTCCTTGCCTTCCAGAGGACTCATCAGCATATTGTGCTTTTTTTGGTAGTGACGAATGGAGGGCATGGATATACGGCGGTGACCGCCTTGTGTCTTCCACGCCTGTAATTCGTTTTTTTCTACCAAGGTCTGAATAGTGCCCACGGACAACCCCAGCAGCTTGGCTGCATAGGTGGTGCCGCAGTAGTCCTCGAGTGTGTCGGGTGTGTGTTGTGTTTGCATGGATTTATTTTAATTACAAAAATGGCAAACAACAAAAAATAAATAAATAATAATGTATATTTTAATAATCTTAATTAATCTTAACAAATTATAAAAAATTCTGAACAATGTTGAATTTTTTATAGAAACTGTCAACTTGGATTGTATTGGTCCCCCTCGCGACAAAGACTGGCCCGTGCAGAAGCAGGGCCACGATTAACATGATGATTACTACAAGGAGACATTGAATGCCTGCTCATGCTGCTGTTTGGCCTGCCCGATTGCCCACCCGTTTGTCGGCACCTGTCACATCTTTGTGGATGAATTTGGCCATCAGCGGATTGAGATACCCCGATAAACCGGCCTTGGTCTTTATGGGACGGGTCTGGACCTACCGTGAGCTGTTGGCCAGTGCAGAACAGTTGGCGGGACAACTCAAGGCGCTTGGGGTACAAGCTGGTGACCGTGTGGTGTTGGACATGCAAAACTGCCCACAGTTGGTGATCACACACTTTGCGATTTTGCGCATCGACGCCGTGGTGGTGCCGGTGAACCCGATGAACCGGGCCGAAGAGCTCAAGCATTACATCACCGACCCTGACACGAAAGTGGCGGTCACCACCGCCGATTTGGCCCCTGACTTGGCGCAGGCCAGTGAGGCCTTACCCCCCGAGCAGCGCCTTAAACACATGGTGGTGACGCAATTCACCGATGTGTTTGATCCGGAAAATTTGGGCCCTGAGGACATGCCAGAGGCTTGGCGACCTTGGTTGCTGCCGGTGCGCGATTTGCCAAAGTTGAGTTCGGGTCGGGTGCATGCTTGGGCCGCTGTGATGGCGCAACCCGCTGTGGCCATGCCGCCACCTCAAGCCCATACCGACGATTTGGCCATCTTGCCTTACACCAGTGGCACCACTGGCCTGCCCAAGGGTTGCATGCACACGCATGGCACCATCATGCACAACGCCATGTCCAGCGGTTTATGGGGCAATGGCACCCCCGAAAACGTGACACTGTGCGTTGTGCCTATGTTTCACATCACTGGCATGGTTTCCGTGATGCATACAAGCATCTTGCTCGGGGCCAGCTTGGTGATCATGCCGCGCTGGGACCGTGATGTGGCGGGGCATTTGATCTCGAAATGGCGCGTGACGCACTGGACCAACATCCCGACCATGGTGATCGACTTGTTGGGTAGTCCAAACATGGCGCGTTATGACCTGAACAGCTTGGTCTACATCGGCGGCGGTGGTGCCGCCATGCCCGAGGCCGTGGCTCAGCGGCTACGTGACCAATTTGACCTGCGTTACGTAGAAGGTTATGGCTTGACCGAAACCGCCGCCCCTTCGCACACCAACCCGCCCGATGCCCCTAAAAAACAGTGCTTGGGCATCCCCTTCATGGGCGTTGAGTCGCGCATCGTGGATCCGGAGACCTTGGCTGAATTGCCCCCTGGTGAGTCGGGTGAAATCGTGATTTGTGGGCCACAGGTGTTTAAGGGTTACTGGAAGCGCCCCGAGGCGACTGCAGACGCTTTTTTTGAGCGTGATGGTTTTCGTTTTTTCCGCTCTGGTGACATGGGCCGGGTGGACGAGGATGGCTACTTCTTCATGACCGACCGCTTGAAACGAATGATCAATGCCAGCGGTTTCAAGGTATGGCCAGCCGAGGTCGAGGCCTTGATGTTCCGCCATCCCGCCATCCAAGAGGCCTGCATCATTGCCACCCGCGACGCTTACCGGGGTGAATCGGTCAAGGCCGTTGTGGTTTTGCGTCAGGGCCAGCAAGGCCTTGTCAGTGAGCAAGACATCATCGACTGGTGCCGTGAGAACATGGCGGTTTACAAAATGCCCCGCGCCGTGAGTTTTGTCGATGCGCTGCCCAAGAGCGGCAGCGGCAAAGTCATGTGGCGTGCCTTGCAAGAAGCCGAGTTGGCCGCCATGGGGTCGCCAGCAAAAACCTGAACCCCGTTGGGTATTGCCATGAGCCTCAGACTGTCTGTACTTGACCAATCCGCTGCCGCCTCTGGGCGTGGCCAGGATGCGACCATCCGCCAGACGCTGGAGTTGGCGCAAAAAGCCGAGGCCTGGGGCTATGACCGTTTTTGGGTGAGCGAGCACCACAGCCATCCCAGCATCGTGGGCAGTGCGCCAGAGGTGCTCATGGCCGCCATTGCCGCCCGTACCCAGCGCATCCGAATTGGCAGCGCTGGCGTCATGCTGCCGCACTATGCGGCCTTGAAGGTGGCCGAGCAGTTCCGTGTGCTGGACGCACTGGCCCCTGGCCGCATCGATTTGGGAGTGGGCCGTGCCCCCGGTAGCGACGGGCGCACCGCGCAACTGCTCAACCCCGACCGCAGCGCCTCGGAGCGTTTTCCGCAGCAGGTCATGGAAATGCAAGCATGGGTGAGTGGCCAGAACTTGCCACCTGGCCACCCGGGACACAATGTGTTCGCCTACCCGCTGTCAGAGTCTGCACCCACCGTGTGGATGTTGGGCAGCTCGGACTATGGCGCCCAGCTGGCCGCGCATCTGGGTTTGCCGTATGCGTTCGCCTATTTCATTACTGACGGGCAGGGCGCTGATGTTGCCCTGGAGATTTACCGCGAAACTTTCAGGCCCAGCGCAGCGCTGCAAAAGCCCCACGCCGCCTTGTGTGTTTGGGCCTTGGCCGCCGATACGGACGAAGAAGCCCTGCGACTGTTTGAGAGCCGTGCCCGCTGGAAGATGGACCGAAATTTGGGCCGTATCGGAACGCTTTTGTCGCCAGAAGAGGCGGTGCGCGACTACAGCCCGGCCGAGCAATTTGCGCTGGAACGCCTGCGCGAAGGTGCCTTGATCGGTTCGGCCGCCACGGTGGGCCGCAAATTGCGCCAACTGGCTGCTCGGCTGGAGGTGCAAGAGTTGGTGGTCATCACCTGGACGCATGACCCTGCAGCGCAAATGCGCTCTTATGAGTTGCTCGCCCAAGAATTTGAATTGGCGGCAAACTCGTCGCTTTGATATTTTAAAAACACAGGATTTTTGACATGTTCACCACCGCAATTGCTGGCAGCTTGCCCAAACCCGCCTGGCTGGCCGAAACCGAAAAGCTCTGGCCCCAGTGGACCACACAGGGCCCTGAGCTGCAGCAAGCCAAAGCCGACGCCACGCTGCTGTGGATCAAGGCACAAGAAGACGCAGGCCTGGATGTGATCGGTGACGGTGAACAAGCACGCCAGCACTTTGTGCACGGCTTTGTTGAGCAGGTCGAAGGCATCGATTTTGTGAACAAAGTCACCATGGGCATCCGCAACAACCGCTACGACGCGCAGGTGCCGCAGGTCGTTGCGCCACTGCGCCTTAAGGGCCGCGTGCACGCCTTCGAAGCCCAGCTCGCCCGCGCCCACACCCAAAAGAAACTCAAATTCACCTTGCCTGGCCCCATGACCATCGTGGACACCGTGGCCGATCGTTTTTATGGCGACAAGGTGAAGATGGCCATGGCTTTTGCCGAGTTGCTCAACCAGGAAGCGCTGGCGCTGCAGGCCGATGGTGTGGACATCATCCAGTTCGACGAGCCTGCTTTTAACGTTTACATGGACGATGCTGCCGACTGGGGCGTGAAGGCGCTTGAGATTGCTGCACGCGGCTTGACCTGCACCACGGCGGTTCACATTTGCTATGGCTACGGCATTGAAGCCAACAACAAATGGAAAGAAACACTGGGGCAAGAGTGGCGTCAGTACGAAAAGGTGTTCCCAGCCTTGGCCAAGAGCAGCATCCAGCAAGTCAGCCTCGAGTGCATGCACTCGCATGTGCCGATGGAGATGATGAAACTGCTGGAAGGCAAAGACGTGATGGTGGGTGTGATCGATGTGGCCAATCCGGCCATCGAAACGCCCGAAGAAATCGCTGACACCATTGGCCGCGCCTTGCAGTTCGTGCCCAAGAACCGCTTGATCGCTTGCACCAACTGCGGCTTGGCCCCCATGAGCCGTGCTGTGGCCGAGGCCAAGCTCAAGGCGCTGGCCGAAGGCGCCAAATTGGCCAGTCAGCGTTACGCTTGATTTGAGCTGGCACTTCAGGCCTGCAGCGCGATCTCGTCGGGCATGCTGAGCACGCCGGTTGCAGGGTCGTAGCCGACCCGGCGCAGATGCAGGGCCAGTGCTGCGTCCATGGATTGTGAGTGGTTGGCAAACCATTGACCCAACTCATCGGCCATAAGGCGTATGGGGCCGAGCTCACCGGTTTCGCCAGCCGTCAGACCTTCGTTCATCACTTGCAACACAACCTTGTGCTGCGTGCTGTGGATGTGACAGGACGAAGAACCGGTGGCGTTCATCCACCGGTTTTCTCGTTCAAAAACCCTATGGGTATGAGCGATGAGATCGCGCCAGCGACCGAGAACTGAAACATCGTTGGCTTCATGCGCCAAATCTAGCAATTCAACGAGTTGACGACGCCCGTCGTCCATCACAGGCATCTCCAGCGATAAAGCGTCACTCCAAATCAATCGACTCATTTCTCTCCATTCAGGTCAATCGTGACCTCTTGACCATGAGCTTAGGTGGCGGCGCCACGCAAGGCCTTGATCCTCATCAGCGGATGGGGTCAAAAAAATGGTCATGCAGACATGACTGTCCAGAGTGCTTGCGCTGGCGTTATGCTTGCCCCTTTGCCTGATTGCCCGGACGTTTTCATGCCTCAAAACACATTGTCTCCACCCTTGACCGCTCCTGAACAGCTCAACGCCACTTTGCAGGCGCAGGGGTTCGCAGTCTTAGGGGCACCCGTGGTGTGTGCCTTGGCGGGGGTCTCGCTGGCAGACTTGCAAGCACTTGAATCAAGCTGGCATGATCTGCCGCCCGATCAACACCTCAAAGACGGTGGGCGTTATCGCCGCAGGCGTCATGCCAGCTTTGAAGTCGCTTCAAATACATTACAGGCCGTGCCCCACCGGGCCCATTGGCAGCCGCTGTCTTACAACGCCTTGCATGGCGGCATGCAGCGCTGGTTCGAGCCCATGGCCGCGCCTGTGGTGCAAGCCGCTGCTTGGCAAAAACTTCTGTGCTGGTTGGGTTCGATCGCCTCTGCCGCGCAGGGCGCGCAAACTTGGTACACCGAGGCCCATCAGTTCCGAATTGACACCACCGATGGCATTGGCCGTCCTACACCCGAAGGGGCCCACCGCGATGGCGTGAATTGGGTGGCGGTGTTCATGGTGGGGCGGCATGGTATCAAGGGCGGTGAGACCCGGGTGTTCGACATGGACAGCCCCCGAGGTCAGCGCTTTACCTTGAGTGAGCCTTGGTCGGTGCTGCTGCTCGACGACAGCCGTGTAATCCACGAGACCACCCCCATCCAGCCCGAGGTGCCAGGAGGCTGGCGCGACACCTTGGTGGTCACGCTGCGCTCGGATGGGTTTTTGGACGAACCTGTGACAACAAACTGAACGACCTGCTGACCCCAAAACAAAAGCGACCGGTGTGCAAACACCGGGCTCTTTTGTTTTTGCTGTGATCCCGGCGCACGCACCGAGATCAGTGGGCATCACATGCGCTCAAAAATCGCGGCAATCCCTTGACCGCCGCCAATGCACATGGTGACTAAGGCATAACGACCTTGCACACGCTGCAGCTCGTACAAGGCTTTGACGGTGATCACGGTGCCGGTTGCACCGATGGGGTGACCCAGCGAAATGCCCGAACCATTGGGGTTGACTTTGGCCGGGTCCAGGCCCAGCTCGCGGGTCACGGCGCAGGCTTGGGCGGCAAAGGCTTCGTTGGCCTCGATCACATCCAGGTCGTTGACCGTGAGGCCCGCTTTTTTCAGGACAGCGTGCGTGGCTGAGATAGGCCCAACACCCATGATTTTGGGGTCCAAGCCGGTATGGGCATAAGCCACCAAACGGGCCATGGGTTTGGCGCCGCGTGCCTTGGCTGCACCGGCTTCCATCAGCACCACGGCGGCAGCCGCGTCGTTGATGCCTGAGGCATTGCCTGCGGTCACGGTGCCGTTTTCTTTCACGAACACGGGCTTGAGTTTGGCCATGTCTTCGAGCTTGCAACCAGGGCGGAAGTGCTCGTCGGTGGTGTAAGCCACGTCGCCTTTTTTGCTTTTGAGCATGACCGGCATGATCTGGTCTTTGAAGAACCCGGCCGCAGTGGCGCGCTCAGCACGGTTGTGGCTCTCAACAGCCAGCGCGTCTTGCATGTCACGGCTGATGCCGTACTTGGCCGCCACGTTTTCGGCCGTGACACCCATGTGGATGGTGTGGAAGGGGTCGTGCAGGGCGCCGAGCATCATGTCGACCATTTTGGTATCACCCATGCGCATGCCCCAGCGTGAGGTCAGGCTCGCATAGGGGGCGCGGCTCATGTTCTCGGCGCCGCCACCAATGGCGATGTCGCAGTCGCCCAGCAAGATGGACTGGCTGGCGCTGACGATAGCCTGCAGGCCCGAGCCGCACAGGCGGTTGACGTTGAAGGCAGGCGTGGTTTCTGCGCAGCCACCATTGATCGCTGCCATGCGCGACAAGTACATGTCTTTGGGCTCGGTGTTGACCACATGGCCGAACACGACATGGCCCACATCTTGGCCATCCACGCCGGCACGTGCCAGCGACTCGCGCACCACCTGGGCCGCCAGTTCGGTAGGGGCAATGTCTTTCAGGCTGCCGCCATAGGTACCAATGGCGGTGCGCACACCGCTGACCACAACTACTTCACGACTCATGGCTATGTCTCCAAATTGAAAAGAAATGAAAAAAAGGATGCAGAACTATAAAGGGCAGTGTCGGGCGCGATGGCTACAGTGGCCTGACATGCACCTGTTCAATATGTTGAAGCGAAAAGGGTTTCAACCCCGCACATCGGCCACAGGTACCTGACCGAAGTCAGCCCTTGCCAAAAAGCGCAGCACCTGCTCGGCCGCCTGTTCTGGGCTGCTGAGCTGGCCGTTTGCTTTGAGTTGCGCAAACTTGGATTGGTCGGGGAAAGCCTCGCTGGCGGAGCCCCGCAATTGCACTTGCATGTCGGTGTCGATCACGCCGGGGGCGAGCGAGCAGACTTTGGCACCGTTGGGGTGCAGGGCTTCGTCCAGCGCCAAGCAGCGGGTGAAATGGTCCATGCCAGCCTTGGCAGCGCAGTAGCCTGCCTGAGAGGCCATGGGGTAACGGCCCAAGCCCGATGAAATATTGAGCACTTTGCGCGGAAGGCTCCACGCCTGCGTGGTCCCCAAAAACACCGCACTCAAGGCCATAGGCGCTTCCAGGCCCACGCGCAGGGCTTGGGCCAAGTCGGCCGGTTGCGATTGGCGCAGCGGCACAACGGGCGGGATCACCCCCGCGTTGTTGATCAGGGTGGCGCTGGCAAAGCGTGCGGGATCTTGGCTTTGCAACCAGTCGCGCAAACGCGCACTGACGCCTTCAGTGTCGGCCAAGTCGTGCGTCCATTGCATCAAGTCTTGGCCTGATTTTTGGGCGCTGGTGGCCAGTTCGGGGCTGGCGTTGCGGGAGATGCACAGCAAGGTGTTGCCCGTTGCCAGCAGTTGCTGGGCCATGGCCAATCCCATGCCGCGCGATGCCCCGGTCAGGATGTAAAGGTGGTGTGTCATGCCAGCATGTTAGAGGCATCTGAGCCGTCAAGGGTTGCCGCAATTGACAAGCTCGGCTGCCCGATCAGTTGCCTTGGGCGGCCCGAATGCGGTTGACCTGCAAGGGTGTGACTTCACCCGCTTGATGGCCCCATTGCGTGCGCAGATGGGTCAGCACCGCGGCGATGTCGTGGTCATGCAGTTCCAGCACGGCAGGTGGCATGCCAAAAGGCCTGGGGTGGCCCTGGGTCGCGGGGCCGTAGCCGCCATACAGCACCAGTTGCACCAGATTGGTGGGGTCTTGGAGCAGCACGGCGCGGTTGCCTGCCAAAGCCGGATAGGCCACCTCGCCGGAGGCGGTGTTCACGCCTTTGCCTTGTTCGCCATGGCACTGCAGGCAATGGCGTTCGTAAACCTTGGCCCCTTGGGCGGCCACTTGGGCAGAAACCTGTGCGTTGGTGCGGGCCAGCTTGGCTGCATCGGGCACAGGCTGGGTGGTGCCCTGTGCCAGCGACTGGAGGTAAACCGCCATGGCCTGAAGGTCAGCTTCTTTCAAGTGTTGGAGGCTGTGTTGCACCACTTCGCCCATGGGGCCATTGGTTTGCGCTGTGGCAGATGAGCCGGTACGCAGCAAGCGCACGATTTCGGGCAAGGGGGTGCTGGCCAGGCCGCTTTCGGCGTTATGCATCAAGTTGGGGGCGTACCAGTTGACCACCGGCATCAGGCCGCCCGACAAGTCGTGCACAGGGCCGGTGGCGCCCAGTGCGTTGCGCGGACTGTGGCAGGCGGCGCAATGGCCTAAGCCTTGCACCAGGTAGGCGCCCCGGTTCCATTCGGCGTTGCGCGATTTGTCTTCTTTAAAAGGACTGGGCTCAAAAAACAAGCTGCGCCACACGGCCAAGGCGGGCTGCGTGCCAAAAGGCCAAGCCAAAGTGTGGGCAGGTTGGGCCTGAACCACAGGGGGTTGGCTCTTCAACCAAGCAAAAATCGCATCGCTGTCTTGTCGGGTGACGACGCTGGTGTGGTTGTAAGGAAACGCAGGTGTCAGCAAACGCCCATCTGCAGACCGACCCCGGTGCATGGCGTGCCAAAAGTCTTGCGAGTTCCATCTGCCCAAGCCTGTGCTGGGGTCTGGCGTGAGGTTGCTGCTGTACACCCCGCCAAAAGGCGTCTCGATGCGGCGGCCGCCTGCCAAGGGCGTGCCGCCTCGTGTGGTGTGGCAGGCCATGCAATTGCCCGCCAAGGCCAAGTAGCGGCCTTGATCAATTTGGCTTTGGGTTGCCGTGGCCGCTGCGACGGGTGACGGCTTGGCAGTTGTCAGCAAGTCGCCCCAGTTGTCCCACAAAACGGCGACGGTCAGCACCATCAAGCTGGTCAGGGTGACCCATCCCACCCGCCGAATGGGGTGCATGCCTGGCCGGTTCATGGTCGGGCCCCTTTCAGCGGTTTGGCAGGGCTCTGGGCAGACAGTTCGGGCGCGCTGCCGCAGCGCAGTGCTTCAGGCAAAGCGGGGCCAGCAGGCGGTCGCTCGGCAGGGCGGGTGTCCGTGGGCAGGGCTTGTCTGGCCAGCCAGCTGGACACGGCAATCAAGTCGCTGGCCGGCATGCGCTGGACGATTTCGGCCATGCAATCGGGCGCGTGAGCACGTCTTTGACGGGTTTGCCAAGCGCCCAGTTGGGCGTTCAAATAATCAAGTGGCAAGCCCAACAGCCCGGGCACGTTGGGCTGCACGCCGGTCAAGCGAAGCCCATGGCATTGGGTACAAGCCGGCAGACCCCGCGCGGCGTCACCCTGAGTGACCAATTGCTGGCCTCTGGCCAAGCGATCGGGGGAGATGGCGTTGTTGGCTTTGGGGGCGGGGTAGGGCAGTTGTAAATCAGCAAAGTATTGCGCCATCTCGCCCAGATAGGCATCGGTCAAGGGGTCTACCAAACGCGTCATCAGCTCGTAATGACGACGGCCTTCGGCGAAATTACGCAATTGGTTGTGCAAATACCCAGCGGGTTTTCCGGCCAGACGCGGGTAATAACCATCGGGGCCGGCTCGACCTTGCTCGCCATGACAAGCGGTGCAGGCCCGGGAGCGTTCTGCCATGTTGTCGGCAAAACGAGGGGGGGTCTGTGCCTGGGCTCCAGCCGTCAACAAGGTCCATACCAGCCATAAGCTGCTGCCCCAAAACCATCTTGGAGCGTGTTTCAAAATCATCCTCATGCTTTGAAGATAACCGATGCGGCGACAATGTCGAGTTTTGCGCCGAATGCCCTGTGCCCCCGGTGCGTTGTTTTTTCATTTCTTCAAGTTCAAGCCATGTCCGATATTCAAGTCCGATTTGCCAAACTCCAAGATGCGCCCGCCGTGGCCGCCTTGCACCTAAACGCCTGCCGCATGGCATATGCCGGGCAAGTGCCCGATGCCCATTGGAACGCCACACCCATGCCCAAGCGGGTCTCGTATTGGAAAGAGGCGATCGAGTACGGCGAGCCGCAAGTCATCGTGGCCACCCAAGGGCAAGACATTGTGGGTTTTGTGGGTTTTGACCGTTCGCGCGACCCCAAGTCCAAAAACACCACGGGGGAGATCTGGGCGATTTACGCCGCCCCTGACCGCATTGGTCAGGGTGTTGGCCTGGCTTTGTGGGACGCGGCCCGCGAAGGTCTTGAGGACGAAGACTGCACCGAAGTGACCGTGTGGTTGCCTTTGCTGCATGAGCAAACATTGCGTTTTCATGACTTGGCAGGTTTCAAGCGAGAGATGAACACGGCCCGGACAGTGCCCTTGGGCGGTGTCAAGGTGGAAGAGGTTCGCCTCAAACGCAAGCTGGGCTGACCGTCAAGCTATGCAAATCATGCTGGCCCCCATGGAGGGGCTGCTCGACCATACCTTGCGCGATGTGCTGACCCGGGTCGGCGGGGTGGATGTGTGTGTATCCGAATTCATCCGGGTCACCAACACGGTCTTGCCTCACCGTGCTTTTGAGCGTGTGGCGCCCGAGTTGCGCAACAAAAGCCGCACGGCTGCTGAGGTGCCGGTCAAGGTGCAGCTCTTGGGCTCGGACCCGATTTGCCTGGCCGACAATGCTGCTGCCCTGGCTGAATTGGCGCCGTATGGCATTGACCTGAACTTTGGCTGCCCCGCCAAAACCGTGAATCAGCACCGTGGCGGTGCGGTGCTGCTGGACGAGCCCGAGTTGGTGGGGCAAATCGTGGCGGCGGTTCGCAGGGCTGTACCTGCGCACATTCCGGTATCGGCCAAGATGCGGCTGGGTTACAACGATGACAGCCGCGCCGAGGACTGCGCCCTGGCCATCGAGGCGGCCGGAGCGAGTGAGTTGGTGGTTCACGCCCGTACCAAGGCCCATGGCTACAGGCCGCCGGCTTATTGGGACCGTATCGCCGACTTGCGCCAGCATGTGCGTTTGCCGATCGTGGCCAATGGCGAAATCTGGACCGTGGCCGATGCCTTGCGTTGCCAAGAGGTGACGGGCTGTGATCGTCTGATGATCGGTCGCGGCATGGTGACCGATCCTGGCTTGGCCTTGGCCATTGCACACCAGCGCAGGACCGGCGATGTGCTCATGTCCGGTCAGGGCGTGGCTTGGACCGTGATGCTTGATTTGATGCAGATTTTTTGGCATGGCGTGAGTGTGCGGGTGGCTACTCGCCACCGGGCGGGGCGGCTCAAGCAATGGCTCAATTACATGCGCCGTGTTTACCCTCAAGCACAACAGGCTTTTGATGACTTGCGCTTGGTGCACGACGCCAACAAGATCGACGCGTGGTTGATTGAACAGCAATCAGAGGCTGCGCCTGCGATCCTTCTCGGGTCTTAGGTCTGGTTTTGCGGTGCCATGTGCGCCAGCACTTCTTGACGCAGGGCTTCAAGCTTGGGCGCCAAAAGGAGGTAAGCAGATCTTAGATCGGCGGCCTCGGCATGCTTACTCATGTCCTCCACCTGCACAACGTGCGCCACCAAGCTGTCTACACAAAAAACCGGGGTGAAACCCTTGAGTTGATGCAGGATGCGGTTAGCACCCGGCACATCACCTTTGTCGAGCAGGGTTTGCAGTCGGGGCAAGTCGTCGCTCAAGGTCTGATGGAGTGTTTTGAGCAAAGTCAACACGCCTTGCTTGTCACCGATGAATTCAATGGCCCGGTCGATGGACAGAAATTCAGGCAATGGCGTGTGGTTCATGGGGCAGACGGAGGTGGGCATTGAGTTGCTGTGAGCACGTTGGTCATGACCAGAGCAAATGAAATCATTTTAGTCAAGCAATGCCGCCAGACCCAACTCTGGCTCAAAGCGTTGGTTGATGAACATCAACCGACTGGGTCCAGGAAAGGCAGCTTGTCTGACGGAGTGGCGTGGATCGCCCGGGTAGCAGATGGTGCGAACGCCGTCGTGGTCATATGGCTCGGGCTCGATCACTGGAGGGCGTCGGTTCTGAGCTTCGGCCAGCACACTTTGTGCATTGGGGTGACGGCTCAGGTGCACCAAACTCATGATTTGGGGAGGAGCCAACTCGATCTCTCGGTTCCAGTAACGCAAGAGCGCATCGCGAGGGTTGATCCACAGGACTTCGGTGGCTTCGTGGTTGTCGTGCTCAGCCAACTGGTCATCGGGCACTTGGGTGACAAAAAAGCGCGTGTCAAAGCGCTTGTTCGTCACCGAAGCTTTGCGCGGCGTGATCCACCTGCACCAAGGCAGCAGCGCATCGGTGTGCAATGACAATGCTTGGGCTTGAAAGGCAGCATGCCAGCTTTGACCGCTGCGCAACGCTTGCAGCAATTGACTGGCTTGGGGCGTGGCATGCGTTGTGCAGCCGAGCAGTACCCGGCATTCTTCGTAAGCCTCACGCATGGCGGCCACAAACAGACCGGAAGCACGTTCGCTTGACAGGTCAGGTTCGTTCAGCCTCTCGTGCAGCGTGGCGCTGTCTTGGCTCAAGCGTTGTTGCCAATGCGGGTCTTGATCCTCTGGGTCGAGCTTGCCACCAGGAAAGACATAAACCCCACCCAGCACATTCGAGGCCTGGTGCCTGCGCATCAGCAGCACCTGCAGGCCAGCAGGTCCATCACGCAGCATCACCACTGTGGCGGCGTCCAAAGGTGGGGCGGTCAAGATTTCGGTGTTCAGTTGCATGAGGGTGTCAATCGGGTAACAGCCAACGGCGTGGCGCTGGTTTAAAGTGAAGTTAATGACGTTTCAAACAGCGTCTGTAAGAGCATGTCAATCAGGTTAGCAGATGAATCAGGGACCATGTGTCGCCTGTTTGTAGCCCCATCATTTCAAGTCACAAGGAAAAATTCATGAGCATCGATTTCAAAGGCCGAGTCGCCATCGTCACAGGCGCAGGCGGCGGTTTGGGCAAGCAGCACGCGCTGGCGCTGGCTGCACGCGGCGCCAAAGTGTTGGTCAACGATTTGGGCGGCGATGTGCATGGTGAAGGGGGCTCGGTGTCAGCGGCGCAAGCTGTGGTGAACGAAATTCTTGCAGCGGGCGGTGAGGCGCTGGCCAACGGCGCATCGGTCACTGACTTCGACGCCGTCAAAGCCATGGTTCAGCAAGCGGTAGATGCTTGGGGCAGGGTCGACATTTTGGTCAACAACGCCGGCATCTTGCGCGACAAGAGCTTTGCCAAGATGGACTTGGCTGACTTCAAGCTGGTGATGGACGTGCACGTCATGGGCGCGGTGCACTGCACCAAGGCGGTTTGGCCGATCATGCAGGCGCAAAACTACGGCCGCATCGTCATGACCACCTCGTCCAGCGGCCTGTATGGCAATTTTGGCCAGGCCAACTACGGTGCAGCCAAGATGGCTTTAGCGGGCCTCATGCAAACCCTGTCGATCGAAGGTGAAAAAAATCATATTCGTGTGAACTGTCTGGCACCCACGGCTGCCACCCGCATGACCGAAGGCCTGATGCCCGAGGCTGTACTGCAAGCCCTGGACCCCAGCGCCGTGGTACCTGCCATGCTGGTCATGGCCAGCGAAGATGCGCCCAACCGCACCATCATTTGCGCAGGCGCGGGCAGTTTTGAGGTATCGCACATCACCTTGACTCAGGGCGTGCATTTGGGCGCTGGTAACGATACTGCCGAGCGCCTGTTGGCAGCGATGGCGCAAGTCACTGACCGTGAGGGCGAGATGGTGCCGCGTTCTGGCGCCGAACAAGGGACCCTAGAAGTGGGCAAAGCCATGCAAGCGCATCGCGCTGCATAAGATCCATCACCGCTTTCAAGGTCGCTGGCCTGACCGGGTCAACGGCCGTGGTAAGTGCGGGCTGTTTCCCAGGCAACGGTTTGAAGGTGGCGCGCCACATCCGCAGGAAGACCTGCGGTGTACTTGCTGCCCACGGGATTCACGTTCCACACCGACGCAACAAGCGTCGCTGCCGCAAGGTAGCTGCCAGCCAGGCTGGGGTGACGCTTGTCAGGCACATACAGATTGATGTCTGGTCGCTTGGCGATGGACTCGGCAAATGCCAGGCCGGCGGGAACGACATGAGCACTGTTCTGGCGACCTGCTTCTGTGTATGCATCTGCCAACCCCTTGGTCATCTCAGGTTTGTCTGCGTAAGCCCAAGTCATGAGGAACAGGGGCTCCACGCCCTTGGATCGTGCAGTGACCGAATGTCGTTTCGCGTAGTCGAAAAACACCTTCGACAAAGTTGGGTGTACCGGACACTGGCTGCAATCCATCAAAAGCACCGAGTCGTACTGGCGACCGGGTGGATTGAATCGGACCTCGTTGTTGCCGACAAATGAGTAGCGACCCAATCCATCCGGGCGCAGATAGGACTCAAGGTCGTGCCAGTCGATGCCCGAACCGCTGATCGTCAAAGATGTCGAGCGGTGTTGCGCAGCCTGTGCGTTCTCTGAGCCGCGCGCCATCAGGCTTACTATCCCGTGCAAACTGTTGTTGTAGTACATGAAGCTGTTGCCCACGTACAGCATAGACCGCGGTGGATTGGCTGTGGCGGCCTTGACCATCGTCAACGAAGTAGCATCTGATGATGAAGGCATGGTTCCCGTGACAGCGCATGCGAGCAGGAAAAAAGGTGCCAACAGCACGGTAAAAAATTTCGTAAAACGACGGATCATGAGGGCCTCCCATAAAGTCATCTTAATGTCAAATATCACAAATATGTTGTTTAAAACATAAAAAACGATCTTGGGTCTCCGTTTTTATGACGGCAAACCTCAAGTGGACTTAATCGACAAAAGGGGGAATGCGAGTTTTGGCTTTATCAAAACTAGATACATGTTCCGTCGGCGCGCAACTTCTTCATTCGGTCTAAAAGAGTAGAGCCATTGGCATAAGACCTGATTTTTGCGTTGGCCAAAAATGGATTTCTCAAACCTGCTTGATCAATTCGGGCTATCACCCTCAATGTCTGTTCGGCAACCAGCTTGCCGTTTGTACAGATGGCTTTTTTGTTTTGCTCATTGACTGGTGCAAGACATGGTTTGAGATAAAAGTCCAGCCTGTTGTCGAGGCTCAATAGTTCACTGTTTTGACTGATGTGGTTGACAGGCGTTGCTTGCAATGCATCCGGCAATTGAGAGCAATTCTCGGTGGCGAAGGCAGGAAGGCTGAACGCCATGCTGGCTGCGAGCACAAGAGTTGCGGCACTGACTCTCATTTCTTTAATCCTCTTTGCTATTCGTGTGGATGGTATCACTGGATAAATTCACCCCTGCCTGTCGACAGAGTTCATCGTTATGTAGTCCACCTTACCGAGGTTTGGAAGCGCAATGGCGAAAAACACAAAAAATTGCCGCAAATGATACGCTTACTTTCATTTGAAAATTGAAATATCAACTCAAAAATCAGCAAGATTTAAGTTTCCGTACAAGATGATTTGTAACTAATTCAGCCGTGATGCATCGCCTCATTTAATCAGCATAATGAAGCTTACGATCACGCCACTTTTGATTGAGGAAATGCCATGAAATTTTTCCATACCGATGTCGGTTTACGGCAAGCCGGTGATGTGTTGGAGGTCACGATCTCTTCAGTTGCAAATGTGCGACTGATGGACACCAACAACTTCAATAACTACAAAAAGGGCATGAAACACATTTACACAGGCGGCCTCGCTCGTGAGTCTCCCATCCGCCTGACAGTTCCGACATATGGGCATTGGCATTTGGCAATAGACATCAATGGTTTAGAAGGTTCCAGCGGACTCAAAGCCAGTGTGAAAGTGTTACATGCTTAAACTGGTGGCTTAATGGTCAGTCACTATTTAAATGAGGTAACGAGATTTGAAAAAATGTGCGGAGATTGCCTCTTCAGCCCAACACTGCCGACATATGCTGTCGGCCTGCAAGTCACGCCAAGCGATTACCTGAACAGACTTGTAAAATAAATCTTGAATTTCTACAGACTCTATAAGTCAGGTTGACATCGGGAGCGGCGTTTCACACTGTTTGATTTCCTCCACTGAACTTGTCCAGCAGATCGCGAGCTTATAAATGAGCACACAACACAAAATCGTCATCGTGGGTGGCGGCGCTGGCGGTCTGGAACTCGCCACCCGATTGGGACGGTCCTATGGCCGGCGTAAGCGCGCGCTTATTACCCTGGTCGATAAAAACCGCACCCATATTTGGAAACCCAAGTTACATGAAATCGCTTCGGGCAGCATGGACTTGGGCGACCACGAAGTGGATTACATGGCGCAGGCCCATTGGAACCACTTCACCTTTCGAATTGGTGAGCTCAAAGGACTTGACCGCTCCAACAAAACCATCGAGCTTGCGCCCTATGTGGATGAGGAAGGGCGTGCGGTGACACCTACTCAATACATTCACTACGACACACTTGTGATTTGCATTGGCAGCTTGAGCAATGACTTCGGCACCCAAGGCGTCAAACAGCATGCATTGAAGTTGGAAACGCAGCATGATGCCAAGTCTTTTCACTCCAGGATGGTCAATGCCTGCATCCGCGCGCACAACCAGTCGGGTGTCATCCACAATCGGCAATTGCATGTGGCCATCATCGGCGCGGGCGCCACGGGGGTGGAGTTGGCTGCTGAACTGCACCGAACCACCCGCGAGGTGGTGGCGTTTGGGCTGGACCGCATTGATGTGGACAAGGACATCAAAGTCAGCCTGATTGAGGCGGCCGACCGCATTTTGCCGGCCTTGGTGCCGCGCTTGTCGCAAGCCACGGAACAGCTGCTCTCCCGTTTGGGCGTTCAAGTGCTGACCAATTCCAAAGTGATGGAGGTCATGCCCACGGGAATTCGCTTGGCCGATGGCCGCGAGATCGAGTCCGAACTGGTGGTTTGGGCTGCAGGCGTTAAGGCGCCTGATTTCTTGAAAGACTTTAGCGGCTTGGAAACCAACAGAATCAACCAGCTGGTAGTCCATGACACGCTTCAAACCACGCGCGACCCCGATGTATTTGCTTTGGGTGATTGCGCGGCTTGCCCATGTTCAGATGCCGATGGCGGCCGGGCTGGCATTGTGCCCCCGCGTGCGCAAGCAGCGCATCAGCAAGCCACCCACATGTGGCAGCAAATCCAACGCCGCCTGGCCAACAAGCCTCTCAAGCCTTACCGTTACAGAGATTTTGGCTCATTGGTCTCGCTGGGTAAGTTCAGCACGGTGGGCAACATGATGGGCGGCTTGATCGGCAAGAGTCTGATGATCGAGGGCTATTTTGCCAAGCTCATGTACCTGTCTCTGTACAAACTGCATGAACTTGCCATTCACGGCATCCTTAAAACCACGCTTTTTACCCTGTCGCGAATGATCACCAAACAAACCAATCCCACGGTGAAGCTGCATTGAGCTCAGAAAGATTCTGAGTACTCGCTGCACTCACCCAATCAGAGCCATTGCGCGCAAGGTTGGTTGCATGCTTGCAGATCAACAATTAGAAGCAATTCGCATGAAATCCATTGAAAACTTATTAGAAGCCTTGATTTTCAACAGCCGTTGGCTGTTGGCCCCCTTTTACCTAGGCTTGGTGATCGGCATCGTGATGTTGTTGGTGAAGTTCACGCAAGAACTTTTTCACGTGTTGCCGCATATTTTCTCTTCCAGTGAGAGCGAAGTGGTGCTTGCGGTTCTGGCCTTGGTTGATCTCTCCTTGGTGGCCAACTTGCTCCTCATCGTCATATTCAGTGGCTACGAAAATTTCGTCTCCAAGATCAACACGAAAGGGCATGAGGACCGTCCAGAATGGATGGGTCAGGTGGATTTTGCGAGCCTGAAGATCAAAGTGATCGCCTCCATCGTGGCCATCTCTGCAATAGAGTTGCTCAAGAGCTTTGTAAATCTCAGTATCCTCCTTAAATCCGGCGGTGACACCCCCGCCATCTGGTCAGAGGCAGATCAAGCCATTGCATGGAAAGTCGGCATTCATGTGTGCCTTGTCGTCACTGGCTTGCTCTTTGCCTACATGGACAATATTTCGGAGCGAACCCATGCGCTCAAGCACAAAGGCAATGCCGAGCATTGAGCCGCGCTTGCAGAGCCAGAACTGTCGGCCCCCATCAAACCCAACCCCGCCGCCAAACACCGTCATCTTGCAATTCACGCCAGCCAATGACCTGCACGGCCTTGGAAAACACCGCTTCGATTTCCACCTGCTCAATTGGGTCGGTGGGCAGTTCGGGCTGAATCACTCGGCTGACCAAAAAGTGCTTTTGCTTGGCCACGGGCTTGACCGCGGTCCATTTGGTCAGCAACAATTTTTTTGGGTTGAGGGGGTTCATGGGTGACGGCCTTTAGCGACTGTTTTGCATTTCACGCGTCACCGCTTCGGCCAGATCAATCACCGCCATGGCGTAGTAGCTGCTCCAGTTGTACCGGGTGATGGCATAGAAGTTTTCTGTGCCTGCCATGTAGCTGGGGGCATCAGTTCCGTTGCGCAATTCGATCAAGGCCAAGGGGCCTGTGTGTTGCAGAGCGGCGCCAGATAGGCTGGCGCCTTTGCTGACAAAGTTGGCCACGCTGAAGGTGGGCAAGATGTCCGGGGCCATGAGGCTGTCCATGTCGGTTTGGCCCGGGGTGAGGGTGACCGGGTAGTGCGTGGGCATGCCGGGCCGCCAGTCAAAGGCTTTGAAGTAGTTGGCCACCGAGCCAATGGCGTCGGTCGGGCTGCCAAAAAGGTCGATGCGGCCATTGCCGTCAAAGTCGACCGCGTGCCGAGCCCAGCTGGAGGGCATGAACTGCGGCAAGCCCATGGCGCCGGCATAGCTGCCCCGAATGCTCATGGGGTCAGCACCGCTGCGCGCGGTGAGCGCCAAAAATTGCTCTAATTCACCTTTGAAAAAGCTTTCTCTGGCGGCAGCACGCGGGTGAGAAGCCGGAAAGTGGAAGGCCAAAGTAGCCAAGGCGTCGATGACGCGAAAGTTGCCCGTGTATTGGCCGTAAAAGGTTTCCACGCCAATGATGGCCACCACCACCGAGGCGGGCACGCCGAATTC
>JBIKKE010000067.1:0-10908 GCA_044360575.1 Limnohabitans sp. | reverse complement strand
AAATGCAGCGCAGCGCTGTGGTTCAGGTTTTGCCAAAAGGCACGATCAAGTAATTTCCCCCGATAAAAAGCCTGCACGCGAGTCACCATGAACCGTTACCCGATCTGGAAGTACGCGATCCTTGTGATTGCCTTGTTGTTGGGAACGGTGTTCACGCTGCCCAACTTTTTCGGCGAGGCCCCTGCGGTGCAGGTGTCTTCGGGCAAGGCCACGGTCAAGGTGGACAACACCACCTTGCAGCGCGTCGAAGAAGCCCTCAAGACTGCAGGCTTGAATCCGCAGACCTTGGCCCTGGATGGCGCCTCGATCCGTGCCCGCTTTGACACCACCGACAACCAGATCAAGGCCAAAGACGCGATTGAAAAGGCCTTGATTCCAGACGCCAGCAACCCCTCTTTTGTGGTGGCTTTGAATTTGGTGACACGGTCGCCGGCTTGGTTGACTTCGCTGGGTGCCGCGCCCATGTATTTGGGCTTGGACTTGCGTGGCGGTGTGCACTTCATGCTGCAGGTGGACATGCAGGCGGCTTTGACCCAGCGGGTCGAAGCCTTGGTGGGTGACTTGCGCACCACCTTCCGCGAGAAAGATTTGCGCCATGGCGGCATGAGCCGCAA
The DNA here is from genome assembly GCA_044360575.1 of Limnohabitans sp. GTDB lineage: Bacteria > Pseudomonadota > Gammaproteobacteria > Burkholderiales > Burkholderiaceae_C > Limnohabitans_A. The sequence continues at coordinate 10,294 of JBIKKE010000067.1, read as the reverse complement.
TGGCCAAACCATCGAGATGCGTTTGCGCGATGCCAAGCAGTTGCAGGCCGCACAAGACCTGATCGCCGCTCAGTTTGCAGACCTGCAAATCAATTCGGTCGCCGATGGCAACGAGTTCCGTTTGACCGCCACCATCAAGCCCGAGGCGGCTCGCTTGGTGCAGGCGCAGGCCCTCAAGCAAAACATCACCACCTTGCACAACCGCATCAACGAGCTGGGCGTGGCCGAGCCGGTGATTCAGCAGCAAGGCCTGGACCGCATCGTGGTGCAGTTGCCTGGCGTGCAAGACACGGCCAAGGCCAAAGACATTTTGGGCCGCACCGCCACTTTAGAGGTGCGCATGGTGGACGAAAGCACCGAAGCCCGTGCTGCCGAACAAGGCGGCATGGTGCCTTTTGGCGCTGAGCGCTACCTTGAGCGCGATGGCCGTCCGTTGATTGTCAAAAAACAAGTGGTGCTCACAGGCGACAACCTGACCGACGCCCAGCCTGGCTTTGACAGCCAGACCCAAGAGCCGGTGGTCAACTTGACCTTGGACGGCAAGGGCGCGCGCATCTTCAAGGACGTGACGCGTGACAACGTGGGCAAGCGCATGGCCATCATCTTGTTCGAAAAGGGCAAGGGCGAAGTGGTCACGGCTCCGGTGATCCGCGCCGAGATCGGTGGCGGCCGGGTGCAAATTTCGGGCCGCATGACCACGGCCGAAGCCAACGACACCGCGCTGCTGTTGCGCGCGGGCTCGCTGGCGGCGCCGATGGAGATCATTGAAGAGCGCACCATTGGCCCGAGCTTGGGTGCAGAGAACATCGCCAAGGGCTTCAACAGCGTGACTTGGGGCTTTGTGGTGATCGTGGCTTTCATGGCGATTTATTACGCCATGTTTGGCGTGTTCTCTGGCATCGCACTGGGCGTCAACTTGCTGTTGTTGGTGGCTGTGCTGTCCTTGCTGCAAGCGACGCTCACTTTGCCCGGTATGGCCGCCATGGCGCTGGCTTTAGGCATGGCGATCGACTCGAACGTGCTGATCAACGAGCGTGTGCGCGAAGAGCTGCGCAACGGCGTCAGCCCGCAAGCGGCCATACACGCGGGCTACGACCGCGCTTGGTCCACGATTTTGGACTCCAACATCACCACCTTGATCGCGGGCGTGGCCTTGTTGGCTTTTGGTTCCGGCCCGGTGCGCGGTTTTGCGGTGGTGCACTGCATCGGCATTTTGACGAGCATGTTCTCGGCGGTGCTTTTCTCGCGTGGCTTGGTCAACCTTTGGTATGGCGGCAAGAAGAAACTCAAATCGGTCTCGATTGGTACCGTTTGGCGCCCAGAGGCTGGTACTGCGGTGAAAGCCGACTAAGAGGAAATCACCATGGAATTGTTCAAAATCAGAAAAGACATCCCCTTCATGCGCCATGCCCTGGTGCTGAATGCGGTGTCTTTCGTCACATTTTTCTTGGCGGTGTTCTTTTTGTTCAGCAGGGGCTTGCATTTGTCGGTGGAATTCACCGGCGGCACCGTGATGGAAGTGAGTTACAGCCAACCGGCCGATTTGCCCAAAGTGCGCGGCGTGATTTCGGGCCTGGGTTATGCCGAGGTGCAGGTGCAAAACTTTGGCTCGGCGCGTGAAGTGCTGATTCGACTGCCGGTACAAAAAGGCGTGACCACCGCCCAGCAGAGCGAGACCGTGCTCAATGCCCTGAAAGCGGCCAACCCCGATGTCACGCTGCGCCGCACCGAGTTTGTGGGGCCTCAAGTGGGCAACGAACTGGTGGAAGACGGGCTGATGGCGCTGGCCTTTGTGGTGGGCGGCATCATGCTGTACTTGGCCATCCGTTTTGAGTGGAAGTTTGCCGTGTCGGCCATCATTGCCAACTTGCACGACGTGATCATCATCTTGGGCTTTTTTGCCTTTTTCCAGTGGGAGTTTTCGCTGGCGGTGTTGGCTGCGGTGTTGGCGGTGCTGGGTTATTCGGTCAACGAATCGGTGGTGATTTTTGACCGGATTCGCGAGAACTTCCGCCGCTATCGCAAGATGAACACGGTGGAGATCATCGACAACGCGATCACTTCGACCATCAGCCGCACCATCATCACGCACGGCTCGACGCAGATCATGGTGCTGTCCATGCTGTTGTTCGGTGGCGAAACGCTGTACTACTTTGCGCTGGCGCTGACGATTGGCATTTGCTTTGGCATTTACTCGTCGGTGTTTGTGGGTGCTGCCGTGGCCATGTGGCTGGGCATCAGCCGAGAAGACATGGTCAAGCCGGTCAAGAAAGACCACGACCCGAACGACGAAAATTCGGGCGCGGTGGTCTGACAGATCACCAGGCTTATCGGTCGTACAAGGGCACCTCCGGGTGCCCTTTGCTTTGGGGAGCGGCAGCTTGGTGGCTTGAGCACCGACGCTGAGCTAGGCAGAGCCTATGCGCTGGAACAGCCCGCCCGGCAAGCGGCCGACTTGCCCCATCAGTTCCAGCTCCAGCAGTTGACCTTGCAGTTGTGCCGTACTCCACCCGCAGCGGGCTTGCAGGGCGTCTAGGCTCACAGGGTCATGGCCCAGAGCGCGCAGCAGTGACTGCTCAGTGCTTCCTTCTTGGCTGTCAGGGTCTTGGCCAGAGGCATTCGAATCGGCGGACAGGTCCAGCGCCTGTTGTGTCAAAGGTGCCGGTATTCGCAGTTCCTCCAGTACGTCTTGCGCCGATTCCACCAGTTTGGCTCCCTGCTTGATCAGCGCGTGGCAGCCCTTGGATTGGGTGGCATGGATGGACCCGGGGATGGCCATCACGTCCCGGCCTTGTTCGAGCGCTTGCTTGGCGGTGATGAGTGAGCCCGATTGCAAGGCGGCTTCGACCACCAGGGTGGCCTGCGACAGGCCTGAAATCAGTCGATTGCGGCGCGGAAAGTTAGGGGCCAGGGGTGGTGTGCCCAGCGGGTACTCACTCAGGATCACGCCATGTTGGGCAATGCGGTGCGCCAGCTCGCGGTGCTGGCGTGGATAGACCCGGTCAAGGCCGGTCCCTACGACGGCGATGGTGGCCAGGCCTTTTCCGTTGTGCCCCAGCAAGGCGCCGTCGTGTGCCGCGCCGTCCACACCCAGCGCCAGTCCTGAGACGATCGTGAGCCCGCTGGCTGCCAGGCTGCGGGCAAATTCACGGGCATTGTCAGCGCCTTGAGGCGTGGGGTTGCGGCTGCCGACGATGGCCAAGGATTGCTCTGCTTTGAGCGTTGCCAAATGCGCTGTTTGTCCCATCGCGTAGAACATCAACGGAGGATCCGGAATGTTCAGCAAGGGAGCCGGGTAGTGGGTGTCCCCCAAAGTGATGACGCTGCAACCCAAAGAGGCGTTGGCTTGCAGCCAGTCCACGGTTTCCTGCGTGAGTGCTGCGCACCCCTCAGGCATTTGCACAAGCGCCCGCACTTGGTTGGCATTGACCACTTGGCCCAAAGCGGCCTCGGTTTGCGCAAAGATGGCTTGGGGTTCGCCGAATGCTGCCAGCAGACGCCGTGCGCTTTCGTGGCCGACGCCAGGGGTGAGGCTCAGGCGCAACCAAGCGCCCCAATGGTGGGTGTCGTGAATCATGGGGTCTCCCTGCGCAGCCCTTGGGGCTGTCTTTGCTTTTTTGTAACAAGCCCATTGTGTTGCAAAGACAAGTTGTCGCCAAGTGCGACTTGCCAGAGCGGAAGTACAAGCGCTTTGTGACTCGACAGGGCGCGTTCGATCAGGAGGCACTTGTTTTTGGCCAAAATGACCGAAAATACCTGTATTCCTTTTGATCCTTTCAACCATGGCCCTGCTTCCCATCCTTTGCTACCCCGACACACGCCTGCACAAAGTGGCCAAACCTGTGCAAGCGGTGGACGCCCGAATTCATGCGCTGATCGATGACATGGTTGAGACCATGTACGAGGCCGGTGGCATTGGCTTGGCCGCAACGCAGATCGATGTGCACGAGCGTTTGGTGGTTATCGATACTTCTGAAGAGCGCAATCAGCCGATGGTGCTGATCAACCCCGAAATCACTTGGATGGGGGATGAGCGCGTCAAAGGCGAAGAGGGTTGCCTGTCTGTGCCCGGTATTTACGATGGCGTGGAGCGCGCCACAAAAGTCAAAATCACGGCCCTTGACCGTGATGGTAAAAGCCGCAGCATTGAGGCGGAGGGCATGTTGGCCATTTGCATCCAGCACGAGATGGACCACCTGATGGGCAAGGTGTTTGTGGAATACCTGTCCCCCCTCAAACAAGGCCGCATCAAGACCAAACTGGTCAAAGCCCAAAAAGCCGAGCGCTGAAGCGCGCTTCTGATACCCCCACATGCGTCTGATCTTTGCGGGCACGCCCGAATTTGCCCAAGTGGCCATGGCCGCCCTGCACGCCGCAGGCCACGAGATCGTGTTGGTGCTGACCCAGCCTGACCGGCCTGCGGGGCGCGGTATGAAGCTGCAGCCCTCGCCCGTCAAACAGTGGGCGTTGGACCATGGCGTGCCCGTGGCCCAGCCCCGAAGCCTGCGTTTGGACGGCAAATACCCCGAAGACGCCGCCGCTGCCCGAGACACTTTGCAGGCTGCGAAGGCAGATGCCATGATCGTCGCTGCCTACGGGTTGATCTTGCCGCAGTGGGTGCTTGACCTGCCCCCCAAGGGTTGTCTGAACATCCACGCTTCTTTGCTGCCGCGTTGGCGCGGCGCTGCGCCCATTCACCGAGCCATTGAGGCAGGCGACACGCAAACCGGCATCACCATCATGCAGATGGATGCGGGCTTGGACACGGGTGACATGTTGCTGGTTTTGCCGTGCGCTTTGTCGGCTGAGGACACCACCGCTGTGCTGCACGACCGGCTGGCCGCTTTGGGCGGGCAGGCCATTGTGCAGGCACTGGCGGCGCTGGACGCTTTGCCCCGACAAGTGCAACCCTCTGATGGCGTGAATTACGCGCACAAGATCGACAAATCTGAAGCCGCCATCGACTGGGCCTTGAGCGCCGAGGTGCTGGCGCGGCGCATCCGGGCGTTTGACCCGTTTCCGGGCATGACCGTGCCGCTGGCCATGGCCTCGGGTGTGGAGACGCTGAAGTTGTGGCAGGCCGTGGCCGAAGCGGCTGAGGCCCAAGCGCAAGCTGGGGCACAGCCGGGCAGTGTGCTCAGCGCCGATGCTTCAGGTGTGCGTGTGGCCTGCGGCGAAGGCGTGCTGTGCCTGACCCAGTTGCAGCGCCCCGGCGGTAAACGTCTGAGTGCTGCCGACTTTTTGCGTGGCTGCCCCTTGCAGCCCGGTCAGCGCTTGGTGGCCTGATGTTTTTCCGGCCAACGCTTTACCGCGACGCCCAATTCTGGCAAGGCTTGCGCGACTTGGCCCCACAAGCGCCGGGTGTGGCGGCTTGGGGCTTGATGACGGGCGTTGCCATGGTCAAGTCGGGAATGAGCGTCTTCGAAGCCGTGGCCATGACCATGCTGGTGTTTGCTGGCAGCTCGCAGCTGGCGGCCATTCCACTTTTGGTGGCTGGCGCGCCTGCTTGGGTGATTTTGGCGACTGGTTTTTGTGTGAACCTGCGTTTTGTGGTGTTCAGCTTGCATTTGCGGCCCTACCTCATGCACCTGCCGCGCTGGCAACGGATGTGCCACGGGTATTTCACCGCTGACATCAGTTATGTGTTGTTCACCCGGCGCTTTGCAAAGCCCGGTGAAACCGATACCGAGCGCACGGGCCAAGAGGCCTATTTGGCGGGCAACTATTTTCTGAATTGGAGCAGTTGGATCGTGGCCAGCCTGCTGGGTATTGGCTTGGCTAACTTGATCCCCCCAGAGTGGGGCTTGGGTTTTGCGGGCATATTGTGTTTGCTCGGCATCCAGTGTTCGCTGGCCAGCTCGCGCATGCGCATCTTGTCGGCGGCTGTGGCGGGTGCGGCAGCGGTGGTGGCCTACCACTTGCCGCTCAAGCTCAATATTGTGGTGGCGATTGCTGTGGCGGTGATCTTGTGCCTGACCGTAGAAAAAATCCGGCCATTACCCAAGGCGGCGGCATGAACGAGACCGACCTGTGGACCATGACCGTCATCGTGGGCCTCGCCGTGGTCACGGTGGTGGCGCGCAGTTTCTTCTTTATTTCCAGCCAGTCTTGGCAATTGCCTGATTGGGCTCAGCGCGGCTTGCAGTACGCGCCCATCGCGGCCTTGTCGGCCGTTGTCGTTCCCGAGATCATCACGGTGCAAGGCGAGTTGGTCAGCACTTGGCAAGATGCTCGTCTTTACGCTGCTGCGGTAGGAGTGGTTGCTTACTTTTGGCGGCGTGATGTGCTGATCACCATCCTTGCGGGGATGGCGGTTTACTTGCCTTTGCGCTTGGGTCTGGGTTGGTAGCGCTTGACCCAAACCGACTGAATGTGAGTTGTTGTTTACTTTTGGGGTGCTGTCAGTCCTTGTCAGGCGCTGCTTTTAAAATACCCCCCGAATTCCCAGATACAGGACAAGATTCCCAATGAATGTCATTCGTTTTTCAGATCTGTGCGCCAGTGGCCAAGTGGCTGGACAACGTGTTTTCATTCGTGCCGACCTGAATGTGCCTCAAGCGGGCGATGGCAGCATCACCGAGGACACGCGCATCCGTGCCAGCGTGCCTTGTATTCAGATGGCTTTGGACGCTGGGGCTGCTGTGATGGTGACCTCGCATTTGGGTCGCCCGACCGAAGGCGCTTTCAAACCCGAAGATTCCTTGGCCCCAGTGGCGCAGCGCCTGAGTGAGCTTTTGGGTCGCAGTGTTTCCCTGCTCGCTCATTGGGTTGACGGCGTGACCGTGGCACCCGGCCAAGTGGTGCTGCTCGAAAATTGCCGCGTTAACAAGGGCGAGAAGAAAAATGATGAAGCGCTGGCCCGCAAAATGGCCGCCCTGTGCGACATCTATGTGAACGATGCCTTTGGCACCGCGCACCGCGCCGAAGGCACGACCTATGGCATTGCCCAGTTCGCTCCGATTGCCTGCGCCGGGCCGTTGTTGGCCGCCGAAATCGATGCCATTGGCAAGGCACTTGAGGCGCCTAAACGCCCTTTGGTCGCCATCGTGGCCGGCTCCAAGGTCAGCACCAAGTTGACCATTTTGAAGAGCCTTGCGCAAAACGTGGACCAGTTGATCGTGGGCGGCGGTATCGCCAACACCTTCATGTTGGCTGCGGGTTTGAAGATTGGCAAAAGCCTGGCCGAAGCCGATTTGGTGGGCGAGGCCAAGGCGGTCATTGAGGCCATGAAGGCGCGTGGCGCCGAAGTGCCGATCCCCACCGACGTCGTCACTGCCAAGACGTTTGCCGCTGATGCGGTTGCCACCATTAAAAAAGCCACCGATGTGGCTGACGATGACCTGATTTTGGACATTGGTCCTGAAACTGCCGCCAAGCTGGCCACGCAACTCAATCAGGCTGGCACCATCGTATGGAACGGGCCCGTGGGTGTGTTCGAGTTTGCGGCTTTTGAAAATGGCACCAAAGTGATTGCGCACGCGATTGCCGAGTCCCAAGCATTCAGCATTGCGGGCGGCGGAGACACGCTGGCCGCGATAGCCAAGTACGGCATTGAAAAGCAGGTGGGTTACATCTCGACCGGCGGCGGCGCGTTTCTCGAAATTCTTGAGGGTAAGGTGCTTCCAGCATTTGAAATTTTGGCCAAACGCGCAGCCAATTGATCTTCGATCTGTCAAATCATTTTCTGCAACAAAAAACCCCGCAGTGCGGGGTTTTTTGTGGATCAAATTTGAGCTTTCAAGCTTGGGCAGCGGGAGGTAGGTTGCCCCTGACCGGGCTGGTCATGTTGCCCTGAAAGTCGGTCCAGCATTCACGGCCGAAGTCATACATCTTGCAGTTTTTGGCGGTTTCGAAGTACCACTTCCAGCTGAAGGCTTGGACGATGATGCGACCCGGCAGCATTTCTTCCAATTTAGCCTGGGCTTGCTTCAATCGGTAGAGGGGAATGCTCATGTCCACATGGTGCGCCGTGTGCTCCATGATGTGGTGCATCATGCCGCCGATGTTGAACGGGAAGGTCAAGTGCACGGTGGTGGACACAAATGGCGCGGCCTTGGTCCAGGCGGCTTTGTTGTCATGCCAAGACACCTTGACGTGGGTGTGGTGCACATAAACCACAAAACCAATCATGGTGTTCCAACCAAAGAAGGGGATCAGCACGCCCATCAGCAAGGCCAACCAGACCGATTGCCCCGTATAGACCGCCGCGGCGGCAACAGTGCCCACCCAAAAAGCACCAAATAAGCTCACCAACAAACTGTCCTTGAAGAAGATCGGACGGCGAGTGGGCATGTGGGTCTTGTTGGGGAAGAATTCGCGCTTCCACCAGATTTCGATCATGTAGTAAAGGCCCGGCGCCCAGCCGCTGCGGTAGGCGCGTTGCAGCAAACGCTGCACAGGGTTGAGGGCGGCAAATTCTTCGGCTGTCAGGGGCGTCCAGACAAAGTCCACGCCTTTGAGGTTGGTGTAGCCATGGTGCACCACGTTGTGGCCGGTGTCCCACAAGCTGTAAGGGGTGAGAGACGGCAAAAATGCAATGCGTCCCAACACTTTGTTCAATTCGCGGTGGGGCGTGAGGCTCTGGTGGCAAGCGTCATGGCCAATCACAAACAATCGGCCAATCACAAAGCCTGCCATGGCGCCACAAAGCAGTTTGACCCAAACGGCGTCAAATGCCACAGTGGCTGCGATCAGTGCAAAAAACAAGGCGTAGTCAAAAGCCAAAAGCACCAATGCACGCACGGTGCTGCGTTGCGACAACGGGGTCAGCCATTCGCGCAGCGTTTTGCGGTGCGGTAGGGGGTGGTCCAGCGCAATGGGCTGATCGACGGGCGGGGTGTGTAAGGCAGTCATGTCGCTCAAATGTAAATCGGGCAGGCATGAGTTTAGTCGGCAAGCCTTTTCATTGGCCTGACAGAGATCAATTCAAGGGCTTTGCTTGGGGTTAAGGGGCGGTTGTTCCGCAAATCCCTGAAAGAGGCAGCGCTGTCACTTTTTCGTGTGAGAATCGAAATCCAATAAAAGGAGATCTCCGAATGCCCCGTCGCGCTACCAAGATTGTTGCCACTTTAGGCCCTGCTTCCAGCGATCCAGCACTGCTCGAAGCCATGATCCGCGCCGGGGTGAACGTGGTTCGCCTTAACTTCAGCCACGGCAAAGCGCAGGACCATGTGGACCGCGCCCGCTTGGTGCGCGAAGCCTCACAGCGTGCCGGCCGTGAAGTGGCCATCATGGCCGACCTGCAAGGTCCCAAGATCCGTGTGGGCAAGTTTGTCGAAGGCAAAGTCATGCTGGAGCCGGGAGCGGCTTTTGTGTTGGACGCCTCGCGCACCGAGTTGGGCGACATTCACGGTGTGGGCCTCGATTACAAAGAGTTGCCGCGAGACGTTAAAGCGGGCGATGTCCTGCTGCTCAACGATGGCTTGATCGTGCTGACGGTCAACGCCGTCAAGGGCGAGCAAGTGCAAACCACGGTCAAGCTGGGCGGTGAGCTGTCCAACAATAAGGGCATCAACAAGCAAGGCGGTGGCCTCACTGCGCCGGCCTTGACTGCCAAGGACATGGACGACATCAAAACCGCCATGAGTTTCCAAGCCGACTATGTGGCGGTGAGCTTTCCTAAAAACGCCACCGATATGGAAATGGCCCGTCAGCTGTGCAACGTGGCGGGGGCTGAATATGGCCATAAGACAGGCCTGATTGCCAAGATCGAACGTGCTGAAGCCATTCCCCACCTTGAGGCCATCCTTAAAGCCAGCGACGGCATCATGGTGGCCCGGGGCGATTTGGCCGTGGAGGTGGGCAATGCCGCCGTACCCGCCCTGCAAAAACGCATGATCAAGCTGGCCAAGGTGCACGACAAGGTGGTCATCACCGCCACCCAGATGATGGAAAGCATGATCACCAACCCAGTGCCCACCCGCGCAGAAGTGTCGGACGTGGCCAATGCGGTACTGGACGGCACCGACGCCGTGATGCTCAGTGCCGAGACCGCAGCGGGCAAGTACCCACTCGAGACGGTTGAAGAGATGGCCAAGATTTGTTTGGCAGCCGAGGGCGCTGAAGACGTGGAAATCGATGCCGACTTCAAAGGCCAGACCTTCAGCCGTATCGACCAGTCGATTGCCATGGGGGCTTTGTTCACTGCCAGCCACTTGGGTGCCAAGGCCATCGTGGCCATGACCGAGTCCGGCTCCACCGCCTTGTGGATGAGCCGTCGCCGGGTGCACATCCCGATCTACGCCCTCACCACCAAGCTGTCTTCTCAGCGCAAGATGGCCTTGTTCCGCAACGT
>JBIKKE010000296.1:0-3000 GCA_044360575.1 Limnohabitans sp. | reverse complement strand
TCACTGAACGAGGCCAAAGACCTGATTGACATGTACGACAGCCCGCGCGACACGGTGCCTCAGCTCAAAAAGTTTTTGGTGGTCTTGGCGGAACACCGGCAACAGCTGGAGTCTCAGTTGTCCGATTTGGAGGCGACCTTGGACGAGGTCAAAACCCACGAAAAAGAGACCCGCAACCTGTTGGTCAAAGCCACTAAAAGCGGCAAACCGGCCTGAGGGTGCCGTTGCATGGTTGTGGTTTTTTGGATTGACGTTGACGTAAACGTCAATTACAGTGGTGGTCTGTGATTCAACCTTGGATGTGCTGTGACTTCTGCCATTTCTGCCCACGAGCGCGTTGCCCAAAGCCTGGCGCGTCAAGGCATGATGAACCACTTGGGCGTGCGCCTGTTGTCGGCCACCGAGGGCCAAGTTGAGTTGGCTTTGCCCTACAGCGACAAGGTGACCCAGCAGCAGGGCGGCTTTCATGGCGGGGCCATGGGCGCATTGGCCGACATCGCGGGCGGTTACGCCGCCTTGACGGTCGCACCCGAAGGCATGGAGGTCACCACCGTGGAGTACAAAATCAACTTTCTCGCCAGCTTTCAAGGTGGAGAGATTCGCGCCATTGGCCGCGTCACCAAGGCGGGCAAACGCATCATCGTGACCACAGCCGAGCTGGTGCACATCGACGACAGCGGCAAACGATCGGACTGCGCCCTGATGCAGCAAACCCTGGTACCAGTGACTAAAACTTATTGATGTTGGGTGTTCGGCACCCAACGCATAACCCCTCAACGGAGACCTCATGAACAACTTGCCCGGCCTGAACTTTCAACTCGGTGAAGACATCGACGCCCTGCGCGACGCCGTGCGCGACTTTGCCCAAGCCGAAATCGCCCCCCGCGCCGCCGAGATTGACCAGAACGACCAGTTCCCGATGGACCTGTGGCGCAAGATGGGTGACCTGGGTGTTCTGGGCATCACGGTGGGCGAGGAGTACGGCGGCGCGAACATGGGCTATCTGGCGCACATGATCGCAATGGAAGAGATTTCGCGTGCCAGCGCCTCTGTGGGTTTGAGCTACGGCGCGCACTCAAACTTGTGTGTCAACCAGATCAAGCGCAACGGCACGCCTGAGCAGCGCGCCAAGTACCTGCCCAAGCTGATCAGTGGCGAGCACGTCGGTGCCCTGGCCATGTCCGAACCCGGTGCGGGTTCGGACGTGCTGAGCATGAAGCTCAAGGCGGAAGACAAGGGCGGTTATTACCTGCTCAATGGCTCCAAAATGTGGATCACCAACGGCCCCGATGCAGACACCTTGGTGGTCTATGCCAAAAGCGAGCCCGAGTTGGGTGCGCGCGGCGTGACGGCCTTTTTGATCGAAAAAGGCATGAAAGGTTTTTCCATCGCCCAAAAGCTCGACAAGCTGGGCATGCGCGGCAGCCACACGGGCGAGCTGGTCTTCAACAACGTCGAAGTGCCCGCTGAGAACATTCTGGGTGGTCTGAACAATGGCGCCAAAGTGCTGATGAGTGGTCTCGACTACGAGCGCGCTGTGCTCACGGGTGGCCCGCTGGGCATCATGCAAGCCGTCATGGACAACGTGATTCCCTACATCCACGACCGCAAGCAGTTTGGCCAAAGCATTGGCGAGTTCCAGCTGATTCAGGGCAAAGTGGCCGATATGTACACCGTGCTGCAAGCCGGTCGCAGTTTTGCCTACACCGTGGCCAAGAACCTCGACTTGTTGGGTGCCGAGCATGTGCGCCAGGTGCGCAAGGACTGCGCCAGCGTCATTTTGTGGACGGCCGAGAAAGCCACCTGGATGGCTGGCGAAGGCGTGCAAATTTTCGGTGGCAATGGCTACATCATCGAGTCCCCATTGGGCCGCTTGTGGCGCGACGCCAAGTTGTACGAAATCGGCGCGGGCACGAGCGAGATTCGCCGCATGCTGATCGGCCGCGAGTTGTTTGCCGAAACCTGCTAAGGCCAGCCAGATGCAAACACTGCTTGCCAAGAACCGCGAATGGGCTGCGCGCATGAAGCGCGAAGACCCCGAGTTTTTCACCCGTTTGGCCAACCAACAAAACCCAAAATTTTTGTGGATTGGCTGTTCGGACAGCCGGGTGCCTGCCAATCAGATCACCGGTCTTGACCCGGGCGAAGTGTTTGTGCACCGCAATGTGGCCAACTTGGTCGTGCATTCCGACTTGAACGCTTTGTCGGTGATTCAGTACGCGGTCGATGTCCTGAAGGTCGAGCAGATCATGGTGGTGGGTCATTACGGTTGTGGTGGCGTCTTGGCCACATTGCGCGGCATGCGGGTGGGCCTGGTCGACAACTGGTTGCGCCATGTGCATGACGTCAAAGTGCGTCACCGTCGCCGTCTTGATCACCTCACTGTGCCCGAGCAAGAAGATGCCTTGTGCGAGATGAATGTGATTGAACAAGTGGGCAACGTGGCGCTGACCAATGTGGTGCAAGACGCCTGGGCCCGCGGGCAAAAACTCAGCGTGCACGGTTGGTGTTACGGCATCAAGGACGGCCTGGCCAAAGACCTGGGGGTGAGCATGACCCATCCCGGTGAGGTGCTGAGTGTTTTTCGCAGTGCGCTCAAGCGCTATCCGCGAGGCGGATGATTTTTTGACTGTCTACATTTTGTTTTTAGAGGAATTCCATGACTGATCCCATCGTCATCGTCAGCGCCGCCCGCACCCCCATGGGCAGCTTTCAAGGCGACTTTTCCGCACTGGCCGCACACGACCTGGGTGGCGCAGCCATCAAGGCCGCCGTCGAGCGCGCAGGCGTCAGTCCTGAGCTGGTCACCGAAGTGCTGTTTGGCAACTGCCTGATGGCAGGCCAGGGCCAGGCGCCAGCCCGTCAAGCGGGTTTCAAGGGCGGTTTGCCCAAGAGCGCGGGCGCGGTCACGCTGTCCAAAATGTGCGGCTCGGGCATGCGCGCGGCCATGTTCGCGCACGACATGTTGGTGGCCGGTACGCACGACGTGCTGGTGGCCGG
>JBIKKE010000066.1:0-11022 GCA_044360575.1 Limnohabitans sp. | reverse complement strand
ATACACCGCAGTGGGCTTTTCCACCTTATTGGGCTGGTGGTTTTTTGACCACATGCCCGATGCATGGGCTTTCACGGGTATGGCCTTGGTGGTGCTGTGTGGCCTGGTGTCGAGCCGCATACAGGCGGCAAGCAAAACCTGATCGCTCAAGACCTTGCTGTGCTGTAAGGCGATGTGGCCGACCATGACACCGGTGCTTTGAAGTCCAGGGCCAAATCGGTGAAGGGGTGTACAAAAGCCAGCTCCTGCGCGTGCAGCATCAGGCGAGGGCTCAGCGCTTTGATGTCGGGCGGTGCGTACAGCGAGTCACCCAGCATCGGGTGGCCAATGCTTTGCAGGTGCACACGCAACTGGTGGGTGCGGCCCGTGACGGGCTCCAGCTCAATCAGGCTGGCGCTGTCGCTGGTTTCCAGGGTGCGCCATCGGCTGCGGCTTGCTTTGCCATCAGCGTGAATGATGTGCAGCGGGCGGCGCTCCCAGTCGAGCAGGATGGGGCCGTCGATGGTGCGCCAGCCGTTCTCGTCTGCCGGTGTGGTCGATTGGGTTTGCTCGGGTAAGCCTGCCACCACTGCTACATAGCGTTTTTTGACTTGTCGGGTTTCAAACAGTTTGCTCAGGCGGCGCTGGGCTTCAATGCCCCTGGCCATGAGCAGCAAGCCCGAGGTGTCTTGGTCGAGGCGGTGCACGATCAGGGCTTCGGGATAGCGGTCTTGCACCCGCTTGGACAAGCAATCTTGCTTGTCTGGACCGCGACCGGGCACGGACAGCAAGCCGCTGGGTTTTTCCAGCACCAGCAGGTGCTCGTCTTCGTGGATCGGGGTCATGCAGGGTGAGCCGAGCGGGCAGGGTGCTCGGCTGAAAAATCACTTGTCTTTGACTTTGCCGCGAGGTGCCACAAAGGTGGACGGGGCCATGGGGCGGTCCGAGGTGAACGTCTTGGGGGGTGACGTGTCTTTCTTTGGCTTTTTGGCCATTTTGTTGCTGCGTTGTTCGCCTTTGGCCATGGTGTTTCCTTGGTTCGCATCCCGACTTGGGAAGGCTCGATGTTAAAGCACAAAGCCGCAGGATTTGCGGCTTTGTGGGGGGTATGAAATGTGCCCGCCTTCGGCGGGTGCCACCATTATTTGACTTCGGTCACAAACTGCGCGGTGGGGCGGCGCACCTTCTTCAAGTTGACCAACCAATCGCCCTCGCGGGCGCGGTAGCCCAGGGGCACGATGACCACACTGCGCAGGCCGCGGGCGCTCAGGCCCAAAATCTCGTCCACTGCTTTGGGGTCAAAACCTTCCATGGGCGTGGCGTCCACTTCTTCAAAAGCCGCAGCGATCAAAGAGGCGCCCAAACCGATGTAGGCCTGACGCGCTGCGTGCTCGTAGTTCACCTCGGGTGAGCGGGCTGGGTAGTTCTTGAGCAACATCTGGCGGTAGTTTTCCCAGCCTTCGTTGGTGCCGCCGCGCTGCGCGTTGGTCATGTCAAACATCATGTTGATGCGCTCGGCGGTGTAGTTGTCCCAAGCGGCAAACACCAGCAGATGCGAACCGTCGGTGATCTGGGCTTGGCCCCAAGCCTTGGGTTTGATTTTTTCACGCACTTCGGTGTTGGTGACCACAAACACTTCAAACGGTTGCAACCCACTGGAGGTGGGGGCCAAGCGAGCAGCCTCCACGATGCGGTCCACTTTGTCTTGCGGCACGACCTGGGTTGGGTCCATTTTTTTGCAGGCGTAGCGCCATTCGAGTTTGTTCAGCAATTCAGACATTTGGATTCCCTTGGGATTTGGAAGATGCGCGATTGTGCAGGAAGAAGCCGGGCACCTGTGTTGCTTCAGCGCAAGCCAATGCCCCGGGCTCAGACTTGCTGCCATGTGCCCGAGGGCAGGCCGTCGAGGTTGTAGGGCCCCACGGCCGAGCGGATCAGGCGCAGCGTCGGCAATCCCACGGCGGCGGTCATGCGGCGCACTTGGCGGTTGCGGCCTTCTCTGATGATCAGTTCCAGCCAAGAGGTGGGAATGCTTTGCCGCTCGCGAATCGGTGGGTTGCGTGGCCACAGGTCTGCAGGCGGCGCCACTTCCCTGGCGCGGGCGGGCAGAGTGGGGCCGTCGTTCAGCGTCACGCCGCGGCACAAGGCGTTTAGCGCTGGCTGGCTCACCAGGCCCTCTACCTGCACCAAGTAGGTCTTTTCCATCTTGAAACGCGGGTCGGCAATCCGGGCTTGCAGTTGCCCGTCATCGGTCAGCAGCAGCAAGCCTTCGCTGTCGGCGTCCAGCCGCCCGGCCACGTACACACCGGGCAGATCGATGTGGTCTGTCAGCCCGGTCCAACGCCCCTCGGGTGTGAACTGGCTGAGCACGCCATAAGGTTTGTTGAAGCGGATCAGCATGAAAGAGCAGGCGTTGTCATCGAGACCAGAGGGTATCAGGTCCACCCCATAGGGCCGTGGGTTAGCATCGCCCGCATGAGTACCCAATACGAATGCCTGAAAAGCGCCGACCTGTATGCCGAAGCCTTCGGCATTGCCCCGCCCGAAAAATTGCTGGGCCAAGAAGTCTGGCCGCGTCAGATGGGTTTTTTCATTCGCAAAGCCACAGCACCCGAGACTGCATCTCCCCCAGCCGAGGCGCCAGAATTTCCGTCAGCCCCTTTGCTTCCCCCGCAAACCCAATTGGAAGCAGAAGTCGCCGAATTAAGCCAGCCAGCTGCGCCGATGGTCTTGCAGTTGGCTCAGGGTCAGTTTGGTTTGGTGCCTACTTGGGTCAAGTCGGCGTCAGACGCGAAGCTGCGTGCCACCAAGTTGGCCGTGACCCGCTATGAAACCATGAGCACCGCCACGCCCACTCGCGAGACGTGGCTGCGTGCTCAGCGTTGCATCATTCCGATGCAAGCATTTTTCGAAGACGACTGGCGCAGCCGCAAGGCCGTGTCCACACGCATCGCCCGGGTGGACGGCAAGCCCATGGGGGTGGCAGGCTTGTGGGAGTGCTGGAAACAGGGCGACCAAGAGATCGTGAGCTACACCCTGCTCACCGTGAACGCCAACAGCCACGCGCTGATGAACCGCTATGGCCAGAACGGCAATGAAAAACGCATGCCTGCAATTTTGAACGAAGGCGCGTACGGTGCTTGGCTCAGCGCCCCGTTGGAAAAAGCCCGCGAATTCATGCGGGCCTATCCGGCTCAATTGCTGCTGGCCAACCCAGTGCAGAAAAAGTAGTCCGGGGATTCAACCCAGTCGGGTGCGGTGACGTGCAATTTGAAAGCGCACTTGGTCTGGCGCTGTTCCACCTAAGGTGTTGCGTGCGTTCAGAGAGCCTTGCAAACTGAGCGGCCCGAACACATCGGCCTCTATGCGACTGTCAAACTTCTGCAGAGTCTCCAGCGGCAGCTCAGACAAGTCCACGCCCAAGCCTTGTGCGGTCTTGACCGCGTGCGCCACCACTTCATGCGCATCGCGAAACGGCAGGCCTTTTTTTACCAAATAGTCAGCCAAGTCGGTGGCGGTGGCGTAGCCTTTTTTCACGGCCGCTTCCATGGCGGCGGCGTTGACGGTGATGCCGCCTTCTTTTTGGCCCGTTGCAGGGTTCAATTGACCGCCCACCATTTCGCTGAAGATTCGCAGGGTGTCTTTGAGCGTGTCCACGGTGTCAAACAAAGGCTCTTTGTCTTCCTGGTTGTCCTTGTTGTAGGCCAGGGGCTGGCCCTTCATCAGGGTGATCAGGCCCATCAGATGACCGACCACGCGGCCTGTTTTGCCGCGTGCCAGTTCGGGCACATCGGGGTTCTTTTTCTGCGGCATGATGGAAGAGCCGGTGGTGAACCGGTCGGCGATCTTCACAAAGCCAAAGTTCTGGCTCATCCACAAAATCAATTCTTCAGAGAAGCGGCTGATGTGCACCATGCACAGACTGGCGGCAGCCGTGAATTCAATCGCGAAGTCGCGGTCGCTCACACCGTCCAGGCTGTTTTGGCAGACCTGTGGGTTGCCTTGTTCGTCCACCATGCCCAATGTGCGTGCCACGCGTTCGCGGTCCAGCGGGTAGGTCGTGCCCGCCAAAGCAGCGCTGCCCAAGGGCAGGCGGTTGGTGCGGCGGCGCACGTCGCTCATGCGTTCGGCATCCCGGCTGAACATTTCCACATAGGCCAGCAGGTGGTGCGCAAAACTCACGGGCTGCGCCACTTGCAGGTGGGTGAAGCCGGGCATGATGACTTCAACGTTGCGCTCGGCCACATCAACGAGTGACTTTTGCAGGTCGGTCAGCAACTCGATGATCAGGTCCATCTCGCTGCGCAACCACAGGCGCACATCGGTGGCCACTTGGTCGTTGCGGCTGCGCCCGGTGTGCAGGCGCTTGCCCGCATCGCCCACCAGCTGGGTCAGGCGCGCTTCGATGTTCAGGTGCACGTCTTCCAGATCGAGCTTCCACTCAAACGCGCCGGATTCGATCTCTTGCGTGATCTGTGCCATGCCGCGCTGGATATCGGCCAGGTCTTGCGTGGCGATGATCTTTTGCGCCGCCAGCATGTCGGCGTGGGCCAAGCTGCCGGTGATGTCGGCTTGCCACAGGCGCTTGTCAAAGAACACGCTGGCGGTGTAGCGCTTGACCAACTCGCTCATGGGTTCAGAAAAGAGCGCGGACCAGGCCTGGGATTTGGTGTCGAGTTGGTTTGTCATAGGTGTGAGATTTTATCGGGCGACCTGAGGTCATCCGAAAACAGGCTCAACCTGTGTTGCGTAAGCACGCCGCAATCCCGTCGAACAAGATGGGGATGCCGCGCTGCACGCGTTCGTCTGCCAATTCGGCCCGGCAGCGGATCGAGCGGTCGAGCGCAGTGTTGACAGCAAAGAGCTTTTGAAAAGTGTCAATTTCCCTTGACATCATGCTAGCATCGCCAGAAGAGACAAATGATCCATTGATTTCATCTTGATGAGATCAAAATTTTTTCAGGAACCCCGCTGTGACCGAGACCACCCAACCCTCTATCGTCATCGCCACCCGTGAGAGCCGTTTGGCCTTATGGCAAGCAGAACACGTCAAATCCCTGCTCGAGGGGCTCGGCTGCACGGTCAAATTGCTGGGCATGACTACCCAGGGCGACCAGATTCTGGACCGCAGCTTGTCCAAGGTGGGCGGTAAGGGCTTGTTCGTCAAGGAGCTGGAGGTGGCGCTGCAAGAGGGCCATGCCGACATCGCGGTGCACTCGCTCAAGGATGTACCCATGGACATGCCGGAGGGCTTTGAGCTGGCCTGCGTGATGGAGCGCGAAGACCCGCGGGATGCTTGGGTTTCGTCGCAATACGCCCGTTTGGAAGACTTGCCGCAAGGGGCTGTAGTGGGTACATCGAGCCTGCGACGTACCGTTTTGCTCCGTGCCTTGCGCCCCGATTTGAAGATCGAGCCCTTGCGCGGCAACCTGGACACCCGCCTGCGCAAACTCGACGAAGACCAGTACGCGGGCATTGTTCTGGCGGCTGCAGGACTCAAGCGTCTGGAGATGAGCGAGCGGATTCGCCACATTTTTGAGACCGACCAAATGTTGCCTGCCGCAGGGCAGGGTGCTTTGGGCATTGAAATTCGCAGTGACCGGGCCGATTTGCGCGCCCTGCTGGCGCAGCTGGCCGATGCACCCTCGTGGCGGCGCGTAGCGGCCGAGCGGGCCGTCAGCCGCGCCATGGGTGGTAGCTGTTCCATGCCTTTGGCCGCGCACGCCACCATCGAGGGCGGGGTGCTCAAGCTGCAAGCGGCCTGGGGCGACCCGGAGGGCAGCACTACCTTGGTCACGGCCGACGCGCATGTCAGCACAGATGGCCTAGAGGCAGCCGAGGCTTTGGGCCTGAGCGTGGCACAGGCCCTGCGCGACGGCGGAGCGCATTGAAGCCGGGCGCTGACATGGCGCTGGCGCCCTTGAGTTTTTCGGGCGATGCCCCTCGGGTGATCGTCACCCGCCCCGAGCGTGAAGCCCAAGCATGGGCGCATTCTTTGCAGACTTTGGGGGTGCAATGCGAGTCTTTGCCTTTGATCGAAATTGCCGGTTTGCAAGACCCATCGCCTTTGACGAGCGCATGGCAAGCCGTGCCCCAGTATTTGGCGGTGATGTTTGTCAGTGCCAACGCCGTGCGTCATTTCATGGAAGCGCGACCGGCTGGCTCGCCGATTCAAACCTGCCGAGCTTGGTCAACCGGGCCAGGCACCCGGGCGGCTTTGCTGGCTGAGGGCTGGCCAGCTGATTTGATCGATTCCCCTGATGAAACTGCGCCGCAATTTGACTCGGAAGCCTTGTGGGAATTGGTCGCCCCACGCCTGATCAATGCAAGCCAGGCCATTGATTTGGCGGGCGCCAAGACGGCTGAGCAGGCTCCAGCGGTGGTCTTGATCGTGCGCGGTGCCGATGCAAATGGCCAGTTGGCTGGGCGGGACTGGCTGGCCTTGCAGATGGAATCTGCGGGCATTCAGGTACTGCAGACGGTAGCCTATGTGCGCCGAGCCCCCCGGCTGAGCGAGGCGCAACAAAGCCGTGCCAGACAAGCCATGAGCGACGGCAGCTGGTGGTTGTTCAGCAGTTCAGAGGCAGCGCAGCACCTGCTGCAGGCTTGCCCAGATTTGAATCTGGGTCGGGCCAAAGCCTTGGCCACCCACCCGCGCATTGCCCTCAGGTTGAAGCAATCGGGTTGGATGTGTGTTGATTTGGTACCGGCTGGCCTTGAAGCGCAGGCGCTGTCTATAAAATCAATGGCATGACACCGCCCTCAGCCGACCTTCCAGACGCTCAGCCCGCCAGTGAGCCGATTGTTTCTGGCGCGCCCACCGTGCAGCGCTCCTCATGGGTTTTGTTTTTGGTGGGCACTTTGGCCTTGCTGGCCTTGTTGACCTCTTTTTTCTTGTGGCAAAAACTCTCTCGCATTCAAGAGCAATTGGCCCGCCAGAGCGCAGACTCTGGGGTTCAGGCCTTGGAAGCCAAAACTTGGGCCAAACAAGCCCAAGAAACCGTGAAAGACAGCGCGGCCAGAGTCGCGCTCATGGAGGCGCGTCTTGCTGAAGTGGCTTTGCAGCGGACCCAGTTGGAAGATTTGATGCAAAGTCTGTCGCGTTCGCGCGATGAAAATTTGTTGGTGGACCTCGAATCGGCTTTGCGCATTGCCCAGCAACAAGCCTTGATGACCGGCAGCACCGAACCCTTGCTTGCGGCACTGCAGTCGGCGCAAAAACGGGTGCAGCGAACATCGCAGCCGCGTCTCATGCCGCTGGCGCGAGCCCTGGAGAAAGACTTGGACCGAATCAACAGCTTGCCAAGCTTCGATTTGCCGGGTTTGATGGTCAAGCTCGACGAAGGGGTTGCCTTGGTAGATGGCCTTGTGCTGGCGAACGACGCCAATGCTCAGCAAAACAGGCTGCGCCTACAGTCTGAGCCTGCGGCCAGTGCTGCACCAACGACTTGGTGGATGGCCGGTTTGACCCGCATGGGAGATGAGTTCAAAAGCTTGTTGAGGGTCAGCCGCATCGACACTCCGGAGGCCGCCTTGCTGTCGCCTGAGCAAGCCTTTTTCGTGCGCGAAAACCTCAAGCTCAAGTTGCTCAATGCGCGCTTGGGCCTGCTGGCGCGACAAAAGGACGGCGTGCGGGCCGACCTCAATGCCTCGGCCATTTTGGTGCGTCGCTACGCTGAGCCGCAATCCCGCCGCACCACGCAGTTGTTGCAGTTATTGGAGCAAACCACTGAACAAGTGCGTACGGCCGAAGTCCCCCGCATTGAGGCCACACTGACGGCCCTCAGCGCGGCTGCGGCTGGAAGGTAAATCAACATGCGTGCAGCGCTGTGGCTCATCATTTTGTTTGCCCTGGCAGCCGCTGGGGCTTGGCTTGCGGGTAATAACCAAGGCACGGTGAGTTTGTTTCTTTACCCGCACCGGGTAGACATCTCCCTTAATCTCGCTTTCTTGATGGTTTTGTCGGTGATCTTGCTGGTGATCCTTGCCCAGCGGGCGTTGGAGGCCTTTTTTTCCTTGCCCCAAAAAGCCCAGCGCTGGCGCTTGCAACAGAAAGAAAGAGCCAGCCACGCCGCGTTGCTTGACGCGATTGGACACTTTATGGCGGGCCGATTTTTGCGAGCCCGCAAGTCGGCCGAGCAAACTTTGAACAAAGAGGCTTTGCTTGCGGCAGCGGGGGTTAATTTGGAGCATGCCGCTGCATTGCGAACGCTGGCGCACATCATGGCAGCCGAGGCCAGCCACGCCCTGCAAGACAAAACACAGCGCCAGCACCACCTGGATTTGGCTTTGGTACAAGCGGCCGAGAACCAAGGCAGTGCCGGCCAAACCTTGTTGGAAGGTTCTTTGTTGCGGTCAGCGCGTTGGTTGTTGGACGACCGTGACGCAGCTGCCAGTTTGGCGCAAATCAAAGCATTGCCACCTGCTGCGGGTCGGCGGATGGTGACCATGCGTCTCCAGCTCAAGGCAGCCCGCTTGTCTGGACAGCCAGCACAGGCGCTGGAGACGGCCACATTGCTGGCCAAGCACAAAGCATTTTCCTCTGCCGCCGCCGAAAGCTTGGTGTCTCGCTTGGTGTTGGAGTTGATCTCACACACGCACGACACCGAGACCTTGCAGCGAACGTGGCTGCGCTTAACGCCAGCACAGCGCTTGATGCCCGAAGTTGCATCGCAAGCGGTTCTGCGCTGGTTGCATTTGGCGGGAGACCCTCAAACGGCGAGGTCCTGGTTGCAAGACCTGTGGGTACTGGTTCAGTCGTCAAACCGACCATGGTCGTCGGATCAACTGCTCGGTGTGGTGCAAGCCTTAGAAGCTTGTTTGCCAGGCGTCGATGCCCCAGACGCCTTGGTCTGGCTGACCCGTTTAGAAAGTGCTCAGCAAGCCCAGCCCAGGGCTGCTCATTTGCAGTATTTGGCCGGCATGCTATGCCTGCGCCATCGCCTTTGGGGCAAGGCGCAAGGGCTGTTGACCCAAGCCACGAAGAGTCTGGAGAGCCCAGCGCTCAAGCGAAAGGCCTGGATGGGGCTGGCCGAACTGGCCGAGCAACGCCAAGACGCTTTCGAAGCTGCAGTGGCTTGGAAACAAGCCGCACAGTGCGCTGCCAATTGATCTCCCAATCGATCTCACAATCGATCTGGCCCTTGATCGTGTCATCGCAAGCCTGAAGCTTGTGTGTTGAAGGACTCACCAAAAAAAACGGGCCATTGAGGCCCGTTTTCTTGTTGACTCAAGACAACCGTGCCTGGATCAGAAAGGCACCTTCAGTGTGCTCAGGTCTTTGCGCGTTTCCACCAAGACCAAGGGACCTTCATCAAGGACCACCGCTGGAGGACGCTCGCGTGGCACGCGCACTGCTTGTGGTTCAGCAGCGATGGCCGCTTGGACTGTCGCTACTTTGGCCATGTCAGAGTTGACCCAAATCAAACCCGACGATTGGGCAATTTGCGCCAAGCTCTCGATGGGCAGTTCGAAGCTGCTGACGATCGGCAGTCCCTTAGCGGGTGCTGCTGGCGTCGTTGCTTCATTAGGTGCTGGGGCCATGGTCGTTGGGGCTGCAACAGGCGTATCGGTTACGGGTGTAGCGACCGGCGTTGGTGCAGGCACGTTGGCGGCGGTTTCCGCTGCCTCGGCGGCGGAAGTTGCGTTTGCTGCGGCCATCGGTGCAGCTTCGGGAATCACTGGGAGGACACTGTCCGATGCTGTTGCGGATGGAGCCGGTGCTGGCGCAGCTGTAGCTTGTGCACGTTCAAAGTATGAACGGCCAGCCTGCCGCTCTTCGGCTTGTGCTGGAGCTGGCAGGTCTGTCGATGCTGCCATGTCGGCCTGGCCTTCTTCGGGCGCATTGTCTTGGCGGGTTTCACCATTGCGTTCGCGGCGATCACGGCCATAACGGTCACGTGAACGGCGCTCACGGCGCTCACCGGTGTTTTCTGTGCTGTTGGTGCCTTCGGTCGATGGGTTGCCCACCATTGCATCCGCAGCGCTGGCTGCTGTTTCGGAAACATTCAGTTCAGGTGCTGACGCGTCGGCTTGACGACGCTCGCCCCGATCGCCTCGTTCACGACGACCTTCACCGCCACGCTCACCTCGTTCGCGACGACCTTCACGCGGTGCGCGTTCTTGGCGAACTTCGGTACCGTCGGCATTCAGCTCTGCTGGTGTATCGGCGCGGGCTTCTGAGCGTGCATCGCTGCGCCCTTCGCCTCGACCCTCGCCCCGACCTTCGCCACGTACTTCGGATCGGCCATCGCGGCGTCCCTCACGCGCAGGGCGCTCACCACGCTCTGTGCGCTCAGCACGTGCCGGCCGGGCTTCGCCTTCACGGCCTTCAATTCGACCTTCGCCTCGGCGACCGCCTTCGCGGGGTGCGCGGACTTCTCCTGTGGCAGATTCGCTGCGCTCGCCACGGCGACCATCGCGCCCGCCACGGCGGCCATCACGGCCGCCTTCACGGCGAGCATCGCGTGTCTTGTCGTCTTTTTTATCCGTTGTTGCAGGTGCAGGTTCAGAAGGCGTGCCGCTAAACAAGTTTTTCAACCAAGCAAAGAACCCACCGCTGGCTGGAGCCGCAGGCACAGGCGAAGGTACTGGCGCTTTGGTTGTTGATTTGACAGCGGGGGCCTCGGCCTTGACCGGCGCCATGGGGGCGGGTGCATCAGGCAACACGCCTTTGATCACAGGCGTTTGCTTGTTGGTGGGCTCTTGAGAGCGGCGTGTCACGGTGGTCGCGTCTTCGATTTCTTCGGCCATCTTGTAGCTGGCTTCGATACGGTCTAGGCGCGGGTCGTCGTGTTTCAAGCGCTCAAGCTTGTAATGCGGTGTTTCAAGCGATTTGTTGGGCACCAGCAGCACGTTGATGCGTTGCTGCAGTTCGATCTTGGCGATCTCGGAGCGCTTTTCGTTGAGCAGGAAAGACGCCACTTCAACGGGCACTTGCGCGTGCACTGCCGCACTGTTGTCCTTCATGGACTCTTCTTGGATGATCCGCAAAATTTGCAGCGCCGAGCTTTCGGTGTCGCGGATGTGGCCAGCGCCACCGCA
>JBIKKE010000295.1:0-3051 GCA_044360575.1 Limnohabitans sp. | reverse complement strand
CTTCGGCGATGCTGGCATCCAGGTGGTGGCAGACCATCAGCATGTCCACATGCTCGTCAAGCGTGTTGTGGGTGAAAGGCATGGTCGGGTTGGTCGAGCTGGGCAAAAAGTTCGCCTGGCCCACCACCTTCAAGATGTCGGGCGCATGCCCGCCGCCTGCGCCTTCGGTGTGAAAGGCGCACAGCCCGCGCCCCCGCGCCGCCTCGATGGTGTTTTCCACATAACCTGATTCATTGAGCGTGTCCGAATGCAGCGCCACCTGAATGTCGGTCTCGTCGGCCACGTCCAAACAATTGCTGATCGCCGATGGGGTGCTGCCCCAGTCTTCGTGCAGCTTCATGCCAATCACACCCGCGTTGATTTGCTCGTGCAAGGCGGCAGGCAAGCTGGCGTTGCCCTTGCCAAAGAAGCCCAGGTTCATCGGAAAGGCATCGGCCGCTTGCAGCATGCGCTCGATGTTGAAGGGGCCAGGCGTGCAGGTGGTCGCAAAGGTGCCGGTGGCAGGGCCCGTGCCGCCGCCCAACATGGTGGTCACACCGCTTGCCAGAGCCTCGTCGATTTGCTGGGGGCAGATGAAGTGGATGTGGCAGTCGATACCGCCCGCGGTCACGATCAGGCCTTCGCAGCTGATGATTTCGGTGCCGGGGCCAATGACGATGTCCACCCCAGGTTGTGTGTCGGGGTTGCCCGCTTTGCCGATGGCCGCGATGCGGTTGCCCTTGAGGCCAATGTCGGCTTTGACGATGCCCCAGTGCTCGATGATGAGGGCGTTGGTGAGCACGCAATCCATGGCGCCGGGCGCTTGCGGGCCTGAGCCGCCAGCCATGTTGGTGCGCTGCGATTGCGCCATGCCATCGCGGATGGTTTTGCCGCCGCCAAATTTGACCTCTTCACCATAGCCGCCCGCTTGCAGCGTGAAGTCTTTTTCCACCTCAATGACCAAGGCCGTGTCGGCCAGGCGCACGCGGTCGCCCAAGGTGGGCCCAAAGGTTTCGGCATAAGCGCGTTTGTCGATGTGGGCCATGTCAGTTGCCTTGTGTTTTGTTGACGTCGAGTTCGCCTTGGGTCAGACCCCGAAAACCGTAAATCAGGCGTTCACCGGCAAAGTCCACCAACTCGACCGTGCGTTGCTGGCCCGGCTCAAAGCGCACAGCCATACCCGAAGCGATGTTCAGGCGCATGCCTTGTGCGGCGCTGCGGTCAAAGCGCAGGCCCGCGTTGGTCTCGGCAAAGTGGTAATGCGAGCCCACCTGTATCGGTCGGTCGCTGGCGTTTTGCACCACCAGGGTGCAAGTGCGACGGCCCACGTTCAGGGCGTGTTGGCCGGGGTCGATCAGAAATTCACCGGGGATCATGGGGCGACCTCACTTGCGGCGGCCGATGACCCAGGCGCCCAGTGCCAAAGCAATGACGACCGCAAAACCGAGAACGTCCGTGGCGTGCCAATGGCTGCCCCACAGGCCGTGCCCTTCGTGCGCCCAGACGGGGGCGTGCAGGCAGGCGAGCGCCAAGGCGGAGATGACACAGGATGCAAAGGTATTCATGTTCGGGCTCTCTCGGTTCAAACAATGGGTTGGTGCACGGTCACCAATTTGGTGCCATCGGGAAAGGTGGCTTCGATCTGAATGTCGGGGATCATCTCGGCGATGCCGTCCATCACATCGGCACGGGTCAAAACAGTGCGGCCCTCGCTCATCAGCTGGGCCACGGTCTTGCCATCTCGCGCGCCTTCCATCACGGCGGCGCTGATCAGGGCGATGGCTTCGGGGTAGTTGAGCTTCAGGCCTCGGGCCTTGCGGCGTTCGGCCAGCAGGCCGGCGGTGAAGATCAGCAGCTTGTCTTTTTCGCGGGGTGTCAGTTCCATATTGGTGCGTGGTGAGCGTCTTGGTGCATTGAATGGCTTGCATCAAGCAAATTGCGTGCCCTTTATAGGGGCTTACATCCTCCAAAAAGATAATCAAACAGAGTTCGCTCGACATCCAGCCCAGCATCATCAAAGACATCGGCCGCGTCATTCGCCAACTGGCTGATGTGGGTCTGCAAGGCCAGCGCATGGCGGTGCTGCTGTGCGAGCAGTACTACGACTTTGCCGAAGAACTGGCCGACCAGTATTTGGTGATGGAGCGGGGCGAAGTGATTGCGCGCGGGCCTGGCAGCGAGATGAAGGACAAGAATATTCAGCAGTTGGTGGCGATTTGAGCCACTGGCATGAATAAAGATTTTTTCTCAGCCCATTGATCGTTATGCAGCGGTAGCGGTCCTCCGACCAGGGCTCCCGATTCCAATGATTTTCATAGTCGCGGCTAGAATTTCTTGAACATAGTCTGCGGAGGGTCTTCGGGAAGACCATACTTAATTGAATTTCCGGTAAAGTCGCTACAGGCAAGTCTGCAAGCCATTTTCAGGAAATTTTTGATAAGCAGTTTGTCCCGCAGCGCCCATAACACCCCGCATGCATTGCGTATTTAAATACTGTTGGAATCAGATTTGACCTGCTCAATCTGCCCTCCGTCTTGTGACGTTCATTACTTCGACGGTCGTCGAGTCGGTTCAGAACTACAGGAATAAAACATCAGGAGCTCTCATTGTGAAAAGAATTGGGATGACTGTTGTAGCGGCGTTTGTGGCTCTAACCCTTGCAGGATGTGGGGGAACAGACTATTACCCTGAAACAGAAGTTGCGTCTGTTCGTTTGGTTGCCTCTTGGCGCATTACAGATCTTCATCAAACGTACGAGGTTAGAAGCGATGCGGCTTGGCAGGATGTATGGGCTACGCACGAGCCGCAATCCATTCCACCAATGCCTCGACCAAATTTTGACTTCTCTCGACAAATGATTCTTGGTGTGACAAATGGCTCGGGGCCAAATGGATGTCATGGACTGAACATTCAAAGGATTATTGAACGTCGAGATGATCTGTTAGTGGAGTACCAAGTCAGGAATGACTCGTCGCCGTTGATCCTATGCACTCAATCAATTGTCTCCTTATCAGACTTTGTGGTTGTACCGCGTAGCAACAAGATGATCACCTTTCGGCGTGCACATACTTA
>JBIKKE010000306.1:0-2757 GCA_044360575.1 Limnohabitans sp. | reverse complement strand
ACGATATCCGCACCCCACTGCCTGAACCCGTTGGCCCTGCATAAGGCCATTGGATGATGACTTTGAACACCCTGATTCTTTTCACCGACGAGCAAGATGCGCATGCCTTGGGCTGCGCTGGCCACCCTTTCGTCAAGACCCCCCATCTGGATGCCTTGGCTGCCCGTGGCACGCGATTCACCCAAGCCCTGACACCTTCGCCGATCTGCGTCCCCGCACGGGCCGCGCTGGCCACGGGGCGCTGGGTGCATGACATCGCCTATTGGGACAACGCCATGGGCTACGACGGGCGCATCCCCGGTTGGGGGCATGCCCTGCAAGCTGCTGGCCATTGCGTTGAGTCAATCGGTAAATTGCACTATGTCCATGCTGCTGCGCCCACCGGATTTTCCGAGCAGCATGATCCCTTGCACTTGGCCGACGGCATCGGTCAGGTCTGGGGCTCGGTGCGCAACCCCTTGCCCAGCACGCCGCGCCCATCGCGGCTGTTCACCGAACTCGGTGCTGGGCTGTCCAGCTACAACCAGTACGACATTTCCTCGGCAGAACATGCAGCGCAGTGGCTGCATGACAAGGCCGCTGAAAAAGATGCTGCACCATGGACCTTGTTCGTTGGTTTCGTCGCGCCACATTTTCCGCTCGTCGTGCCGCAGCGCTACCTTGATCAAATCAACATGGATGCTATTCCTGACCCTCGACTGCATCCTCACAGCGGCTACCAACGTCATCCTTGGGTACAGCGACATGCCGACTTTTCGAATGCTGATGATGAATTGGGCACACCTGAGCGCCGCCGCTTGGCTTTGGCTTGCTATTACGCGTTGACATGCTTCATTGACGAGCAAATCGGCAAAGTGCTGCAATCGCTGGGGCAAACCGGTTTGCAAGCATCCACCCGAGTGATCATGAGTAGCGATCATGGCGACAACCAAGGTGTGCGCGGGATGTGGAACAAGTCGACCCTCTACCGCGAAGCCACCCATATCCCGTTGATCGTGGCTGGGCCGGGGATCCCTTCAGGAAAAGTCTGCGCAACCCAAGTCAACCTGGTCGATATCGCTCCGACCGTGCTCGACAACGCAAACCTGCCCGCAGACCCCACGCTGCCGGGCCAATCGCTGGTGGCCATCGCCCAAGAAAAAGATGATCCAGAGCGCATCGGCTTCAGCGAGTACCACGCCGTGGGCTCACCCAGCGCAGCTTATTTGGTAAGGCAAGGCCAGTGGGCGTTCCACCACTATGTGGGCTTCGAACCAGAATTGTTTGACATGGCGGCCGATCCGGGCCAAACCGTGAACCTCGCTGCGCATGATGGTCATCAACCGATCCACGAACACATGGCATCGCTCCTGCATCAAATGCTGGACCCCGAGGCCACAGACCAACGCGCCAAGGCCGACCAAGACGCACTGGTCGCCCAGTTCGGTGGCCGGGAAGCGGCTTTGGGCAAAGGACCCGCTGGGGCCAGCCCAGTGCCGTCGCGCTGACGCTGACGGTTGCTGGCGTTTACCCCCCAGCAAAATGCCGACTTGCAGCCGCTTAACTGGCCGCTGGGGTGAAAGATGATTGACCAGCTCAGGTGTCTTTCATGGGTTCAATGCCAAGTGGTAAGCATAGAATTTTTGATCTCGCGCCCAGTCCATGGACTCGTACAAAGCTTGGGCTGGCAAGTTCTGCATATTCGTGGTCAAGGACAAGCGCACTGCGCCCATTTGAAGGGCATGGTCAGAAGCGGCTTTCAACAATCGCTCGCCCACACCCATTCGCCGTGCGGATGGCGCCACATACAAGTCGTTGAGGACATAAACCCGCGCCATCGACACGGAAGAAAAACTCGGGTAGAGCTGCGTGAAACCCACAGCTTGCCCTTGTGACTCTGCCAACAGAATGACCGATTGCCCGTGCTCAAAGCGCGCCTGGAGAAAGTTCCGTGCGGCCACCAGATCACTGACCTGGTCATAAAACTGTCGATAGCCATCGAACAAGCCAGCCACAACATCCAGGTCGGCCAGCACCGCTTGACGAATGGCGATCGAATTCATGTTTTTTCCTGATTTGCGGGTTGGACCTTGTAGGCTCGCATGCCCGAGACCACTTGCGAAGCCTCGGTGGTGTCATCTGGGTAAAAACGGTAACTGGGCGCCAAGATGGCGGCAACGGAGTGCACCTGAAGGACCAGTACGCTGTGAATGGTGAAGCGTTGGCCGACCATCGTCAGCAGAGGCTTGGCCCAGGTCGCAAATTCGGGGTCGGCTGTTCGCACCTCGCGGGCTCTGCCCAAAAGCTTGAAGCCCTTTTGAACAAACACATCGACAAAGCTCAAACACACCTGCGGGTGCTGCGCGATGTTGCGCGCGCTGATGGGCGAAGCAATGTGCGCCACCACCACATGATGGTCGTCGGCAATGGCCCAAACCTCTTTGGGCGAGACATTGGGCTGACCCTCGGCGTCCACCGTGGCCAACCAGCACAGCACGCTGCGGTGGGCGGCTTCGCGGACGTCGTGCGTCAAAAGCGCCTGTTCAGGACTCATGCCCCGCTCCGTTTCCCTGCGGTAGCCGCCATGTTCATAAATTCGTAGTTATGCAGCCGCGCTCGCTGCAGATTGCAACACCTCGGACGCCCACTGATTCAAGCTCTTCCCTGCGGCTTGTGCCGCCACCAATGCAGCACCATGCGTTTCAGGTGGCACACGCAGCATGAGTTTGCCTGAGTCTGGTTTTTGGGGTGCGATGCCTTGGGCCTTGCAGTCTTCCA
>JBIKKE010000294.1:0-3072 GCA_044360575.1 Limnohabitans sp. | reverse complement strand
CCGGCCAGCACACTGTATGTCGTGGCCACCCCGATTGGCAACCTGGCTGACATCAGCCTGCGCGCGCTGCATGTGTTGGCCAAAGTCGATGTGGTGGCTTGCGAAGACACCCGGCACACCCAGCAGCTGTTGCGCGCCTATGGCCTGGACCGCCCGAACGCACAGCTTTTGGCGCTGCACCAGCACAACGAGGCCGAAGCTGCGCAAAACGTGCTGCTTCGCCTGGCTCAAGGGGAGCGCGTGGCCTATGTGAGCGATGCGGGCACGCCCGCCATCAGCGACCCTGGCGCCCGACTGGTCGCGGTGGTGCGAGAAGCGGGTTACCGGGTGTTGCCCTTGCCCGGGGCCAGCAGTGTGACCACCGCCCTCAGCGCTTCGGGCATGACGGGCGATGACGGATTTGTTTTCAGAGGCTTTTTGGCGAGCAAATCGGCGGAGCGGCAGCTCGCGGTGCAAGCTTTGGCGCAAGAAAGTCGCGCCGTGGTGCTGCTGGAGGCGCCGCATCGGATTGAAGCCTTGGCCCAAGCCTTGTCCGTGCTGGGTGAGCGCCGCATCACTGTGGGGCGCGAATTGACCAAGCAGTTTGAACAAATCGACACCTTGGCGGCGCAAGACTTGCCCGCTTGGTTCGCTGAAAAACCCGACCGCCAGCGCGGTGAGTTTGTGCTGGTGCTGCACAACGCGCCGGTGGCGGCATCCAAGGGCGAGGGCCTTCGGGTGTTGCAAGTGTTGTTGCCCGAGCTGCCCCTGAAAACAGCCGTCAAACTGGCGGCGGAGATCACGGGCGAGTCCAAGAATCAGCTGTACGACCTGGCCCTGAGCCTGAAAAAAACGGAAGCGTCCTGACGCCGCTTGGCTGGTCTTTTTACCAACGCGCCCCAAAGGTGTCTCGCAAATTTTGCAATTCTTGTTCAGTCAGCGCAATGGTTTGAGGCTGCAGCACCATCAAACGGGCCGTTTCTTCGAGTTCTTCCAAGGTGGCCATGGCCGCCCCAGGTGTGTCGTGCCACACATTGGGCCCCAGACGCGGCAGCATCACGGCGCGGATGGGTGTGCCACGCCCGGCGTATTGGGCAATCAGGTCGGCCACTTCTTGCGCCGCTGCCGGGCTGCCAGGGTGGTGATAGGCCACGAGCGGCACATGCCCGACTTTCATCACGAAATAAGGCGTGATGGGTGGCAGCAGTTCTGGCCCGGCGACATTCAGGCTGAGCGCTACGCAATGCGTGCTGTGGGTGTGGATCACGCAGCGTGTGGTGGGTGACTGCACCGTGGCGGCGCCGTAAATTTGGCGGTGCATGGCGATCGTTTTGCTGGCTTTGTCACCGCTGATTTGCTGGCCTTGCAAGTCCAATTTGGCCAAACGTGCAGGGTCCAGCCAGCCCAAACAAGCGTCGGTGGGGGTGATCAAGAACCCATCGTCCAGTCGCACGCTGATGTTGCCGGCCGTGGCATGCACATAGCCTCTAGCAAAAAGGCTTTGCCCGACACGGCAAATGTCTTCACGGGCTTGGGTTTCGTTCATGGCTTGGCTCCAGCGTGTCCATCTTCCAGCAGCAACTCCTGCAAGGCTTGCGTTTCTTGGGGGCTCAGGCCAATGGCCCCGTGCAGGTAGTCCCGCATGCCGCCGTGCTGGGCATCTACCGCGTCAAAAGCCGCCTGCAAAAACTCGGGTTGTACCTGCCACAACACCTTCATCACATGCGGATGGCCTTGACCTTCCAAGCGGGCATCGCGTTTGTAAAGCTGGTTGGTGAGCAAGTAATCGTGTTCGATGGTGGCGCGGTCCACACCCAGGGCCGACAGCAGCAGTGCTGCGGCAAAACCCGTGCGGTCTTTGCCAGCAGTGCAGTGAAACACCTGTGGATGGGGCTGCTCCAGCAGGTGCTTTAAAAAGCGGCCGAAAGTATCCGCATTGCGGTTCACGAAATCCCGGTAGGTTTCGCGCATCAGGTCCACGGTTTCTTCGGTGGTGGGCACTACACCCTGTGCCACCAGCGCTTGCATGCGAGCGATCACCGTGGGCTCGATGGGCAAGGCCAAACGCTGTACGCCAGGAATCGCGTAGGGCGTGAGGGTGAATTCGCCCTTGCCTCGAAAGTCCAAGCTGTGCCTGACACCCAGCGCCTGTAATTGCAGGTGGTCTTCAGGGGTGAGCCCTGCCAAATGGTCTGACCGGAAAACTTGGCCCCGCCGCACGCGGCGACCCTCGGCGTTGCGGTAACCGCCAAGATCACGAAAATTTGAGGCGCCTTGCAGCAGAGCAGGGGGTACCGGGTTCATGGTCATCCAATCAACAATCAATTCGCGTCAATCAAAGCGCTATTGTCGTGTGCCCGCAAAGGGGCATCCGTTGCCCGATGCGACAAGCCCCTAGAGAAAAGCAGACAGGTGGCACACGGATTGCTTGAGATGTTTATGCAGCTCGAATCAATGCTTCACTTGAACCCTACGCCCATCACCCCGGGGTTGATGGCTGTCACCGACGCTTGGCGCAACCCCTTGGGCCTGATGCTGGCCTCTACCGGCGAGGGGGTTTTTGGGGTTGATCTGGAGGGTCTGTGCGTCTTCATCAATCCGGCCGGGGCCCGCATGATCGGCATGGAGCCGCAGCAGGTGCTGGGCCAGAACATGCACGTTCTGACCCACCACTCGCATGGGGACGGGGCGCACTATCCGATGGACGACTGCCCGATTTACAACGCTTTTCGAAAAGGCCAGCCTTGCCGCATCGACAGCGAGGTCTTTTGGCGCGCAGACGGCAGCAGTTTCCCGGTGGAGTACTCGAGCTACCCGGTGTTTGACCAAGGCCAGGTGCGCGGTGCGGTGGTCACCTTTGTGGACATTACTGAGCGAAAACGGGCAGAAGACGCATTGCACCAAGCCAAAAGCGAGTTGGAGCAGCGTGTGGCTGAACGCACCCAAGCGCTCGAAACCGCCCTGCAGCAACTGCGCGAGTTGGCGGCTTGGTCGGACGCCGTGCGTGAAGAAGAGCGCACCCGCATTGCCCGCGAGGTGCATGACGAATTAGGCAGTTTGCTGGTGGCGCTCAAGATGGATGTGGGCTGGTTG
>JBIKKE010000065.1:0-11305 GCA_044360575.1 Limnohabitans sp. | reverse complement strand
TTGATGGTCGGCTTGGGCGAGACCGACGAAGAAATTCTCGAGGTCATGCGCGACATGCGCGCACACAACATCGAGATGCTGACCATTGGCCAGTACCTCGCCCCCAGCAACAGCCACCTGCCGGTGCGCCGCTACGTACACCCCGACACTTTTAAGATGTTCGAGGCCAAAGCCTACGAAATGGGCTTTTCTCACGCGGCTGTAGGCGCCATGGTGCGCAGCAGCTACCACGCCGACCAGCAGGCGCATTCGGCGCACATGAGCTTGGCCGACAAGGCATAAGGCGGACCCTTTCAATACCCATTGACACGGACATCGCACCATGACCGACACCAGCGCTTACACCCCACCCTCCGTCTGGACCTGGAACAAGGCCAACGGCGGGCGCTTTGCCAACATCAACCGCCCCATCTCGGGCGCCACCCATGAGCAAGACCTGCCGCGTGGCCAGCACCCACTGCAGCTTTACTCGCTGGGCACGCCCAACGGCGTCAAAGTCACCGTGATGCTCGAAGAACTGCTCGCTTTGGGGCATGCAGGTGCCGAATACGATGCTTGGCTGATCCGCATCAACGAAGGCCAGCAGTTCAGCAGCGGCTTTGTCAGCGTGAATCCCAACTCCAAAATCCCAGCGCTGCTGGACTGCAGTGGCGACCAAGTTGTGCGCGTTTTCGAGTCGGGCGCGATTTTGTTGTACTTGGCCGAAAAGTTTGGCGCCTTGGTGCCCACCGACCCAGCGCTTCGGGCCGAGTGCCTGTCATGGCTGTTTTGGCAAATGGGCAGCGCCCCTTATTTGGGTGGCGGCTTTGGACATTTTTACGCCTACGCCCCAATCAAGATTGAATACGCCATCGACCGCTTTGCCATGGAGGTCAAACGCGAAATGGACGTGCTCGACAAGCGCTTGGCCCAAAGCCGTTTCATTGCAGGTGACGACTACACCATCGCCGATATCGCCATCTGGCCTTGGTACGGCGCGCTGGCCAAAGGCATCCTCTACGAAGCCGGCGAGTTTTTACAAGTACACGAATACACCCATGTGCAACGTTGGGCCGAAGAACTGGCGCAACGCCCTGCGGTGCAGCGCGGCCGCATGGTCAACCGCGTTATGGGGGCGCCAGAGTCGCAGTTGCACGAACGCCATAACGCCAGCGACTTCGATACCCGCACGCAAGACAAAATCAAACAGACCTGAGGCCTGCAAAGGGCCAGCAGCACCCGCTGAGCGGTCTTATGCGGGCTATGCGTTCATGCTGAGCGCAGGATCTTCGCTGTCCAGCACCTGGCCAGCCCAAGAAACCAACTTGGCGCAATCAGACCTCAGCACCTGTTGTTTAACCGCCAAAATCTGCGAGGGGTGCATGGAAAAGCTGCGCAAACCCATGCCCAGCAGCAAACGGGTCATGGTCACATCGCCCGCCATCTCGCCGCACACCGACACACCCTTGCCTTGCCGGTGACATTCTGCGATGGTGTCTGCAATCAAACGCAGCACCGCCGGGTGCAGCGGGTCATACAGGTGCGCCACCGACTCATCGGCCCGGTCAATCGCCAGGGTGTACTGGATCAGGTCGTTGGTGCCGATCGACAAAAAGTCGAAGTGTTTAAGGAACAAGCGCAGCGATAAAGCGGCCGCCGGGATCTCGATCATGGCGCCCAGTTTGACCGGGCCATGGGCTGCGCCACGGCGGTCCAGCTCGTGCCTGGCCTGGTCGATCAGGGCCAGGGTCTGGCGGATCTCGCTGCCATGCGCCAGCATAGGAATGAGCAGGTGCACTTGCCCATGCGCTGCAGCGCGCAAGATGGCGCGCAGCTGGGTGAGGAACATGGCGGGGTCAGCCAGACTCCAGCGTATAGCGCGCAGGCCCAGCGCCGGGTTCAGATGCGCCGCGTCGTGGCGGGTCTCATCCAGCGGCTTGTCGGCCCCAACGTCCACCGTTCGGATGGTGACTGGCAAACCGTTCATACCATCGACCGCTCGTCGATAGGCTTGGTATTGCTCCTCTTCGTCGGGCAGGTGACCTTGCCGACCCATGAATAAAAACTCGCTCCGAAACAAACCCACACCCACAGCCCCAGCGGAGATGGCTGCTTGGGTGTCTTCGGGCATTTCGATGTTCGCCAACAACTCTATCTTTTGTCCGTCCAAGGAAACCGACGGCGTATGCCTCAGGCGCACCAATCGCTCGCGTTCCAGGTCACCCTGGCGTTGCTTGAAGCCGTAATCGGCCAGGATGATGGGGGAGGGGTCAACGATGACCACGCCGGCATCCCCGTCAATGATCACCCAGTCGTCTTGTTTGACAAGTTGGCTCGCAGTGCGAGCGCCCACTACCGCCGGAATTCCCAAGCTGCGGGCCACGATCGCCGTGTGCGAAGTTTTGCCACCCACATCGGTCACAAAGCCCGTGAACACACTTTGCTTGAACTGCAGCATGTCGGCGGGCGACAGGTCGTGGGCCACCAGCACCAGAGGCACATCGGTATCCCCCAATTGGAGTTCTTGTTGGGGGCGCTGAGGCCGTTTGGCTTGCGCCACCAGCGGCCCAGTGCCTTTGAGGCAATGCAGCACCCGCTCTCCCACTTGCTCCATGTCGGCTTTGCGTTCGCGCAAATAGGGGTCTTCCATTTCCTCAAACTGGCGAACGATGATTTCCAGCTGGCTGGTCAGTGCCCACTCTGCGTTGTAGAGGCGCGTCTTGATCCAATGCACCACACCCGAAGTCAGTTCTTCGTCTTGCAGCAGCATCAGGTGCACATCCAGCAGCGCCACGAGTTCATGCGGCGCGTCTTTAGGCATGGCTTTTTGCAGCCGCTGCAGCTCATCGACCACGGCATCGCGGGCCACGCGCAAACGCATGATTTCGGCACCCACTTGTTCGGGGCTCACAAAATAATGCGCCACATCGACTCGGCTGGAGGCCACCAGAACGGCGCGCCCAATGGCGATGCCACGCGCCACCGCCAAACCATGGATGCTGAAGGTCATGGCTTACTCGCCTTCGCCGAATTTATCGTTGATCAGGACCAGTAAGGCCGAAAGCGCTTCGTCGCCACGCTCACCGATCGTTTCGACGACCACCTCGCTGCCCAAGCCTGCTGCCAACATCATGACGCCCATGATGCTTTTGGCATTGATGCGGCGCTCGCCTTTGCTGAGCCAAACCTCGCACGGAAAACTACCCGCCAGTTTGGTGAGTTTGGCGGACGCACGGGCGTGCAAACCCAATTTATTGCTGATGGTCACGTTGGCTTGGGGCATGTCTCTGTCCGGTTTGGTTTTGGGGTGCGGTGCTGCCCACAGGCATCACGCCTTGTGTGCCACCGGCGTGGGCGCGTGCTGCCAGCGCTTCAAGGCTTTCGTGTCGGTAACACACACTGCGCAGCAACATGGGCAAGTTGGCGCCCGCCACCAAACGGGTGTTCAGGCCATCGCCCAATTGCTGGGCCACATTGCAGGGTGTGGCGCCAAACACGTCACTGAGCAACAAGACTTCGGGCGTGCCCATTGCGGCCAGTAAGGCACGGGCTCGCATCAAGCTGTCTTCAGGTGCGTCTTCGGGCTGGATGTCCAGCGCCTGCAC
This sequence comes from Limnohabitans sp., assembly GCA_044360575.1. Classification (GTDB taxonomy): domain Bacteria; phylum Pseudomonadota; class Gammaproteobacteria; order Burkholderiales; family Burkholderiaceae_C; genus Limnohabitans_A. The sequence goes on along the minus strand of JBIKKE010000065.1, from coordinate 7,721 downwards.
ACCGTCCACACAGTCCGGAAAAACGTGCAAAGCACATTCGCGCAAAGCGCTGGCCAATGGGGCGTGGGCGATGATGAGGATACCGATCATGATGGAGACAGTTTATCGACCTTGGGACGGATTTTTAAGCATGAAAAACACCCATGAGGCGATGGAGCTGAGGCCAAAACAGCCCAAAGCCATTTGGTAGGCCTGCACATTGGCCAAGCCCAGGCCTCGCCCGGCGTCCACCAACAAACCAATGCCCCACTGCACCACAAAGATGCCCGCAAAGATCACCAGGTTGTAAGCCGACAAAGCCCGTCCCGCCAAATGAGATGGGAAAGCCATGCCCACTGCTGGTTGCGCCAAAGCCACAAAAGTGCTGCTGACGCACAACAAAGCCATGCCCACAGCCGCAGCCGACCCGATGGAGGCACCCAGCCAAACCAAAGTGCCGATGACGGCAAAACTGAGCGGCAAACCCCAAGCAATCAAACGCTCAACCGGGATGCCGCGGCGCGCCAAGCCTGGGGTGATCAGGCCCCACAACCAAAATGTCACCAGCATGGCCAAGTTGATCAGGAACAAGCCGGACGCTGCCTCGGTCGCACTCCAACCGGCCACCTGGGTCATCCAGGGACCCGCCCACAAAGTCTGAATGGCCACCATGCCGCCATAGCTGAAAAATCCGATGGGTGCCAAGCGCCAAAAATAAGCGCTGCGCCAGATCTCGCGGTAACTACCGTCGTCGTCGGCCGGGGCTTTGGGTGTATCGGCTGTGGGGGTGGCTTTTTGCCAAACCGGCACCAGCAGGGCAATCAGCAGCATGGCAATGGCGATCATCACGCCCAGCATGACAAACAGCGCGCGCCAGCCCCAAATGGGCATGAGCCACTGCACAGGCAATGTCGCAGCCAACATGCCCAAAGAGCCCGTCATCAGCATCCACGAGTTGGTGCGCAGCTGGGTGCTGACATCAAACCAGCGGCGGTAGGCCGTCAATGGGGCCATCAGGCAAGCACTGACGCCCATGCCGCACAACACACGTGCCGCGAGCAAGCCATGAAAGCTGTCGGCCCAAGCAAAAGCCAAGCAGCCCAGCACCGCAAAGCTCAAGAAAGCCAGAATGACTTTTTTGGGGCCATGCCGATCCAGCCAGCGCCCCAAGGGCAGTTGGGTCAGAGAAAACCCCAAGAAATACCCCCCCGCCAAAAGGCCGAGGTCTTGTGCACTCAGACTGAATTCGGTGGTCAGGGTCGGAGACAAGGTGGCGGTGATGGCCCGCACCAAGGCCGAAAAAAAGTACGCCAAGGCAAACGCCAGAAACACCACCACCGCCATGCGGCGTGGCAAATGGTCGGGGTGCGGCATTGGCGGCGAGGGCATGGTGACGGCGCTCATGGCTTGATGCTTTCAAACAAGGTGTTGGCCATCTCAGGCTGAATTTTTCGGTCATACACCACGGCATGAACCACGCGCAGCCGCTCTCCCTCGGTCACAGCGCCCCAAACGGCATCCATCGCCACGGGTTCACCATTGTTTTTGAGCCCCATCGCCTGGACGCGTTGCGAGGATGTGAGGGGCAAATGACCAGGGCGGTGCCAGACCTGATGTTGTCCCACCGTTGAAGCTGGGTTCACACGGGCGTTGTCCATCGTGGCTTTTTGCCAGCCTGACAATACGGCCACGGCATCGGAGCCAGCAGGCAATGCCGCAGTCATCACGGCCACCATGGCCGTTTCGCTTTCGCAGCCGGCCACTTGCAGGTCCACTGACAAGCCCCCCAGGGGAACCGTACGGGTGGTACGGTCGGGCTTGCAGGGCAGTTGCGCCTTGAGAGTGCTCCCTTCAAAAGCAATGTCACGCCAGTTTTGTGCAGGACTGCAGGCGCTCAAAATCAAGGTCAATGCCAAGGTGGCCATTCTGGCCGGTGAATGTTTTCGCATACGGTGATTATCGTGATCAGCGACGGTATCGTCTTTTGGCGACAATGTGACCCATGAATTCACTTGATGGCATCCGCGTTCTCGACCTGTCCCGCGTCCTTGCGGGCCCTTGGTGTACCCAAACTTTGGCCGACTTGGGGGCCGATGTGATCAAGATCGAGCGCCCCGGCTCGGGCGATGACACCCGCACCTGGGGTCCACCTTTTTTAAAAGATGCGCAAGGCCGGGACACGGCCGAAGCGGCCTATTACTTGGGCGCCAACCGCAACAAGCGTTCGGTGACCTGCGACATCTCCCAGCCTGAGGGCCAAGCCCTGATCCGCGAACTGGTTCGCCATTGCAATGTCTTTGTAGAAAACTTCAAGGTGGGCGACATGGCCCGGTATGGTTTGGACTATGCCAGCATGAGCGCCTTGAACCCCAAGCTGGTGTATTGCAGTGTGACCGGGTTTGGCCAAACCGGGCCCTACAGCGAACGGGCAGGTTACGATTATGCAGTGCAAGGCATCGGTGGCCTGATGAGCGTCACGGGTGAACGAGACGATCTGGGTGGCGGCCCCCAAAAAGTGGGTGTCGCGGTGGCCGATTTGTTCACCGGCATGTATGCCACCGTGGCCATCTTGGCAGCGCTTCGGCACGTCGAGCGCACGGGCCAAGGCCAACAAGTAGACATGGCCTTGCTGGACACTCAGGTCGCCATGCTGGCCAATTTGGGTTCCAACTACTTGGTCAGCGGCAAGGTGCCTGGCCGGGCTGGCAATGCACACCAAAACATCGTGCCCTACCAAGTGTTTGAAGTGATGCCGCCTGCCGATGCTGCACCGGGCACTCGGGATCATCTGATCTTGGCTGTGGGCAACGACGGTCAGTTCGCCAAGTTTTGCGCTGTAGCCGGCCAGCCAGATTTGGCCAAAGACCCGCGCTATGCCCTCAACACCGAGCGCGTGCGTCACCGCGACGTGTTGGTGCCCTTGCTGGAGGGCATCATGAAAACCCGCACCAAAGCCGCTTGGCTGTCGGCCCTGGAAGCGGCCAAAGTGCCCTGCGGCGCCATCAACACCCTGGGTGAGGTATTTGTTGACCCCCAAATTCAGGCGCGCGACATGGTTCAGACATGGCACCACCCTGTCAAAGACGATTTGCAACTGGTGGCAAGTCCCATCAAGATGAGTTTGACCCCCGTGCGCCAAGACTTGCCCCCGCCCATGCTGGGACAACACACCGCAGAGGTCTTGCAAGAAGTTTTGGGTTGGGACGCTGAACGACAAGGTGCGCTGCGCGGCAAAGGGGTCATTTGATGGCGAACTTTTTATTGGTGCATGGTGCTTGGCACGGGGCTTGGTGTTGGCAACGTGTCTTACCGGGCCTGATGGCTGCTGGACACCGCGCTCACGCGGTCACCCTCACCGGCGTGGGTGAGCGGGCGCACCTGTTGCAGCCGAATATCGATTTGGAAACCCACATCACAGACGTGATGGCGGCCATGGACGCCGAAGAGTTGAATGACGTGGTTTTGGTGGTGCATTCATATGCCGGCATGTTGGGCACCGCTGTGGCCGATCGCCGGCCCGAGCATTTGCGCCATCTGGTGTACCTGGATGCGGTTCTGCCCAAACCTGGCGAGAGCTGGAGCAGCACGCACGCCAGCGCCACGCGCAATGCCCGCATAACGGCAGCTCTTGCCGATCCTTTGCACGCTTTCCCTGCACCCGACCCTTCAGTGTTTGGCTTGAGCGATGCAGACCATGCTTGGGTACAAAGACGTCAAACACCGCACCCGGGCGGCCCTTACACCCAAGTGCTTGAATTTGATCCACAGCGCGTAGCCAGCGTGCCGCGCACCTTCATCAACTGCACAACGCCCGCCTTGGGGACCATCGACGTCAGCCGCCAGCGCATGGCAGACCCCAAATTTTGGGACGGCGCTTGGCTGCCGGGCTCCCGTGTGGTGAACATGGCGACCGGACACGACCCGATGGTGAGCGATCCGGAAGGCCTTTTGGCGCACCTGTTGTCGGTGCTTTGAAGGGCTCAGGCCCTGCGAAGGGTTTAAACTTTCCCTTATGACCCTGAACAGCTTGCACTCTTTGAACCCGTTGTACCGCCGCTTGCTCAAAGGCTTGGGCGCACTGGGCTTGAGCTGGATGCTGTGGGGGTGCGCGGCAGAACGCGCCCCGGAATCTTCTTTCGTGTTGCTCGATGGCTCCACCCTCAGCTCGCAGCAGCTGCAAGGTCAAGTGGCATTGATCAACTTCTGGGCCACAAGTTGCACCTCTTGCGTGGCCGAAATGCCCGATCTGATCGCAACCCACGAAAAATTCAAATCTCGAGGTTTCGACACGGTGGCTGTGGCCATGAGCTACGACCCACCGAGCTACGTGGTGAACTTTGCACAATCACGCCAGTTGCCCTTCAAGGTGGCCATCGACAACACCGGTGCGGTGGCTCGTGCTTGGGGCGACGTGAAGCTCACGCCGACCACCTTTTTGGTGAACAAGCGTGGCCAAATCGTCAAACGTTTTGTCGGCACACCTGACTTTGTCGAGCTGCATCAACTCATCGACAAATTGCTGACCGACTCTTGATTCAGATCGCCCAGGCTTCTGTCTCGCTTTGCATGGCCCAGGGCTGGCTCATTGTTCCTTTTTGAGCCTCACCCAAGCCTGACAACGCTATCAGTCCTTGCGGAATACGTCGTGACAGGCCTTGCACGATGCAGCTGCCGGTCCAAATGCCACTTTGAGCGCGTCGATGTTGCCTGCTTTCGCGGCAGTGTTGAGCTTCACCATTTCAGCTTGCATCTTGTCTGAAGCTTCTTTGTATTTGGCCGCTTCTTTCCAGATTTCAGGCTTGGCGCGTGTGTCGCCTTTGTCTGTGCCTTCACCAAATGCTGCCCATGGCAATTTGGCCATGACAGCGGCGATTTCTGCATTTTCCTGAGCCATCTTGGCATCGTAGGGCATGCGGCCATTGGCCATGGCGCCCACCCGGCCGAAGTGCGCCGCCATCACGTTGAAGCTGGCTTTGCGATATTTGATGGCGTCTTCTGGCTTGGCAAACTGTGCCTGTGCTGGAATGGCCATGGTGATGGCCAGCAATGTGCCGATGATGCTCAATGTTTGTTTCATGTTTGACTCCGATCAGTTGAAACGGCTGCATAAGGTTTAAGCTGACCCAGTCTCGCATAATTCCTTCATCTTTGCACCTATGAAAGTGTCCATGGTCACTGTCCGCATTTGGGATTTGCCCACCCGCGTTTTCCATGGGGCTCTGGCCCTTTGTGTTTTGGGCTTGTTTGTCACGGCCGAGTTGGGAGGTAATGCCATGGTTTGGCACTTCCGTTTTGGCTTCGCTGTTTTGACGCTTTTGCTTTTCAGATTGGCTTGGGGCTTGGTGGGTGGGCATTGGTCTCGCTGGGCTCAGTTTCCCCTTCGCCCAGCTTCTGTGGCGGCCTATTTACAAGGTCGCAACCTGCTTCTTTGGGCAGGACACAACCCCTTGGGTTCGTGGTCGGTTGTTTTTTTGATGTTGGTTTTGACCCTGCAGGTGGCCACCGGCTTGGTCAGCGATGATGAGATTGCCAATGTCGGGCCATTGTCTTTTTTGGTGTCTGGTCGCTTGGTGTCATGGGCCACGTCTTGGCACAAAGACTGGGGCCAATCGTTGGTGATGGCGTTGGTGATCTTGCACCTGTCGGCAGTGGCTTGGTACCACTTTAAAAAGAAGATCTACTTGGTGCCCGCCATGCTGCACGGCGACAAGTCACTGCCTGAACCCGTCACCCCATCCAAAGACCAGGTTGCGCAGCGGCTCTTGGCACTTGTTTTATTGATCTTGTCTGCTTTAGCCGTCTATTTTCTGGTCTCCATCAGGCCTTGAAATCGGCTTTACACTGTCATTTTCTGACTTTGGATGAAGCCCTTGCCTTCTGATTTGCCTTCCATTTTCCTGCGTCCTCCAGCGTCCCAACAGGATTGGGTGCAGACCCGCGCACTTTTTATGGACTATGCCGCTTCTCTGCAAGTGGATTTGGCTTTTCAAGATTTTGAGAAAGAACTGGCTGAACTGCCTGGCGAGTACACATCACCGCGCGGTGCGTTGGTGTTGGCTTTTGTCGATGGTGAACCTGCGGGTTGTTGTGCGCTACGCCCCCTCGACAGCTCTGACTACGCCAATGCAGCTGAGATGAAGCGCTTGTATGTTCGACCTGCTTTTCGCGGCCAAGGTCTTGGTCGTTTGTTGACAGAAGCCATTTTGGATGCCGCAAGGCATGCCGACTACAGCTGCGTTCTGCTCGACACTTTGGACGACATGGAGTCAGCCCGCGCGCTTTATGAAGACCTTGGATTTGAAGAGATCCCGCCTTATTATCACAACCCCTATGCGGGTGCGCATTACCTCAAAGTTGAGATCGAGTGACAGGTTTCTGAACACTGAAATGTTTTAAGCAATCCTTGCACGCAACAAAAAAGGGACCCAAGGTCCCTTTTTTGAATTCAAGTCTGATCAGCCTTTGGTTTGTGCCAACAATGTGGCCGCATCGCTGACTTCAAATTTTCCAGGGCCTTCCACGTTCAACACGGAAACGGCGCCGTCTTTGACCAACATGGAGTAACGGTTGCTGCGCAAGCCCATGCCACGTGCGGTGAGGTCCAAGGTCAAGCCTGTACCTTTGCTGAAATCAGCACTGCCGTCGCCCAACATGCGCACTTTGGCACCGGTCTTTTGCTCACGTGCCCATGCACCCATCACGAAGGCATCGTTCACGCTGACACACCAGATTTCATCGACACCGGCGGCCTTCAAAGCGTCATGGTGTTCAACATAACCGGGTACGTGCTTGGCAGAGCATGTGGGTGTGAATGCGCCTGGCAAAGCAAAAATGGCAATGGTTTTACCGGCAGCAGCTTTTGCCACATCCACCGGATTGGGGCCAATGCTGCAACCATTGCCTTCAACTTCTACAAATTCCGTCAATGTCACGGCGGGCAATTTGTCTCCAACTTTGATCATCTGAATCTCCTGAGGGGTGGTTAGGCCAAATGGCCAAGTAAAAAAAAACGACCCACTATTGTGGGTCGTTTCAGAGAAGTTTGCTGAAGTCTTGCTTTTGGGCTTAGACGGCAGCAGCCTTTTGAACCAGGCGCGTTGCCACCCAGTTTTTGGTCTTCGAAATCGGACGGCTTTCCGTGATCTCGATGGTGTCACCGAGGTGGAATTCACCAGTCTCGTCGTGTGCGTGGTACTTGCTCGACTTGGCCACGATCTTGCCGTAGAGCGCGTGTTTCACACGACGCTCGACCAGCACGGTCACGGTTTTGGCGCGCTTGTCGCTGACCACCTTGCCAATCAAGGTGCGCTTGAGGGATGTTTTAGCTTCCGTCATGGTCACTCCTTACTTGGCGGCTTGCTTTTGGGCAAGGATGGTTTTGGCACGGGCGATGGCACGGCGAGTCTGGCTCATCGTTCCAGTATTGCCGAGTTGTTGCGTGGCTTTTTGCATACGCAGACCAAAGTGGGCTTTTTGCAGCGCTTTGATCTCGTCTTTCACACCAGCAACGTCTTTTTGGCGCAATTCAGCAGCATTCATTTCTTATTTCTCCTGAATTATTGGCCGATCATGCGTGCCACAAACGTGGTGCGCAAGGGCAGCTTGGCAGCAGCCAATTTGAAGGCTTCACGGGCCAACTCTTCGGGCACGCCTACGATTTCGTAGAGCACCTTACCGGGTTGGATCTCGGCCACGTAGTACTCGGGGTTACCTTTACCGTTACCCATACGCACTTCAGCAGG
>JBIKKE010000064.1:0-11306 GCA_044360575.1 Limnohabitans sp. | reverse complement strand
TTGCGCGCCTTCGTGCAAGCCATAAGTGGTCACGGGCCGAGCGATGCGCTCCACGATGGACTGAATGCCTGGATCGTCTGAACACACAATCGCCGTACCGTAAAAAGGCATGCGGTGCAAAAACTCAACAAACGCGCCTTTGAGTTTGGCCAAGTCATGGCCATAGGTTTCCATGTGGTCGGCATCGATGTTGGTCACCACCGCCATCACGGGTAACAAATTCAAAAACGAAGCATCGGATTCGTCGGCCTCGACCACAATGTAATCACCGGTGCCCAGCTTGGCATTGGCCCCTGCGCTATTGAGCCTTCCGCCGATCACGAATGTCGGGTCCAGGCCGGCTTCGGCCAAAACACTGGCAACCAAACTGGTGGTGGTGGTCTTGCCATGGGTACCCGCGATGGCCACGCCTTGCTTCATGCGCATGAGCTCAGCCAACATCACCGCACGCGGCACAATGGGAATGTGGCGTGTGCGGGCTGCTAGCACTTCGGGGTTGTCAGCCTTGACGGCAGTAGAAGTCACCACCGCATCAGCGTCTTTCACATGCTCAGCACTGTGGCCCACATGGGTCTCAATGCCGAGTGCGGCCAATCGGCGCAAAGTGACGCTGTCTGACAAGTCTGAACCTGAAATTTGGTAACCCAAGTTGAGCAAGACCTCGGCGATCCCACTCATGCCCGAGCCGCCCACACCAATGAAGTGAATTTTTCGGATGGCGTGTTTCATGCTGCCAACTCCTCACAAGCCATCAAGACCTCCCGGGTCGCCTGATTTTTTTTCTGTGCACTGGCCTTGTCTGCCACCGCCAACAACTGCGCACGGTCGAGGCCGCCCAACCAATCGGCCAAGCCCTGCGCCGTCAATTCGGCTTGCGGCATGAGCCATCCACCGCCTGCGCCCACCAAGAACTGGGCATTGGTGGTTTGGTGGTCGTCCACCGCAAAAGGGAAAGGCACAAACAAGGCAGCCACGCCAACTGAGGCCAGCTCGGTCACGGTGCTGGCACCCGCGCGGCAAATGACCACATCGGCCTGCGCAAAAGCGCTGGCCGTGTCGTCGATGAAGGGCGTCAATTCGGCCAGAACACCAGCGGCTTGGTAATTGCTGCGCAGCGCATCGATTTGTTTGGCGCCACTTTGGTGGGTGACCACGGGGCGCTTGTCAGGGCTCATCAATGCCAAGGCTTGCGGCACGATGTCGTTCAAGGCTTTGGCCCCCAAACTGCCACCGACCACCAGCAGGCGCAGCGGACCACTGCGACCTGCAAAGCGCTCAGCGGGCGAGGCTTGCTCGGTGAAGGCCCTGCGCAAGGGGTTGCCCACCCACTGCCCGGTTTTGAAAACATCGGGGAAGGCCGTGAATACCCGGTCTGCCAGCTGCGACAAGATCCTATTGGCCATGCCGGGCACCGAATTTTGCTCGTGCAAGACCAAGGGCTTGCCCCACAGGCTGGCCATCATGCCGCCCGGAAAACTGATGTAACCGCCCAAGCCCAAAACCACATCGGGTTTGACGCGACGCACCACCTGCAGGCTTTGCCAGAACGCACGCAGCAAGCGCAATGGCAGCAAAGCCAGGGTCTGAATGCCCTTGCCACGAACACCGCCAAATGCCACGGGTTCGAACGCAAAACCGCGCGTTGGTACCAAGTCGTGCTCCATGCTGTTGGGAGCGCCCAGCCAGTGAACTTGCCAACCCGCCTCGCGCAGCGCTTCAGCCACAGCCAAACCCGGGAAAATATGACCGCCGGTACCACCCGCCATGACCAGCGCTGTCTTTTGTTTGGCGGTCATGATCGGCCCCCGCGCATCATTTGCTTGTTTTCGGCATCGATGCGCAGCACCACCGCAATCGCAATCAGGTTCATCATGAGGGCAGAGCCGCCGTAACTCATGAAAGGCAAAGTCAAGCCTTTGGTGGGCAATGCACCCAAGTTCACGCCCATGTTGATGAAGGCCTGAAAGCCGATCCAGATGCCCACACCTTGCGCCACCAAGCCAGAGAACACTTTCTCAAGGGCAATCGCCTGACGGCCGATCACCATGATTCTGCGGCTGAGCCACAGGAACATGAAGATCACCAGGGACACACCGATCAGGCCAAACTCTTCGCCAATGACCGCCAACAAGAAATCGGTATGCGCCTCGGGCAACCAGTGCAGCTTTTCCACGCTGCCACCCAAACCCACGCCCCAGACTTCGCCACGCCCAATCGCGATCAAGGAGTGTGTCAATTGGTAGCCTTTGCCCAAGGCATGCTCGGCACTGAAGGGGTCAAGGTAGGCAAAAATCCGTTCGCGGCGCCAGGGCGACTCGGCGATCATGATGACAAAGGCCAGGATCAAAACACCCAAGATGAGGAAGAACATCCGGGCATTGACACCGCCCAAGAACAAAATGCCCATGGCAATGGTTGCAATGACCAAGAAAGCGCCCATGTCGGGTTCGGCCAACAAGAAAACACCCGCCAAACCGACCGCTGCGCCCATAGGCCAAACGGCCTTGAAGAAATTTTCCTTCACTTCCATTTTGCGCACCATGTAATTGGCGGCATAAATGATGGTCGCCAGCTTGGCCAACTCTGAGGGCTGAAAGTTCATCACGCCAAAAGAAATCCAGCGCCGTGCGCCGTTGACGCCTTTACCAATAAAGGGCAACAACACCAAGGCCAACAGGATCAAGGACAACACAAACAATGGCCTGGCCATTTTTTCCCAAGTTTCCATGGGCACCTGGAAGGCCAGCAAAGCCATGACGCAACCGACCGTGATGGCCATGACATGACGGATCAAGAAGTGCGTATGGGTATAGCGTGAAAAGCGAGGGTTGTCAGGCATGGCAATCGATGCCGAATAAACCATGACCATGCCCCACAGCACCAAGGCTACGACCACCCAAACCAAGCTTTGGTCCACACCCATCATGCGCGAGCCTTGGCCTCGCGAACGGCTGGCCAAGTCGTAGACACCCAGATTGACTGGCAAACCTTGCTGAGACGCCGCCTGACCACCCCAAACGCCGCCCGTCAACACACTGCCCATGCGTGCAACACTGGCTTGCAGTCGTTGAGTGAAAGACATGACTTCGCTCACAGCCCGCCCTCCATCGCCACACCGGCGGCTTCCGCCAATTCACTGACCGCTTGGACAAAAACCTCGGCCCTGTGCACGTAGTGGTCAAACATGTCAAAACTGGCGCAGGCGGGGGACATCAACACCGCATCACCGCCTTGGGCCAACTCGGCTGCCAAGGTCACGGCAGAGGCCATGTCAGCGGCATCGTGCAGAGGGGCTGCGCTGTCTTGCAGTGCAGCTCGGATCAGCGGGGCATCCCGGCCGATCAGCACCACGGCACGGGCAAAGCGAGAAATGGGCTCAGCCAGAGGCGAGAAGTCTTGCCCCTTGCCCTCGCCACCCAAGATGGCCACGATCCGCCGATCAGCGCCCAAACCTTTGAGTGCGGCCACCGTAGCGCCAACGTTGGTGCCCTTACTGTCGTCAAAAAATTCGACGCCATCGATGATGGCCACCGGCTCGACCCGATGGGGCTCACCCCGGTATTCGCGCAAACCGTACAACATGGGGCCCAAAGCGCAACCGGCACTGCTGGCCAAAGCCAATGCGGCCAAAGCGTTGACCGCGTTGTGGCGACCCCGAATGCGCAAGGCATCGGCAGGGATCAAACGTTGGATGTGCAAATCGTCTTCTTGGTCCTTGCGGCGGCGACGTGTTTCATCGGCCTCGAGTGCACGCACCAGCCACGTCATGCCGTTGGCCACTTCGATGCCGAAATCACCGGGCCGCTGCGGCATGTCACCCCCAAACAGCAGGCATTCGCGTTCTACGGGTTTTTGCAACTTGGCTCGGACGGGCGCTGGGCGCATGGCCATGACTTGGGGCTCTTCACGGTTGAGCACCATCAGGGTTTGAAGACCAAAAATACGGGCCTTGGCCGCTGCATAGGCCGTCATGTCGCCATGCCAGTCCAAATGGTCTTGCGACACATTCAGCACCGTGGCGGCTGTGGGCTCAAAGCCTTCGCTGCTGTCCAACTGGAAACTGGACAACTCCAAGACCCACACTTCGGGCAGGGCCGCAGCCAAGGGATGGCGCTGGATGGCTGCGGGCACGGCCTGTTCCGACACAGATTCCGCTGGGGATGGCACTTCGGCCACGGCTTCTGTCTGTGTGTCGGCTTCAGCTTGAGCGTCGATTTGGGCTTGCGCCTGCGTCAAGGCTTCGGTCAAAGTGTCCAGCATCGTGGGCCCAATGTTGCCCGCCACCTGCACCGACTTGCCTGCACGCGCCACCAACTGCCCCGTGAGCGAGGTCACTGTTGTTTTGCCGTTGGTACCCGTGATCGCCAACACATGAGGTTGGTACGCACAGCGTGTATTGAGGTCATTCAGTGCGGCTGCGAACAGGCTCAGCTCGCCACCTTGCCACAAGCCCATGGCCTGCGCTGCATTCACCACCGGCGCGACCACCTCGGGTGCCAAACCAGGGCTGCGGAACACGGCACGCACTGAAGTGCCTTCCACCAATCCAGCGATCAAGGGGCCAGGGATAAAACGCACCGATGGCCACTCGGCCTGCAAGGATGCCAACTGGGGTGGTGCATCACGGGTGTCGGCCACGGACACGTCGGCTCCGGCGCGGGCACACCAGCGGGCCATCGCCAGGCCGGACGCACCCAAACCGAGAATCAAAACGTGTTGGCCTTGGAGCTGCATGGCTTATCTCAGCTTCAGGGTCGACAGGCCGACCAAGCACAGCAACATGGTAATGATCCAAAAACGGACCACAACCTGCGTTTCTTTCCAGCCACTCTTTTCGAAGTGGTGGTGCAAGGGCGCCATCTTCAAGATGCGTCGACCTTCGCCGTATTTTTTCTTGGTGTATTTGAAGTAGGTCACCTGCGCCATCACCGACAAGGCCTCCACCACAAAGATGCCGCCCATGATGGCCAATACGATCTCAGCTCGGACGATCACCGCAATGGTGCCCAATGCTGCGCCCAACGCCAGCGCGCCCACATCGCCCATGAAAACCTGCGCAGGGTGCGTGTTGAACCACAAAAAGGCCAAGCCCGCCCCAGCCATTGCCGCACAAAAAATCAGCAATTCGCCTGACCCTGGGATGTACGGGAAAAACAGGTATTTGGAAAAAACCGAGCTACCTGTCACGTATGCAAAGACACCCAAGGCAGAACCCACCATCACCACCGGCATGATGGCGAGGCCATCCAAACCGTCCGTGAGGTTGACCGCGTTGCTTGAACCCACAATCACCAGATAGGTCAGCACCACAAAGCCCAGCACGCCCAACGGATAAGTGATCTCTTTGAAGAAGGGCACCTGCAAACCGGCCTTCAGGGGCAAGCTCACTTCAAAGCCCGACATGACCCACTGAACAAACAAGTCCAACACCCGCTCGTTGGAGTTTTCGGAAATGCTGAACACCAAACACAATGCGGCCAGCAAGCCCACGACCGATTGCCAGAAATACTTTTCGCGTGAACGCATGCCCTCAGGGTCTTTGTTGACCACTTTTCGCCAGTCATCCACCCAGCCAATCGCACCAAAACCCAAGGTCACGATGAGCACAATCCAGACAAAACGGTTGGACAAATCAAACCACAACAGGGTCGAAATGGCGATGGACATCAGAATCAACACGCCACCCATGGTGGGCGTACCACTTTTGGCCAAGTGAGATTCCATGCCATAGCCACGGATGGGTTGACCGATCTTGAGCGCGGTCAAGCGCCGAATCACCCAAGGCCCTGCAGCCAGGCCTATCAGCAAAGCGGTCATCGCCGCCATCACCGCACGGAACGTGATGTATTGGAAAACGCGCAAAAACCCCCATTCGGGCGATAAACTTTGCAGCCATTGGGCCAAGCTAAGCAGCATGGGCCTCCCCTTTTTTGTTGTTGTGTTGTGGGCTGTTGGACATGTCCAAGGCTTGCACCGCCTCAACCACACGCTCCATCTTCATGAAGCGTGACCCCTTGACGACCATGCTCTGAAAGTGCGCCGCATGCTGTGCAACGACCACCAACAGGCTGTCCATATTTTCAAAATGCTGCGCTGATCCAAAAGCCTGACCTGCGTGTTGGCACAAGTCACCCAAGGTATAAAAAGCCTCAATACCGCACTCCGCTGCATAGGCGCCCACTTCGGCATGGAATGCCGGTCCTTGGTCCCCGACCTCGCCCATGTCGCCCAAAACCAAGAGGCGTGGCGAAGGCAATTCGGTCAGCACATCAATGGCCGCACGCACCGAATCGGGGTTGGCGTTGTAGGTGTCGTCGACCAGGGTCATTTCGCCTGCTGAGGTGTGCACCAGCAAAGCCCGCGACCGGCCCTTGACGGGCTCAAAGGCTTGCAACCCTTGCGCAACAGCCACCAGCGGCACCCCTGCAGCCAAGGCACAAGCGCTGGCTGCCAAGGCATTTTTGACATTGTGTCGGCCAGCGATGTGCAAGCGGACAGGGGCTGTGCCCACCGGAGTTTTGAGGGTGAATTGCCAAGCACCCGATTGCCAGACCACCACAGCCGCCCGAACATCGGCAACCCCATCGCCATGGCCCATGGCAAACGTGTGTTGTGTGCGAGAGCCCGATTGGGTCTGCCAAACGGGGGTGTGCGTTTCGTCCGCCGGATAGACCGCCACGCCTTGGCTGGGCAAAGACAGCAAGACTGCACCGTTTTCTTGCGCCACTGCATCGACAGTGCCCATGAATTCTTGGTGTTCACGCTGCGCGTTGTTGACCAGTGCCACCGTGGGCTTTGTCAACTGGGCCAAATAGGCGATCTCACCCGGGTGGTTCATGCCCAGCTCCACCACAGCCATGCGGTGATGGCCGCGCAAGTTGAGCAAGGTCAAGGGCACGCCAATGTCATTGTTCAAGTTGCCCTGCGTTGACAAGGCGCCGTCACCGGCGTGCGCGCGCAAAATGGCCGCGATCATTTGGGTCACCGTGGTTTTACCGTTGCTGCCGGTCACAGCGATCAAAGGCAGATCAAACTGTGCACGCCAGCCTGCGGCCAATTCGCCCAAGGCCAAGCGGGCGTTAGGCACCACCAGCGCAGGCAAGCCCTGTGCTGTGGCTTCGGCTTCGCCAGAGGCCTCACACACCACGGCCACTGCGCCTTGCGCCTTGGCTTGGGCAATGAACTGGTTGCCATCAAACCGTTCGCCGCGCAACGCCACAAACACATCGCCCGTGCGCAAGCTGCGGCTGTCGGTGTGTACCCGGTCGGCCACCACAGACTGCAAATTAACGCCACGCGCTTGGCTCAGCCAAGCCAATGCCGATTCGAGTTTCAAGTTCATGGAGGTGTGAACCGCGCTCATGCGGTATCTCCCTGAAATTGCGCCGTGCGCTGCTGCAGGGCCTTGCGAACATGCGATACATCCGAAAAAGGATGACGCACGCCCATGATGTCTTGCTCTGTCTCGTGGCCTTTGCCGGCCACCAAGACAACGTCCTGCGCTGCCGCCTGAGCCAGCACTTGGGCAATCGCCAAGGCACGGTCAGCTTGAACAAAGGCTTGGCTTGGGCGCTTGAGCCCCTCGACCATGGCCGCCAAAATCGCTTCAGGCGATTCAGAGCGGGGGTTGTCGCTGGTCAACATCACCCGATCGGCAGACGCCTCTGCCGCAGCGGCCATCAAAGGGCGCTTGAGCGCATCGCGATCACCACCACAACCCAGCACACACCACAAATGACCACCACGCATACGTGCCTGCGACCTGAGTGCTGACAAGGCATGAACAATGGCATCGGGCGTGTGAGCGTAATCGACGACTGCGAGGGGCAAGCTTGCATCCAGCTCGACTTGCACCGAAGGCGCTTGGCCAACACGAACCCTTTGCATGCGGCCAGGCACTGCACTCAAGTGTGTACATGCCTGCACGGCCTGCGCCAAATCAAATCCCAACGCACGCAAGCAGCCGATCACGCCCAACAAGTTGTCGATGTTGTAGTCGCCCATCAAATCGGTGTGAAGCGTCTGTACCGCATCTCCTTCGATCACGTCAAAGGCCAAGCCATCGGCGCTTTTCAAAGCGCGTGCTTGCAAACGTGCAGGTCCTTGCCTCGAACACGTCCAAACGTCCAATGGGCCAGCTTGCAACTGGCGGGCCAACAGTGCGCCTTGTGCATCGTCGGTGTTGATGACAGCAGCCTGCAAACCAGGCCAGCTGAACAGTGCCGCTTTGGCAGACCAGTACTGCCCCATGTCAGCGTGGTAGTCCAAATGGTCTTGCGTGAAGTTGGTGAAGACCGCCACGCGAATCTGCGTGCCGTTCAGTCGGTCTTCGGCCAAACCAATGGACGAAGCCTCGATGGCGCAATGGGTCACGCCGGCATCGGCCATGGCCCTGAATTCTTGCTGCACCAACACCGGATCAGGTGTGGTCATGCCGGTTGACACCAAATGAGGAACGCGCCCCACACCCAGCGTACCGATGACGGCGCAAGCCTGTGCCAACACGGGAGATGACAAAGCCTGAGCCAGCCACCAGGCGGTCGAGGTTTTGCCGTTGGTGCCCGTGACCGCCAACACCTGCAAGGCCTGGCTGGGCTGCTCGTAATACGCATCGGCCACCCAGCCCGTTTGCGATTTGAGTTGCGGCATGCATGCCAATTTGTCTTCGGAGACTTCGCACTGCAAAGAGGTCAACCAAGGCGCATGGCCCGCTTCTTCCATCAAGCAGGCACTGGCCCCCTGCGCCAAAGCTTGCGCCAAGAATCGACGCCCGTCGGTGGCTGCGCCGGGCCAGGCGATGAACGCATCGCCTTGCTGAACCTGTCGGCTGTCGGTGCGAAGTGCACCGGTCACACGGGTGCGCAACCAAGAGGCGGCTTGTGAGGCGCTGTGCAAGGTCTGCATCAGAACGACTCCTCGACGGCTTTGGCCACGATTTGCGGCTTGACAGCCATGTCAGGCTGCACGCCCATCAAACGTAAGGTTTGCTGAACCGTCTGGCTGAACACGGGCGCAGCCACGGCACCGCCGTAGTAAACACCATTGGACGGCTCATCAATCATCACCGCCACCACAATGCGGGGCTGGTCAATGGGGGCAATGCCGACAAAAAAGCCACGGTATTTTTTGCTTGCGTAACCCTTGCCTTCTTGCTTGCGTGCAGTGCCTGACTTTCCACCCACCGAGTAGCCCATGGTCTGGGCCTTTTGACCGGTACCGCCTGGGCCTGAGGCCATTTGCAGCATCTTGCGCATGGCAATGGCGTGTTCGGGACTGAACACCCGCGTGCCGACCACCGGTTGGTTGGTTTTCATCAGCGTCGCGGGCACGATTTCGCCATCGCGGGCAAAGACTGTGTACGCACGGGCCACCTGGAACAAACTGCTGGAGACACCGTAGCCGTAGCTCATGGTGGCTTGCTCGACTGGGCGCCATGTCTTGTAAGGCCGCAGCCGACCGCTGACCACACCCGGAAAGGGCAACTGGGGCTTTTGACCAAAACCCAAGTCTGCAAACATTTCCCACATTTCGCGGGGCTGCAATTGCATGGCCATCTTGACAGTGCCCACGTTGCTGGACTTTTGGATGACCTCGTTGACCGTCAGCACCCCATAGGCATGCACATCACTGATGGTGGAGCCTGTGATGGTGATTCGGCCGGGTGCGGTCTGAATCGGTGTCTCGGGTTTGACCAAGCCTTGCTGCAAGGCCAAGGCCACTGTGAACGGCTTCATGGTGGAGCCAGGCTCAAAGCTGTCGGTCAACGCCCGATTTCGCAGTTGCTCGCCCGTCAGATTGCCGCGCTTGTCCGGCGAGTAGCTTGGGTAGTTGGCCAAGGCCAGGATTTCACCGGTTTGTGCATCCAGCACCACGACGCTGCCCGCCTTGGCCTTGTGCTGTGCCACGGCATCACGCAGGGTCTGGTAGGCATAAAACTGAACCTTGCTGTCAATGCTCAACTGCAGGTCTTGGCCGTCGACTGGCGGTACGGTCTCACCCACCGCTTCGACCACGCGGCCCAAACGGTCCTTGATCACACGCCTTGAGCCCGCTTGACCGGCCAACTGCTTTTGGAAAATCAGCTCAACGCCTTCTTGACCTTTGTCCTCAACGTTGGTGAAGCCCACGATGTGCGCTGCTGCCTCACCCTCAGGATAGAGGCGTTTGTACTCTTTGATGTCGTAAACACCTTTGATGTTGAGGGCACGAATCTCTTTGACCACCGACTCGTCCATTTGACGGCGCAGCCACACAAAGGTTTTTTCTTCGTTCTTGAGCTTGGCGTCCAGTTCGGCGGGGGCCATCTCCAGCAACTTGGCCAGCTGTCGCAGTTTGATCGGGTCACGCTCCAAGTCCTCAGGGTTGGCCCAAATGCTGGGGGCCGGCACACTGGAGGCCAACAACACGCCATTGCGGTCCAACACGCGGCCACGGTTAGCAGGCAAGCTTAAGGTTCGGGCAAAACGAACTTCACCCTGCCTGATGAAAAAATCATTGTCGATGACCTGAACATGCGCTGCACGGCCCACCAAGCCCGTAAACCCCAAAGCCATCAGCCCCACGATCAATTTGCTGCGCCAAACCGGCGTCTTGCTGGCCAGCAAAGGGCTGGAGCTCAGCTGCACACTGCGACCACGGTTCATCGGGCTACTCCGCTTTCAGCTGGGGTGCCAGATGTTTTCACAGGGACGGTTGAATTGACAGCGCCCGTTGTGGTCACGTATTGGGTAATAGCTGGAGAGACATTGCGCATTTGCAATTGCTGGCGTGCGATTTGCGCCACACGCAAAGGCGTGGTCTGCGCCCGTCGTTCAACTTCCATGCGGTCAAGGTCCACCTCGATGCGCTGGTTTTCTTTGCGTGCTGCCTCCAGCGCCATGAACAGGCGCCTGGACTCGTAATGGCTGTGTACCAACCACAAGGCGCTGCTTACGGTGGCCACCAGCAAGAACATGCTCAAACGCGTCATGCGGGCACCTCGGTGCGCTCAGCCATGCGCATGATGGCGCTGCGCGAGCGGGGGTTGCCGCGCACCTCTGACTCGCTGGGGCGAATCCGACCACGCAGCTTTAAACGCATCTTGACCGGCTCGGCAAAAGGCACGCGGCGGTCCACCACCTCTTTGGCATGCTTGGCCATGAACTGCTTGACGATGCGGTCTTCCAGCGAATGAAAGCTGATCACCACCAGCCGGGCGCCCGGGGTCATGACGAGCAGACTGGCCTCTAGCGCTTGTTCAAGCTCCGCAAGCTCTGCGTTGATGAAAATCCTAAAAGCCTGAAATGTCCGCGTTGCAGGGTTCTGGC
>JBIKKE010000293.1:0-3115 GCA_044360575.1 Limnohabitans sp. | reverse complement strand
GGCGCGTTGCGCAAAATCCTGGCCTATTCGCGCTTCAACCAAAAAGACATCTCGATCCAGCTGGCCCGAGATGCCCTGCGCGATTTGCTGTCGATTCAAAACCGCCAGATCAGTGTTGAAAACATCCAGAAAACGGTGGCCGATTACTACAAGATCAAGGTCGCCGACATGTACAGCAAAAAGCGTCCCGCCAGCATTGCGCGCCCGCGCCAAATCGCCATGTACCTGGCCAAAGAAATGACGCAAAAAAGCCTGCCCGAGATAGGCGAGCTGTTTGGCGGGCGCGACCACACCACCGTGCTGCACGCTGTGCGCAAAATTGGTGCAGAACGCCAGCAAATGACCGAGTTGAACCAGCAACTCCACGTTTTGGAGCAGACCCTCAAGGGTTAAACCGCCATGTCCCCGCTCCACAGGCTTGTTTTCGGTGATTTGACCCCTCTGAAGCCCGTTTTATGGGCAAAAAGCGGCGAAAATGCACCCTGTAGCGAAAATTTCGTCCAGATTTGATCTGAGACGATAAAAACCACCAAAGGTAGACAAATGATCGTCCTGAAGGCCACCCAAGACAAATTGCTGTCGGTTCTGCAATCCGTGTCCGGCATTGTTGAGCGCCGCCACACATTGCCTGTACTGGCCAACGTGCTGATCCGCAAAACCGGTCACGCACTGCAACTGACCACCAGTGACCTCGAAATCCAGATCCGCACCACGGCCGAGATGGAAGGGGACCCAGGCGACTTCACCACCACCGTGGGCGCGCGCAAACTCATCGACATCTTGCGCACCATGCCTGCCGACCAGACCGTGAGCCTGGAATCGTCGCAAGCCAAACTGATCTTGAAGGGCGGCAAGTCCAAGTTCACTTTGCAGACTTTGCCGGCCGAAGACTTTCCGCTGGTGCAAGAAGCCGCCAGCTTCGGCCCTGTGTTCAGCGTGCCGCAAAAGACCCTCAAGCAACTGCTGGGACAGGTCTCGTTTGCCATGGCCGTGCACGACATCCGCTATTACCTGAACGGCATCTTGTTTGTGGCCGAAGGCAACCGCCTGAGCCTGGTGGCCACCGACGGTCACCGCTTGGCTTTCACGGCCGCCACGCTCGACGTGGAGGTGCCCACCAAACAAGAAGTCATCTTGCCGCGCAAGACCGTGCTCGAGCTGCAACGCTTGTTGTCCGATGCCGATGGCGCGATCGAGATGCAATTCGCCAACAACCAGGCCAAGTTCAGCTTTGACGGCATGGAGTTCGTGACCAAGCTGGTCGAGGGCAAGTTCCCCGACTACAACCGCGTCATCCCCAAGGGTCACCGCAACAACCTGACGCTGGGTCGCCAAGCGCTGTTGTCTTGCTTGCAGCGCACCGCCATCTTGACCAGCGACAAGTTCAAAGGCGTGCGCCTGAACCTTGAGCCCGGCACGCTGCGTGTGGCGTCAACTAACGCCGAACAAGAAGAAGCCGTGGACGAACTCGACATCGATTACGGCGGCGACGCCATCGAGATCGGTTTCAACGTGACCTACATCATCGACGTTCTGGCCAACATGGGTCAGGATATGGTTCGCATCGACTTGGCCGATGGCAACAGCTCGGCGCTGATCACGATTCCAGAAAACGACAACTTCAAATATGTGGTGATGCCCATGCGCATTTAAGGCCAGCGCCATACGGCAATAGACCTTATCGAAACCCGCGACCCCTCGCGGGTTTCGGCCATTCAAGCGACAGAGAAAATTGAACATGACCGACGAAATCAACCCCAGCGAAGAAGCTTTCACCACCGCGCAACCCAAGATCGACGCCAACCAAGCGGGCGCATCTGAAGGCTACGGCGAAGGCTCCATCCAGATCCTGGAAGGCCTGGAAGCGGTGCGCAAGCGCCCCGGTATGTACATCGGTGATACGTCCGATGGCACCGGCTTGCACCACTTGGTCTTTGAGGTCGTTGACAACTCGATCGACGAAGCGCTGGCGGGCCATTGCGACGACATCGTCGTCACCATCCACTCTGACAACTCCATCAGCGTGACCGACAACGGCCGCGGCATCCCCACGGGCGTCAAGATGGACGACAAGCACGAGCCCAAGCGCAGTGCCTCAGAAATCGCATTGACCGAACTGCACGCGGGTGGCAAGTTCAACCAAAACAGCTACAAAGTCTCGGGCGGCCTGCACGGCGTGGGCGTGTCTTGCGTGAACGCTTTGAGCAAGTGGCTGCGCCTCACGGTGCGCCGCGAAGGCAAAGTGCACCAGATCGACTTTGCCAA
The DNA here is from genome assembly GCA_044360575.1 of Limnohabitans sp. Taxonomy (GTDB): domain Bacteria; phylum Pseudomonadota; class Gammaproteobacteria; order Burkholderiales; family Burkholderiaceae_C; genus Limnohabitans_A. Next base: position 850 of record JBIKKE010000293.1, on the reverse strand, counting down.
AGGCTTTGTGCAAAACCGTTTGCTCGAAACCGTGGACGGCGTCGAAGTCTCGCCCATGCGCGTCACGGGTGCCACCGACAAGCGCGGCACCGAAGTGCACTTCTTGCCCGATGTCGAAATCTTCACGCAAAACACCGATTTCCATTACGAGATTTTGGCCAAGCGTTTGCGCGAGTTGTCCTTCCTCAACAACGGCGTGCGCATTCGCCTCAAAGACGAGCGCACTGGCAAAGAAGACGACTTCTCGGGCGCCGGTGGCGTCAAAGGTTTTGTGGACTTCATCAACGCCAACAAAAAAGTGCTGCACCCCAACGCGTTCCATGCCAACGGTGAGCGCCCAGCCGACAGTTACGGCGGCATCCCCGGAACCAGCATCGGTGTCGAAGTGGCCATGCAGTGGAACGACGGCTACAACGAATCCGTGTTGTGCTTCACCAACAACATTCCCCAGCGTGATGGCGGTACCCACCTCACCGGCCTGCGCGCTGCGATGACCCGCGTCATCAGCAAGTACATCGAGAAAAACGAGATCGCCAAAAAGCAAAAAGTTGAAGTCAGCGGCGACGACATGCGCGAAGGCCTGTGCTGCGTGTTGAGCGTGAAAGTGCCCGAACCCAAGTTCAGTAGCCAGACCAAAGACAAGCTGGTGTCGAGCGAAGTGCGCGCCCCGGTGGAAGACATCGTGGCCAAAGCCCTGACCGACTTTTTGGAAGAGCGCCCCAACGACGCCAAGATCATCTGCGGCAAGATCGTGGAAGCCGCCCGCGCCCGCGAAGCCGCCCGCAAAGCCCGCGAAATGACGCGTCGCAAAGGCGTGCTCGACGGCATGGGCCTGCCCGGCAAACTGGCC
>JBIKKE010000063.1:0-11413 GCA_044360575.1 Limnohabitans sp. | reverse complement strand
CCACCGTATTTTGGGCCGTGAGTGCCGTGATCGCGCTCATGCCATAACAGCCCAAAGCGGCAAATGTTTTCAAGTCGGCCTGAATGCCTGCCCCCCCGCCGCTGTCCGATCCAGCAATGGTGAGCACGCGTGCGTAGCGGTATGGGTGGTCGTTCATACCGCAAATTATCGGCGATCCCGACTGGACACTTTGACATGAACAAGCCCCTTTTCAGTGTGGTTTTGGGCGCTGGCCTGATGGGCCGAATGTTGGCCCACGCCTTGGCTCAAATCGGTCACCGCGTGCAAGTGCACGAGGCGCTGGGCGAAGATGGTCAAGGCTCAGCCGCGCGCGTGGCCGCCGCCATGCTGGCGCCTTTGGCCGAATCGGCCATCACCGAAATGCCGGTGGTGCGCATGGGCCACCACGGCCTGACGCGTTGGCCCGAGTTGATCGCCACCCTGCCCGAGCCTGTGTTCTTTCAGCAAAACGGCACTTTGGTGCTGTGGCACCGACAAGATGCAGCTGAGGCCAAACGCTTTGAAGGCCTCTTGCTGCGCACCCAAGACGAATGCCCCGAATTGACTCCCATCCAAAGGCTGGACGCTCAGGGCCTGCAAAAGATGGAGCCCGGCATGGAGCAACGCTTCAACCAAGCTTTGTATTTGCCCGGTGAAGGCCAACTCGACAACCGCGAATTGCTGGCGTCTTTGCTCAAAGGCATGGCGAAACTGGGTGTGGAGGTGCGCTGGAACAGCCCGGCATCGCCCGACGATTTTCATTCCGGCCAGAGCGGCCAACCCGACTGGGTCTTTGACTGCCGAGGCCTTGGCGCACGCCAAAACTGGACACAACTGCGTGGCGTCAGGGGCGAGGTGCTGCGGCTTTACGCACCCGATGTCGACCTGCAGCGACCCACGCGACTGATCCATCCCCGTTACCCCATCTACATCGCACCGAAAGAAAACCACGTGTTTGTGATCGGTGCGACCGAGATCGAGACCGAAGACCTGTCTGCCGTGAGTGTCCGCTCCACCTTGGAGCTGCTGAGCGCAGCCTACACGGTCCACAGCGGGTTTGCCGAGGCGCGCATTTTGGAGGCCAGCACCCAAGCCCGCCCCACTTTGATCGACAATCTGCCCGCCATCCGTTGCTTGGGCGAACGGGCCTTGCAAATCAACGGCCTTTACCGCCATGGTTTTTTGATCTCCCCCGCCATGCTGGATGTGGTGATGGAATGGGTACAACACCAAACCACGAATCTGGCCACACAGTTCAACTTGAAGTTCCAACATGCCTGAACCCACTATCCAAGTGCGCATCAACCATGCCATGTATGAGCTGCCTCAAGGGGCCAGCTTGGCAGACGCCATTGCGCAGTTTGATATTCACCCGCCTTTTGCAGCTGCAGTCAACCTGCAGTTTGTGCCACGCCAAAAATACCCACAGCATGTGCTACAAAATGACGACCAAATTGAATTGATATCCCCCATCACTGGCGGCTAAGACCCCACGAAATTCCCCATGAACTCCCCCTCGTTGACCCCAGATCCCCTCGTGCTTTACGGCGAACGTTTTGACAGCCGCCTGATGCTGGGCACCTCACGCTACCCCTCACCCAGCGTTTTGATCGAGGCCATTGAGCGCTCAACCCCGGCCATGTTGACCGCGTCCTTGCGTCGGCAAACGGGCAGTGGTGGCGAGGCCTCGCAAAGTTTTTGGAACCTGTTGCGCCAAGTCAAGGTGCCCGTCTTGCCCAATACAGCCGGTTGCCACAGCGTGCAAGAGGTCATCACCACGGCGGAGATGGCCCGCGAAGTCTTTGAGACCGACTGGATCAAACTCGAATTGATCGGAGACGACTACACACTCCAGCCCGACACCCTGAACTTGCCCGCTGCAGCTGCAGCGCTCATCCAGTCCGGCTTCAAGGTCCTGCCTTACACCACCGACGACCTGGTCTTGTGCCAGCGCTTGATCGACGTGGGCTGCCAAGCCGTGATGCCTTGGGCGGCCCCCATCGGCACCGGCAAAGGCCCCATCAACCCGCACGCGCTGCGCACCCTGCGCGAACGCCTCAATGTGCCCATGATCGTGGACGCGGGCTTAGGTTTGCCCTCGCACGCCTGCCAAGTCATGGAGTGGGGATACGACGGGGTGCTGCTCAACACGGCTGTGGCCCTGGCGCAAGACCCGGTGCGCATGGCGCAGGCCTTTGCCCATGCGGTCACGGCGGGCCGCTCAGCGTTTTTGGCGGGCGCCATGCAAGCGCAAGACAACGCCCAACCCAGCACACCGGTGCTGGGTACCCCTTTTTGGCACCAAACATGAACACCGCCAACGACATTGCACTGGCCTTGGCCCAAACTCACGCTGGCATGCTGGCGGGCGAGCCCCGCACCGACGACCTGAGCAACCAAGACCAGGCGGCCGGCTGGGATGCGGAACACGCGGGCGTCTTGCAAGGGTGCCGACGGCTCGGCTTTTTAGAACAGGACGCCCAGTGTGTGGTGCAGGCATGGCGCAGGCAAACCCAGCGAAACGGCCATTTTTCTGTGGCTGATTGGCCCACACAAGCACAAGATTTTGGTCTCAGCCCCGATCACCAAGACAAGGCCTTTGCACCTTGTCCACGCAATTTGGGTTTGTACGCGGTTTTGCCCGATGCGCATTGGGTGGGCCGCATGGCCCATGCCGGGGTCCAGACGCTGCAGTTGCGCTTCAAATCCGAAGACACGGATGCCGTTCGCCAAGAAGTCAGGCGATCGGTACAAGCTGTGCGCGGTACCAACAGCTTGCTGTTCATCAACGACCACTGGCAAATCGCCATCGAAGAAGGTGCTTACGGCGTGCATTTGGGCCAAGAGGACATGGACGACGCCCCCTTGGAGCAAATTCGCTTGGCCGGTTTGCGACTGGGCCTGAGCACTCACGGTTACGCGGAAATGCTGCGTGCCGATGCCGCTTGCCCCAGTTACATGGCGCTGGGTGCTATTTTCCCGACCACGCTCAAGCGCATGCAAACAGCCCCCCAAGGCCTGTCACGCCTGAACGCCTACGCTAAGCTGATGCAGCACCACCCTCTGGTGGCGATTGGTGGCATCGACGAAGCGCGCATGCCCGCCGTGATGCAAAGCGGTGTGGGCTCTATTGCCGTGGTTCGTGCCATCACCGGCGCCAGCCAGCCCGAACAAACGGCCAAAGCCTTGCAACACCTGATTGAAAATTTGCAAAAAACTGCGCGCCCCTCTCAAAACAGGCCAAAAACAACCCTATAATCGAAAGTTGTTCCTCAATAGCTCAGTCGGTAGAGCGCCGGACTGTTAATCCGTAGGTCCCTGGTTCGAGCCCAGGTTGAGGAGCCAAAAACTCGAATGAAATTAAAGGGCTGTGTGCAAACACAGCCCTTTTTTCTTGGCAGCCTGTGACCTGCTCTGCTTTGAATTCGGCAATACCTTTTGGCGTTACCCAACACGCCGCACCCTCCCCTAACCCCACTCACGTAACGCCACTGCTGTCACCTCCGCATCAGGGCGCCAAGCACTGGTGCTGCTTCAATAGACCTGTGGCTTTCTGGGCCGATCCAGAGGCAAGTCTTCAATTTTGAGCAGGACAGCAGATGACAACTTCACTCAAAGGCCAAGTGGCCTGGATCACTGGCGGCGGTAGCGGCATTGGGTTGGCTGGGGCGATTGAGCTGGTCAAGGCCGGTGCGCATGTGGTGATTTCGGGGCGCACTGCGGCCACCAATGCCACGGCACTGGCCCAACTGCAAAGCCTGGGCAGCGCCGAGGCGGTGCTGCTGGATGTGGCCGACAAACACGCGGTAAAAGCCACAGCCCAAGACATCGTGGCAAGACACGGCCGCATCGACATGTTGATCACCAGTGCGGGCACCAACGCCACACAGCGTAACTTCGATGTGGTCACCCCCGAGGCCTGGGACGATGTGGTGGCCATCAACCTGTCGGGGCTTTTCTATTGCGTGCACGCGGTCTTGCCGACCATGCGGCAGCAGCAAGGTGGCTTGATCATCAACGTGTCATCCTGGGCAGGTTTGTATGCCTCCAAACTGACCGGCCCCGCTTACAACGCCACCAAACGCGCGGTGTTGGCACTGACCGAGTCCATCAACATGGAAGAGTGCCTCTACGGTATCCGCGCCACCTCACTCTTGCCGGGCGAAGTGGCCACGCCGATTCTGGACAAAAGGCCCGTGCCACCATCGGCTCAGCAGCGCGAGCGCATGGTGCAAGCCGAAGACATGGGCCAAGCCATCTTGTTTTTGGCCCAAATGCCGGCTCGAACTTGCATCAATGAGCTGATCATCTCGCCCACTTTCAACCGCTTCTACACCGGCGGCCTGGAAACCCCAGCCAAACCATGAGCTTGGCCACTCGCACCAAGACCAAGCTCTTCATGGCCCCATGAGCCAACTTTTCAGCGACAGCGCTCGCAACCGTCGCATGGGCATTGCGCTGGTCACCGTGACCACGGTGATGTTTGCGGTGCTGGACGCCTCTGCCAAATGGCTGGTCATGACCCTGCCCGTGCTGCAGGTGGTGTGGATGCGGTTTTTGACGCATTCGCTGTTTTCGATTGCTGTCTTTGCACCCTCCCTCAAGAGAGATTTATGGCGCTGGCGCCACCCCCGCCTGCAATTGCTGCGGGGCCTGATGCTGGCCAGCATGACAGGGCTCAACTTTTGGGCCTTGCAGTATTTGCAATTGGCAGAAACCGGGGCCATGCAGTTTTCAGTGCCTATCTTGATTGCACTGCTCTCGGCCTGGTGGCTGGGCGAGCGGCTTGATGTCAAACGTTGGCTGGCGATTGCGATGGGTTTTATGGGCGTGCTGGTCATCATCCGCCCGGGTAGCAGCGGCTTTCACCCGGCCATTTTGCTGTCGGCACTCAATGCCGTCTTGTACGCACTGTTCAACATGATGACCCGCTACCTGGCCAGCAGCGAAAATCCAGCCACGACACAATTGACCTCAGCGGTGGTGGCCACCTTGGTGATGACGCCGATCGCCTTATGGCAGTGGCAAAACCCAGCCACCTTGCTGGAATGGTTGATCATGGGGCTGGCCGGTTTGAGTGGCGGGATTGGCCACTACTTTGTGGCTGTGGCCCACCGCTATGCCTCGGCAGCGGTGCTGGGCCCGTTTTTGTACCAGCAGATCATTTACATGAGCGTGCTGGGCTGGTGGGTGTTTGGCCAGGTGCCCGATTTGACCGTGGTGCTGGGCACCCTGGTGGTGGTCGCCAGCGGCCTGTATTTGCTGTGGCGCGAGTTTCAAAAACCCGCTCCCCTCCCATTAACCGACTGACCCCGCAAGGGTTTCAACACATCAGGAGTCCATCATGTCCTCATCCCCACGCTGGAAACAACGCCCTCCAGGCTCTAACTGGGGCGACTTCGGCCCCGACGACCAATGCGGCCGCATGAATCTGTTGACGCCCGATAAAGTGCTGCAAGGCATGCGCGAGGTGCATACAGGGCAGACCTTCAACCTCAGCCTGCCGCTGGATTTTCCGGGGGGCAATGTGCTCAACCCCAGGCGCCAACCGCCTGTGCTGCGCCCCACCCTGCGCGAGGGCAAGCCCAACATGAATTACCAACTCTGGTGCGATGACCCGAGCTGCACCGACGTGATTTGTGACGATCTGGTGATCATGCACTTGCAGTACAGCACCCAATGGGACAGCTTGGCGCATGTGGGCTCCATGTTCGATGCCAATGGCGACGGCGTGCCAGAGGCGGTCTACTACAACGGCTTTCGGGCCGGGACAGACGTAATTGGCCCCACCGGCGGCGGAGGCGCCGGTATTTTTGGTTTTCCGGAAATTGCCCGTGAATCCACCTCTGCGGCCAAGGCCCTGGGCATCGAAAAAATGTCAGAGCGCTGCGTGCAGGGCCGCGCCGTGATGATCGACCTGCATGCGCACTTTGGGCGCGAACGGGTGCGGGTGGGCTACGACATGCTGATGGACATCATGCGAGAGGACAGCGTGGTGGTCGAGCCCGGTGACATGGTGTGCCTGCACACGGGTTTTGCGCAAATGCTGCTGGAGATGAACAAGCAGCCCGACCCGCACGCGGTAGAAAATTCATGCGCCGTGCTGGAGGGGCGCGACGAGCGGCTGCTGCAGTGGATCACCGACTCGGGCCTGGTGGCGCTGATCGCCGACAACTACGCCGTCGAGGGCTTACCCGCCACACCCCGCCCGGGCAGTTGCGCCGCTCTGCCCTTGCACGAGCATTGCCTGTTCAAGCTGGGGGTGCACTTGGGCGAGATCTGGCACCTGACCCCGCTGGCCGAGTGGTTGCGCAGCCAAAAACGCTCTCGTTTTTTACTCACAGCCCCGCCCCTGCGATTGCCTGGAGCGATCGGTTCGCCAGCCACACCGATTGCCACGGTATGAGCCCATCTGCAGCGTCTGGCCAGGCGTTCGTTCAGGGTTTGCGCTAGAACTATGATCGATTGGATGAGGCCATACTCGTATTTTTGTTATCTCTAAGAGCTCAAACTATGAAATCCTGGATGACCCGTGCAGCTTGTGCTGCTTTGGTGACTTGCATGCCGCTGATGTCCTGGGCGCAAGCCTGGCCCACCAAGCAACCGATCAAATTGGTCGCTGTTTTCCCGCCAGGCGGCTCGGTCGACCAAGTGGCACGCATTTTGTCGGGCCCCTTGTCGCAGCAACTGGGGCAAAGTGTGGTGGTCGAGAACAGGGGCGGCGCTTCGGGCGTGATTGGCACCGCGGGCGTGCTCAGCGCACCCGCCGATGGCTACACCTTTGCGGTGGTGTTTGACACCCACGGCGTGAACCAAAGCCTGATGCCCAACATGCCCTACGACAGCAAGCGCGACTTGGTGCCTCTGGTGCTGGTGGGCACGTCGGCCATGATGGTCACGACCCATGCGGCCAGCGAATACAAAACCTTTGGCGATGTGGTGGCCGCAGCCAAAGCCAAAAAGAACGTGGCTTACGGCTCGATTGGCAACGGCAGCTTGGGCCATTTGGCCATGACCTTGATGGCCAAAAACGGCGGCCTGGAATTCAACCACGTCCCTTTCAAAGGCGGCGGTCCGTTGATGAACGACGCCATTGCCGGCCACATCCCGTTGACCATTGCCACGGTGTTCTTGAACAAACCTCACATCGACAGCAAGCGCCTGCGCCCTCTGGCGGTGACCTCGTCCAAACGGGTGGCCGAATTCCCAGATGTGCCGACCATTGCCGAAGCGGGCTTTCCGGGTTTTGAAGCACCGGCCTGGTGGGCTTTGCTGGCCTCAGCCAAAACACCGCCCGACATCGTCAAGCGCATGAACGAAGAGTTGAACAAAACACTGAGCAATCCTGAGGTTTCCAAGCGCCTGGAAGCGCAAGGCATCAGCATTGCCGGGGGCAGTGTCGAACGCGCCAAAACCTTTATTGATGGCCAAATCGACACTTGGGCCAAAGTCGTGCGTGAAAACGGCATCAAGCCAGACTGAGCACCTTCAAGCTACCTTCAAGCGCCTGGCAATGGCGCATTGGTCACCCGTTCGGGGCAGAGCACCCGAACGCGCTGGTCAACGTAGTAGCCGCCAAACTCGGTGTACTGGAGCAGCACCCGATCGCATTGGCCGCAGGCAAAAACGTCGCAGCGGTTGTACGGAAAAAACAGGGGCGCAATCGGTGCCTCGGGTGACTCGTAGCGCGTGCCAGCTGGGTGAAATTCTGCAAAACTGGGTTCGGGCAACGGGGCGCCATCGGCGTCCAACGTAGCCCTCAAACTGCCCAGCTTCTGCACAGCGCCTTCCGGCCAACGGTCGCCGCTCACACTTTCCCAGCCCTCGCACGGCCCCAGCGAGCATTGACAAGATGTGGGGCTGCGTCGCTGAGCCAGAGTGCGCAAGGCTTGGGCGTCCAGCACCTGGTTTTCAGTGGTCATGGTGCCAAAGCCTCACAAAATTTTGATGGTTTCAGCCGTCAGCGCGACCAAGTCGGCATCCGAGATGAGCGTGATGCGATTCTGTTCGGCGTATTCGTTGGCTTTGGCACTGACTTGGCCCAGGGTGATGCACACACAGTTTCTGGCTTCAAGTGCGTCCCGGGCGGCCACCAATTCACGCAATGACTCCACCCCCAAAGCGGCTGCCTTCCAGCGTTTGGCGCTGACCACGGTGAGCACGCCCTTTTTTTCAAGTTGCATGTCGGCAGCGCCATTCAGGTGCTTGACGGTGTAGCCCTGGCGGGTGAACGCGGTCTCGAGCAAGGCTGAAAAGTCACGCCAACCCATGCTCGAGAGCATGCTCATGCCTTTTTCGAGCTCTGCAGCACTGGGCAAATTACGCTGTCGCCACATGGCCATGCAGCCAATCACGAAGAATGGAAAACCACCCAGCATGCCCACGCCGGCATATTCTTTGGGCAACAAGGCCCCCGCCGCCAGAGCAATCACCGCCACCAGCACAAAGCTGATCCACCACGGTGAGCGCAGCAACACCGCGAACAAGGACTTCTCTGACATTTTGAATTTCACACCGACTCCTGAACCTGGAAAAAGCAGGCGCTATTTTCGCTCAGCAAGGCGTGTCGCCCGCCAGTGTGATGCGGTGCATGACCCGTCGAAAACCATGGTAATCATTGACCGGGTTGTGCTGCGTGCAGCGGTTGTCCCAAACCGCCAACGAATGGGGCTGCCAAACAAACCGACAGGTGAACTCGGGCTTGACCTGGTGATGAAACAAAAAGTTGAGCAAAGGCGCGCTTTCGGCGTCCGTCATGCCCACGATGCCAGCGGTGTGCGCCACATTGACATACAGCGCCTTCCGGCCGGTTTCAGGGTGTGTGCGCACCAGCGGGTGGTGCGCCAAGTGCGCTTGGGGCGCACTGTCTTTGCCATCCGATTTGATGCGGTCTTCGCGGGTTTTAGAGACATCGGCTTTGGCCGAACTGCTGATGCCCACCAGCCCATCGAGCAGCCTTTGCATCGTTTCAGACAAAGCCTCCCAGGCCAAATACTGGTTGGCAAACAGGGTATCTCCACCGTAAGGTGGAACCTCTTTGGCCAAGAGCATCGAGCCCATGGGGGGTTGTGGCAAATAAGTGGTGTCGGAGTGCCAGATGCCCCCAAAGTTCACTTTTTCGTGTTCGAGTTTTTTGACCTCGATGACACAAGGGAAGCCCTCCAAACCTTTGACAAAGGGGTATTCGATGGGCTGCCCCAGCGTTTGCGCGAACGCCATGAATTGTTGGGGAGAGAGGTCTTGGTCGCGGAAGAAAATGACCTGGTTTTGCAACAAGGCATCGCGGATCTCGCGTTGCTGCTCACCGCTCAAAGTTTGGGTCAAATCGACCCCGTGCAGCTCGGCGCCCAGGGCACCTGCAATTCGGCGAATCATCATGTTTTTCATTGTGTCACAGCACCTGGGCTGGCCAGCCCTGCAACTTGTCCGGCTTGAGACAAGCCAGGCCGGTGCCTTGTGTCATTCTGAGGCACTTTTTCATTGGAGCGGAAATGATTACACGCGTTTTAAAAATTATGGCCCTGTCTTTGGGTCTTTGTCTGACGCAGGGCGCTGTACTGGCGCAAGAGTTCTTGTCACGCCCTGTGCGCATCGTGGTGCCGCAAACCCCGGGCGGCGCATCTGACGCGCTGGCGCGCATCATGGCGCAAAGACTCAGCGAAAAGTGGGGCCAGTCGGTGGTGGTCGAAAACCGTGCGGGCGCAGGTGGCAACGTGGGCATGGAGCATGTGGCTCTGGCCGCTGCAGACGGCCACACCTTGCTGATGAGTTACGCAGGTTCGCACGCCATCAATGCCGCCTTGTACAAAAAACTGCCCTTTGACCCTGAAAAAGATTTCGAGCCGGTGGCCACTTTGGCCACCTTGCCTTTTGTCTTGGTGGTCCGGCCCGACTCGCCTGTCAAAAGCATCAAGGATTTGGTCGAACAAGGCACCCGTGCGCCTTTGACCTTTGGCTCGGCGGGCAACGGTTCGGTCAACCACTTGCTGGGCGTCATGTTCAATGCTGCCGCCAAAACCAAACTCGAACACATCCCTTACCGGGGCGCAGCCCCCGCCATGCAAGACCTGATGGGCGGTCAGATCAACATGGTCTTCACCAGCCTGCCCTCGGTCTCGGGCGCCATCAAGGCCGGCACATTGCGCCCTGTGGCCGTTACCAGCGCGGTGCGCTCGGGCAACTTCCCTCAAATTCCCAGCATCGCTGAGTCGGGCTACAAAGAGTTCGATGTATCGCCTTGGTTCGGCCTGTTTGCGCCCGCCAAGACACCTGCCGCCGTGGTTCGACGCATCAACCAAGATGTACAAGACATCCTGAAAAACAAAGACGTGATCGAGCGCTTCAACGCGCAAGGAGCCGATGTGCTGATCACCCAACCCGCCGAGTTTGCCAACATGCTCAAGCGCGACCTGGCCAAATGGGCCGTGGTGGTGAAAGAGTCCGGCGCCCAAATTGACTGATACCCCACGAGGAAAACACCATGACACATGCTTCTTTTTCACGCCGCACGGCTATGGCATTGGCCCTGGGGCTGTCTTTCAGCGCGGGCGCCATGGCGCAAACCTGGCCTGACAAACCCATCCGCATCGTGGTGGGTTTTGCACCCGGTGGTTTCACCGACGTGCTGGCCCGCGTCATTGGCCAAAAGCTGCAAGACCGCTTGGGACAGCCCGTGGTGGTGGACAACAAAGCCGGTGCGGCTGGCACCGTAGGGGCCGATATCGTGGCCAAAGCCCGGCCCGATGGCTACACCTTGTTGCTGGGCCACAGCAACTCCAATTCGGTGGCACCTGCGCTTTACCCCAAGCTGCCTTATGACGTGGTGAAAGACTTCACCCCCATCATCCGCGTTGCATCCACGCCTTTGCTGCTGACAGTCAACCCCGGTGTGCCGGCCAACGACGTCAAAGGCTTCATCGCCTTGGCCAAACAAAAACCCATGGGCCTGAGTTTTGCATCTTCGGGCAGCGGCAGTGCTCAGCACCTGGCTGCGGCCCGCTTCATGTTGGCCACCCAGACGCAGATGAACCACATCCCCTACAAAGGCAGCGGGCAAGCCATCGTCGATTTGCTGTCGGGTCAGGTCAACCTGAACTTTGAAAGCCCACCCAACGTGATGCCGCACTACCAAGCGGGCAAGCTGCGGGTCTTGGCCATCACCAGTGAAAAGCGCTCGCCCCTGATGCCCAACGTGCCCACCATGGCCGAAGCGGGCGTGGCCAATGCCGAAATGCTGCAGTGGTTTGCCGTTCTGGGCCCGGCCAAACTGCCTGCCGACATCACCCGTCGCTTGAACACTGAAATTGCCGCCATCTTGCGACTGCCGGATGTGGCCGAAAAAATCGCCTCACAAGGCGGCGAAATCATCGGCGGCACGCCTGAATCGTTTGCAGCTTTCATCCCAGAAGACAGC